>NZ_LZKQ01000289.1 GCF_001668675.1 Mycobacterium asiaticum | reverse complement strand
CCCTTATCTAGCCGGCTGCGACACGCCGGTCCTCAACTCACGGCCCGACTGATACACCACTTTGGTGGACGCAACCTCGACCCGCGACGCGGCCTGTACCCGTTCGCGTGCGGAAGGAGGTGCGTTCCTACGTCGAAAGACCACACCAAACGCTAGTACTCGTCATCCGGGCATCACCCAAGCATCCTCAATGCGGCTAAGTATCCGGGCGCCGTCTGCCTTAGGGCGTCAGCAACCCGACCAGCTCACCAGCCGGACGAACATCTGTGATCCGCCCAACGTTCGCGCCCGCATAGAGCGGACGCGCATCCACCAACTCAGCAGGTCCGTCCACTCCGGGCGGCTGAGCGATCGCATACGGCAACCACGCAGGCAATTGCGCTCGCACAGCGCGGTTTTGAGCCGCATCCGGCATCGAGTTGGCCAGCAGAGACAAGAGCCGATTCGCAACACGAAGCCACCGCGGCCCTCGCGATCCGTTACCCAACCAACGCCGAGTGGCACCGTTAGGAATCACCCGGTGCGGCGCATCGGGCCAGCCCAGCCCGAAGAGTTCCGTCAGCACCGTCTCATTGGCCTCCAGGCAACGCCTCTTGTACTCCGGATGCGCGCGACACTCCTCGCTGAGCAGGAAGCGAGTCCCAACAACGGCGGCGGCCGCACCGGCGTCCAGCGCCTCCCGCACGCCTTGCGCATCGACGATCCCACCCGCGACCAACACCGGAATGTTCACTGCCCTGCGCACCTGGTCGAGCAACTCGAGCGCCGGAGTCGTTCCGCGGACGTGGCCGCCGGCCTCCACTCCTTGCGCGATCACCCCGTCGGCGCCCGCGGCTTCAGCGGCCTTCGCCTCATCAACCGACCCGCACTGGTGAATCCAGGTGGTCGCAGCGAGGCGGCGGGGAACACCCCAAAAAGTCACGATCACATCAGCGGCAGCGGCCGCCTCCATATCGCCACGACGCACGAAGGGCAGCAACAGGTTCACCGCGATCGGTCGCCCGGTAAGCCTGCGTGCGGCCGCCACCTCTGCGGCAATCTCGGCACGCGCCCCCGCGATCGTTCCCAGACCACCTGCCTCCGACACGGCGGCTGCTAGTTCGAAGCCCGCCACCGTACCCATGCCGGCTTGAACAACCGGCACGTCCAACTGACGCAGATCAAAGGCTGCAGGCATTACCCCAGGCTACCCACGTAACCGACGAAGCCGAGACGCTACTCGACAGCCACGGTGATTGGCGACGAGTTATACCCAGTCACCCGAACCCAGTTCGCCAACGAAGCCGGCACACTCCCCCGGATCTCCACGGTCTCCCCGGGAAACACGGTCACGTAGTTGTCGTCGTACTCGACCGGCAGGATCTCGTCGCCGTCGCGCGTCGACATGATCTCGGCACGTTCGAAGAACGCGACGTTCGACGTGGGGTTGTGCAACCGGATCACCACTCCCCCAGGGTCCGCCTGGTGAGAAGCCGTGATGTCCAGCGGCACCCGCGGCATCCAGTTCAGCGCGGTCATGTCCGCCCAACTCGCCTGCATCGAATCGAACGCCCGATCGTTGTCGGGATCCCCCACGTCGTCGGGCTGCTGAGACTGCCAGTACACGTTCTCCGCGACGACTTCGCCGGACGGGCGCGTCAGCTCACACCGAACGAAGAAAACGGGCGACTTCGCGAGACCGCTCGGCAGCGTCATCGCCTCGGTCGCACCACCGGCGGAGACGCTGATGCCCTCGGCCGTTCCCTCAGCCTGCAGCGTGCCCTGCAGGTCATAAACCCGGACGCGGACCCGAAGGTCGTCCACATCCGTCGGCGATTGGTTGACAACGCTGACGTGTGCCGAATTGCCGATCCCCCGCGCATAGGAATCGAAGACCACGGAAAGCGGCCGTAAACCCTTCTTGGCTCCGAAATAAGCACCACCCGGGCGCAGGTAGTAGTCGAACAGCTGCCCGAAGAACGACGGCCAGTGACTGTTCAGCATCCAATAGATCGTCATCTTGTGAATATCCCAGCCCCCGGCGGCGAAGGACTCGAACTGGGCGCGTGCTGACTCATATTGCGCCAATTGCGCTTTGGCAGCGAATATCTCAGCGCTGTCGGAAACCCCGTAGCGCATCCCGATAGAACGCTGCGCACTCAGCAGGGCCGCGTTCTTGTACTGCGCGCCCGCATGGAAGGACCAGGTGTCGTTGATCGGCCACAACTCGTGGGGCGGGATGAACTTCCGAAGGCTGGCGAACGGGGGTATCTGTTCATTACTTCCCTGTTCGGCCGATGCACCCCAGGTGGCTCCGTATCGGCCGCTGAACCAGTAGGTGGGCGGGCGCCAGGTATACGGTCCGGTCATATCGATGCCGTCCCACTGCACCGCGCCGTCGGCATCCTTTGCCTGCGGGGAGGCGGTATCGACGATGGGATTCTGCCAATACAATTCGTCGAGGATGGACCGGTAACGAGCACGGATGTTCGGTGGCGGCAAGCCGTCACTACCGTTGGCCCAGATGAACGCTGAGGCGTGGCTTCGAAGCTCCCGAATCTGTGAGCGCAGACTGTCCATCGCCACCCGTTGATCTTCGGCGTCCCACTGCTCCCACTTCTCCCACTGGTTGCAGCACATCCAGCCGGCCATCAGCGGGATCCCCAGCTCGTCCGCTTCCTCGATGAGGTGTTCGCTAGCTAACTTGCCTTCGAGCCGCAGCATGTTGAGACCTAAATCCTTGGCGTAGTGCAGGATTGCGGTTTCGCGGTCAGGGTCGTACCTGAAGAGCAGATCGGGCGTGTATGCGGCGCCGCGCACCGGGAACCTCTTGCCATTGACTTCCAGATAGAAGTCTCCGCCGTCTGCGGAGAACCCCGCGTCTCGGTACTGTCTGACAGTCCGGATGCCGAAACGCAGTTCCTTGGTGTCGCTGAGTTGATTGTCGACCCGGTATTCCAACCGAAGGTTGTGCAGATCCGGCCGGCCCATCGTGTAGGGCCACCACAACTCCGGATGGTCAAAGTTCAATTGCGAGAACTGGTCTGGCGCGAACGTGACGTGCTGATCTTCGCCGGGTGCCAAGAGGACCGCCTGTTCGACATCGACGGTGGTCTTGTCCGGGCGGGTGATGGTGGCGCGGAGAACGCCGCGGGTGCGTTGCTGGGAATAGTTGTGCACGTCGGCGTGGATCGTCAGGCGCGCACTGTCGGTGCGGGGCAGCGGGAGTTCCGAATTGACCGTCGCCGCATTGATTCCCACGGTTCCGAGCGCTGTCAGGTACACCGGCTTCCAAATGCCGGCGTTGCGGTCGGGGACGAAAGACGTTCCGCGCCGGTCCGGATCGCCGTTAAGCGGCGGAAAGCCCAGATAGTCCCAATTGATCCAGTCGTTCCAGCTGTCAGCCAGCTCGACACCGTCAATGTCCTGCAGCGCGCGTTCCGGGATTACCCTGACCGCCAGTACATTCGGCTCCCCGGACCGGATCAGCGGCGTCACGTCGAACTGATGGTCGGCGTACATGCCCACGATCTGCTCGTGGTCGGCAACCAGGCGCCCGTTCAGCCAGATGTCGGCGCGGTAGTTGATTCCGGGAAATTCCAAGAGGTAGGTCTGTCGACCCGCCGGGGCGGTGAACTGAGTGCGGTACCACCAATCATGTTTATAAAGGTCCTGCGGAACCTGGTCGCGGAGGTTCTTGCCGACATACAGATCCCGGTACACATCGTTTTCACGCAGGACCTCCAACACGGTGGCCGGCATGTGGCGGACCTGATACCAACCGCCGGCGTCATAGTCCGACGCAGACAGGGCGTCACCGTCCGCCGAGACGGTGTCCGCCACAGACATCGTCCAATTGTTCGCTAACTCAACACGCTCCGGCGCAGCGTGGGGGGCACGAGTGGCTATCGGCGAATGCGCTGCACTGCACAATGACAGCGAGGTCAGCGCCAACATGATGAAGACCTTGATGGCGACCTTCGGCATGCTTCCCGATTCCTCGACGTGAGCGTTGGCCTTATCATGCCGCTGGCCGCCAGCCCGTGGCAAAACCGCTGCATGCTGTGAGCCATCGTCACCGCGGCGTGATCATGTCAACCGATTCCCTAGGACGCCAAATCCCACCTCAACACCGGTTGCCTAGCTCGCCAGACATTTGAGGGAACGGTCCCGTGCTTGCGTTTGGTACGCGCTGGCCGCGTTCCTAGGTCATTGGCCCCCAGCAGCGGGACTGCACGAACCTTGGCGACAACCCACCGTCGCTGGGAACCAGTTCAGTCGGGCCGGCTCGAGAGCCAGCCCGACCGAATAGCATCCGCCAGTGTCCAGAACGAAGCGCCCAGCAGCACCGTGTCTTTGAGAAGAAATTCGGCCAGCAACGTGATCGCGGGGAAACCACCGCCGGCCGGTTCGCCGACGCCTGGGGTGGTGAACAAAAACGTGATAGTGGAGATGAACAGCAGGATTGACAACAGACTCCCGAGAGCTGAAATCCGCGGCGCGATAGGTTTCACCGCCAAGAGAATGGCTGCACTGACCTCCATCACCCCGAGCAGCACGGAGAAGGTGTACTCGGGAAAGACGTCGTACAGCCAGGCCATGAAGGGGCTGTGAGCGACCAGCGGCGCGATTTGGTGCGCTTCGTAGTGGGCGAACTTCAGCAGGCCGATCCACCCGATGACGATGACCAGTCCGTACCGGAGTAGCACCGCGGCGAGGACGCTTACCGCAGGCAACCCCCGCATGATGCCATGGGTGAAACCCGCTCTACGAGCGCTTGTTCCGGTGGATGCCAACTGTTCGTGTTCCCTCAAGATGACTCCTCGTCGATGTTGTTCTGCCCACCTGCGCTAGACATAAATTTCACGGCGGCGCAACGCATTTAGTGACTCAGTCGGCATGCTCAGTCACGTACGGCGACGCAACAGACCTCCGACATGCGTTGAACGTACGCAATCAAGAGTGGTACAAATAGGGCAAATAGGCCCATATTTCTGCTCGAAAGTCTCATCCATGGACACCGTCAGCCGCTTGCTGGAGTTGGTACGGCTCGGTGCGAGCATCGACAAGCGCTGCCTGTTAGGCAGAACCACCCGGATGGATGTCGCGGCATACCCCAAGCTGCAGGCACCGTTCCACGTCCTGCTTGAGGGCCAATGTCAGCTGCAGGTTGGTTCCAGGCTGCTGGAGATGCGACCAGGAGACGTTGTGTTGATTCCGAGTGGGTCTCCCCATCAAGTGATCACGGCTGGGGCTGGCCGTGTACGCGGCACAACCGACACCGCCGGTGAAGCTTTCGTGACGACCCACAGCAGGCGCGGGGGTGCCGCGGTCATCGACTTGTTCTGCGGGCATTACACCTTCGATGCAGGTGCAGGCGCGGTGCTGTTCGGCAGTCTGCCGGATCCCCTGCACGTGCCACTGGGGCAGTCCGCGGACACCGAGGAGATGCTGGCGATGTTGAGTGCCATGATGCGCAAAGAGGCACAGCGCGAAGGGAAAGGCACCGCTGCGATCCTGTCGGCCCTCGCCACGGCACTCCTTGCGATGACTCTGAGATCTTCGACAAACGCCGCCACGACGAGCGCGTTGTGGACCGCGGCAGCCGATCCACGTATCGCGAAAACCATCGAAAACGTTCTCCAGGAGCCGGGTGCTGACTGGACCATCGATCGGCTTAGCCGCTCGGCCGCCATGTCCCGGGCGACGTTCCTACGTCGTTTTGGTCAGGAAACAGGCATGACGGTAGGCACTTTTCTGGTGCGCGTGCGGGTGATGACTGCGGTGCAACTGCTCGATTCGAGTGACGCGCCGGTGGCCCCCGGCGCCAGCCAGGTTGGCTATCAATCCGAGTCGGCATTCTCGCGCGCTTTCCGCGCGGAGGTTGGGACGACGCCGGCGCGCTTTCGGCGTAGGCAACAGCGGCGATGGCACGAGGAGACGGCGCCGGGCGACTGACTATTTGACCGCGAGCCAGGCCCAGAGAACTATCCCACTTGGGTGAGTTGCAGGTGCTGGGTCACGCGTGGCGGTCTGCCTCCGGACCCGCATATCGGCGTGTCGATGCCCGAATCATCTTTGCCCTCAAGGGTTTCCGGGTCCCAGCTGGCGTAGCTGACGTACACCCCCGGAACCCGCGAGCCGCCCGGGCAGAAGGCATCAGAGTGCCAGACCATCGTCCACTGGCCGTTGACCATTCGTGCGTTGCCGAAGGACGGGCCGCCGGGGGTGTTGGCTGCTGACGCGCATCCATCACCGCACGGAGTGAAGTACCAGTCGCTATCGGTGGTCTCCCCCGTTGACGAGGTGACGGTCGCGATGTAGTGGCCGCTCAACGTCGGTGCCGCCCATGCGGTGCCAACTGATCCGATGGCCAGCCAGCCGGCGAGCGCGGCGACCGGGAGAAAGCCTCGTGCAACGGTCATGGTCTCGCGTCCTCCCTATGAGCTGCAGTCATTACTTCACAGATTTGCTATAGCACAAACGATCGGCCGGTTGGGCGGCAAATTCGATGTGGCAGCCCCGCCGCCTACGACATGGCTCGCACTGCGCGAGGCGGCCGACAGGGCCACGGAGCGAAACGCAGGCCTTCGGCCCGTGAGACACGTGGCCTCACAACACACTTGATTGCCAATGTGGTCATTACTATGCGGCAATGGCCATCGGACTATTCGCTGAGCCCTGCGTCCTTTGGTCTGGTTTTGACCCGTCGGTAGTGGCGCGGAGCTACGCCCAGTTCGCCGGCATCCTGGCCGGCTTCGCGTTCGTCGTCATCAATCTCGTGCTGGACCGTGCCTATCGCCGCCGCGGGGATAGTCGTGTGCTGGACCCCCGTGAGGCTCAGCATGAGAATCAGGTGGGGATCGCGCTGGTGTGCGCATTCCTGGGGTTGATTCTGACCACCCTGCGTTACAGCTTGCTTGCCGGTGAGAGCGGCTGCGCCCTCACCGAAGGCCGAGCCGCGTCCGCGGCAGTGCTGGCCGCGGTGTCGCTGGCGGCCTCGGTCTACATGTTGCTTTATGCCGTGGTGCAGTTCTTTTCGGGAACCTCAGCCCTGCTCGTCAAGCATTGCGTGTTCATCCTTGCGGTGGTCGCTCCGGCGCTCGCCGTCGCGTTCGTCGAGCAAACGCTGGGACATCTTGCGTTGGCGCTCGGCAATCCCGAGACGCGACAGCCGCTGCAACCGCTATGGGACCAGGCCAACCACTTCTCGACCCTGATACCGGTGGCGATCACCTGCGTCAGTGCGGTCATATGGGTGGCCGGAATCAAGCGGCGGCGGTCGGAAGCACCCCTCAGCAGCACGGCCCGACGCTTCCAATCGTTGGTCCCCTACACGACGATCGTCCTCGCGATCGCGGTGACCATGCGCTCAGTCGCGCTGCTGGGTTATGCGAATCCCGCCGTGCACATCTCGCCCACCGAAGCCTGGCTATGGGTCAGCCTGCTGGCGCTCACGTTGCTTCTCCAGAGCGCGGCCCTGTCGTTCCAACGGGGTGTGGAGGTCCCGTTCCCCGGATCTACGACGGTAGCCGCGCAGGCGGCATAAGCGGCCGTGTCCATCGGCTCGGCGCCGAAGCCTCAAGCAAGCATCGGGTCGATCGCCGACCGCGGCACCAGCACCTGCGCAGCGTCCGGCACCAGCGCGCCCTGGTCGAAGAAGAAGATCACCCCGTCGTTGACCACCGCGAAATTCTGGTAGTTGGCGGGGTCATACAGCGCGGTCGCTGAGATCGGCACCACCGGAGGCGGCGCGGTTGTGGCCGGCTGACCCGGTTGCGCGGGCGGCGTCGATGGCCCGGCCGCCGGTGCCGGGGCCTGCTGCTTCGACAGTTCGGCCTGGACGATCGGCGCAACGACCTTCAGCGGATCGTCCACCCGCCACAATGGCGTGTTTTGTTTGTCGTCGGACTTGGCCGTGAAAAGGATTTGCTTGCGATAGGTCTGGTCCCAGTTGAAGGCCTTGAACGTCGTCTGTGGTTGCGCACCGGCGACGTTTCGGTACACCTTGAACACCACGGTTTGCGTGCCACGCGGTGGAATCGCGGAGTTGTATTCCGTCGGCTTGATCGTCAACTCAGAGCGGGACGCGCCTGACTTGGCCGCATTGACGAACGCGTCGCGTGTCTGGGAGACAAAGTCGGCGATCGGCTGTTGGTTGGGGTAATCCAGCGGGATGCTGATGTCGATGCTGTAGGCAGGGTCAGAGACCTGAATCTCACACGCTTTGCCCGTACTGCTGCCCTTGAGGTCGGCGCAGTAGTCCTTCGGCGCCGCCAGCGCCTCCGGCGCGACTAACGACCCGAAGGCGGCGGCCGCCGCGACAAAAACGGCAACGCTAAGCATGCGCATATGTGAATCCCTCCCGAGCAGACGCGGCACCTCCCCCCGAGGCGAGGTTAGCGTGCATTAGCCAAGCAAGGCGAAGCGGGCAGAGTTTCAACCACCGCCGGCAACGTCACTCTTACAGGGCGATGTACTTGACGTCGAGATATTCATCGATGCCTTCTCGACCCCCTTCGCGCCCGTATCCGGATTCCTTCACACCGCCGAATGGCGCCGCCGGATCGGAGATGATCCCGCGGTTGACCCCGACCATCCCTGCCTTGAGGGCGCCGCTGACCCGCGCGACACGCTGGATGTCTCGACTGAAAACGTAGGCCGCGAGCCCGTATTTGGTGTCGTTCGCCGCCGCGATCGCCTCGTCCTCGTCGGCGAAGGCGACCACCGGGGCAACCGGGCCGAAAATCTCCTCCCGGAGTAGCCGCGCGTCACGAGGCACCCCTTCAAGCACGGTTGGCTGAAAGAAGAAGCCTTCACGAGACGGCGCTGTGCCGCCGAGCCGCACGCACGCACCGCGGGCGGTGGCGTCATCGACCAGTGCGCCGACGGCACTGACCTGTTCCGCACTGATCAATGGGCCTATGTCGGTGGCAGGGTCGGTGCCCGGCCCGAGCCGCAGGGCTGATACCCGCTGCACCAGTCCGTCGACGAACTCCTCGAAAACCCGCTGGGCCACGTAGAAGCGATTCGCGGCGGTGCAGGCCTGTCCGCCATTGCGGAACTTCGCGGCGACGGCTTCCTTGACTGCTGTGTCGATGTCGGCGTCCTCGAATACCAGGAGTGGTGCGTTGCCACCAAGCTCCATCGACGTCCGCAGCAGACGGTCGGCCGACAACTTGACCAAGTGCTTGCCCACCGGCGTGGACCCGGTGAACGTCAGTTTCCGCAACCGCGCATCCCGGATCAGCGGTTCGCTCACCGCCGCAGCCGACGATGTCGGCAAAATCGATAGCACACCGTCGGGAAGGCCCGCGTCAGCGAAGACTCGGCCGAGGAGCTGCATTGTCAGAGGAGTCTCCGGTGCCGGCTTGACGAGGATGGTGCAGCCCGCCGCCAACGCCGCCGCGATCTTTCGGGTGCCCATCGCCAGCGGAAAGTTCCACGGCGTGATCGCCAACACGGGTCCCACCGGTTCCTTCGTCACCAGGATCTGACCGGTACCTGCCGGTGCAGTAGCCGTGCGTCCGCCTATCCTGACCGCTTCCTCGGCGAACCAGCGCAAGAACTCCGCGCCGTAGCCGACCTCTTCGCGGCTTTCGGTGAGTGGCTTGCCCATCTCGAGCGTGATCACGCTGGCGAACTGTTCCGCACGTGCTCGCACCAATTCGTAGGCTCGACAGAGGATTTCGCTGCGTCGACGGGCCGGGGTCGCCGCCCATACCGGCTGCACCCGGTCAGCAAGGTCCAAGGCGCACATCGCGTCGGCCGGTCCCGCATCGGCCACTTGGGCAAGCGGTACGCCGGTGGCGGGGTCGATGACGTCGAACCGGAGACCGCTGCGGGGTGGGATCTGTCGCTCACCGATCCACAAGTCGGTGGGGACCGACCCGATCACTTGCCGCCGTCCGTGTTGATGATGGCTCCGGTGAGTACCCGGGATCTGCACGGATCCGCCAAGTACACGTAGGCCTGCGCATGGTCGGACGGGGTAGGTAGCACCCCAAGGAGATTGTTGGCCCGTATCCGCGCGTCACGACCTTCGACGGTGGCCGCCGTTTCTGTCTGTCCCAGCGTTCGCAATCCCCCGAAGTTCGTGCCGGTGGTGCCACCCGGCGCGACGCCGTTGACGCGGATCTCGGGGGCCAGGTCGCGAGCCAGATGCGAAACCAGCCCGCGCAGCGCCCATTTCGCGCTTCCGTACAAGACGCCACCGCCGACGGGGTGAAACGCCGACTCGGAGAGTGTGAGGGTGATCGAGCCGCCCCGCTCGCGTAGCTGGGGGTAGGCGAGGTTCACCGCTAACAGCGCACTGAGCACGTTTGCGCGCCAGGACTCTTCTGCGGCGTCAGCCAATTCCCCCACGGTCATGTTTCGCATCGACGCATAGAAGTCGAACACGCCGACGCAGCACGTCAAGTTGTCCAGGCCGCCGAAGGCACCCATCGCGGTGTCGATCGCTGCGTCCAGAGTTGCCGCATCGGTTGCGTCCCCGACCACCACTCGTACCGCGCCGCCGTGCTCACGACGCACCCGCGCGGCGGCCTCTTCGGAACGCTCGACAACCGTTACCCTCGCCCCCTCGGCCGCATACGCGTCCACGACGCCCCGGCCAATGCCGGACCCGCCACCGCACACCAGCATTGACGCCTCGGACAATCCACTATTCATCGAAGCAAATCTCTTCCCTTAACCCTCGGCCACAGCCGCGAGCGCGTCGGAGCGCCTTCGTCGCGCTCCGACGCCGCCGCGTAATCCCCTACCGGGCTCGCACTATGACTGTTCGACGGTGTGGGTGACGCCCAACCTGTCGGCGACCTCCTTGATCACCTGTTGGTAGCGCCCGATGTGTTCCTTGGTGTCCCGAACGTGCACCTCGGGCACCAAGTCCTCGGTGTAAGGAGGTCGGCACTTGCCCACCTGGATATAGCCGGCTTCGTTCACCCGAATCTTTTCCAGCGGAACGTTGTACTTCGAGAACTCCATGAAGTCCTGGCCCACCAAGAATGGCTCGTGCGCCCAGCGCAGCCGCTCGTTGAGCCAGCGAGCATCGTCGATTCGCCCTTCCCGCAGAGCATCACGCAAAGCCAACACGGGCGCCGGACCGCAGGCGGTGGTCGACGACCAAGCCATGCCCACCAATTCCTCGCCGTACATCTCCCACGCCGGTAGCCAATCGGTTTCGATCGGCATCAAGGGAAAGCTGGTACCGGTGTGCGCCATGTCGTTGTGGTAGCGGAAGCCCGTCGAGGCGCCGCCGGCGTACTTCACTGCGACAATCTGGGGCAGCTCCACCAACGTGCGGTAGACGACGCGCGGGATCACGCCGCCGAAGGCAGCGGTGTTGTCGTAGACGACGATGGCCAATTCTGGAACCGCCTCGGCCACGTCGCGATAGAAACGCTCCATGACCGGTGCCACCATGTTGCCCCACATCGGGCGGCCGAGCAGGGTGCCGGTGATGCCCAGGTCGACAAGATATTTCATGCGGGCCACGGTGTCGCGGGTGTTCAGCGTGGTCGTACCGATGAATACCGGGAAATCCGGACTGACCGACTTGACGGTTTCGGCGACGCAACCGGCGAAGCTCTTCCACT
The DNA here is from genome assembly GCF_001668675.1 of Mycobacterium asiaticum. Lineage (GTDB taxonomy): Bacteria > Actinomycetota > Actinomycetes > Mycobacteriales > Mycobacteriaceae > Mycobacterium > Mycobacterium asiaticum_D. The sequence continues at coordinate 23,933 of NZ_LZKQ01000289.1, read as the reverse complement.
CGTCCAAAGTCAGTGTCGCGCATTCGCCCAGAGTGCCGTTGAGCGCGATGGCGTCCACACCGTCATCGATCAGGGTCCGAATCATTCGCTCCGTCTCGACCAGATCGACGGTGTCGGTGGCATCGACCCGTTCGGCGCCCGGAAGCGCCGGCGTCGGCGGGTAGGCCATGACTCCGCGCATATCGCGTCCGGTCACTTTTGGCAGAGAATTCATTGCGTTTGTGCTCCTTTTCTCACTGCTACAGCCGGGCGGCGCCGATCGCCGTCCCCGTCAGCCATGCCGAAACTGGTTGGTATGCCAGCGTTTCGAACGCTGAGCCCGCGGCCCCGGCTGCGATCAGCCAAGTACGCACCTCGTGTGCCCCGTTGCCCGCCATCTCGATTTGGTCCTGGGTGTAGTCGATGAGGCGATGGCGATCGCCGCTTTCCATCCGGGCCAGGAAGTCGCGGTCGAACTGCTCGTTGACTCGTCCGGATTCGGCCATGCCCACCCAGTGCGACAGCCCGCCGGAACCCAGTACGACGACCCGGTCGGCAAAGCTCTGGGCCTCCACCGCGGCCCTGATCATGCTGCCGAAGTCATAGCAACGCCGCATGGTGGGGCACGGTGGGTTGACGCCGTTGACGATCACCGGCACCAGCGGTAATTGTGACCGTGGGTCGATGTACTCCATTGGCACGCAGAAGTTCTCGTCGAAGAATAGCTCTCCGGCAACCATCGCGGGGTCGAAATCCGACTCGAGGGCAAATCGATAGAGGTGTTCACCTAGCGCTGGACAACCCGGGTATTGCCGTTGCTGTACACGCAGGAATGCAGCCATCTCGGGAGTTACGGGACCCAGGAAGGACTCGGCCGTGGCGATCGCGAATGCCGGCAGGTTGCTGAGGAAGAAGTTGGTGAAATGCTCAACGGACACCGCGATCACCGCGTCGGGAGCGAGCTGTTCCACACGCCGTCGCACCTCGGTGAACGCATCCTGGACGGCCGCTCGTTCGCCGGGTTCGGCCCGGTCTGGAAAACCCGTGAGGCCCGGAGCATGCGAGGCGGTAAAGACACCGACGATTTTTCCCATGAGCTCTTCCTCAGGTGATCTCTCCGCGGATGCGGCCGTAGTATTCGGCACGGTCAACGCCAATCTGCAAGGCGCAGAAGTAGAGCAGATATGGATTGACGCCGCCGTCGTACAAAGTTTTCAAATCCAGGGAAGCCATGGCCGCGCGTCCCTCGCCCTCGACGCGATATTCGTCGAGAACGCCGTCTGGGTCGGCCCTGAACCTTTCGGCGAGGGTGGGATTCTTCCGAACATCCCACAGCAATCTCTGGAGCGTGTACACGAGCTCTTCGGTCTTCCTTTCAGCGCCGGTCGCAGCCAAAACGCTACGCAAGCGCGCCGGCTTCCGCGTCACCCATTGGGGTGAAACACATTGTCAAACAGCACTATTCGTCGATTACGTCATTCCATGGAGCCTGAGCCGCGATGGCAGCTCGGTAGTGCGCCAATTTCCGCGGTTCATTCACACACAGCGCGCCCCGGATCAGCCCGCCGGCGCCGAACAGGGCGACCAGAGATGTGTCACTGTCTTGCCGAATGTGCACATGTTCAGCGCCGTTGGCTCGCCCGGCGAAACGGATTTTGGCGTCGAACTGGTCGGACCAGAAGTAGGGAACGGAGGCAAAGGGTTCTGCGCCGCCCAGAAGTGTGATTGCCGCCTTCCGGCCTAGCTCGACGGCGTTGCTCCACTGCTCTACGCGCATTGATTCGTCGAACAAAGGGTTATACCAACGAGCCACGTCACCCGCGGCGACAACACCGGGCGCGCTCGTGCGCAAACTGGAATCACAGACAACGCCGTCGGAGACGGCCACGCCACTCCCGCGCAGCCACCCCGTGGCGGGTGCCGCACCAACCCCCGCCAGCACCACGTCGGCGGCAAGCACCGTTCCGTCCCGCAAGTGCAGCTTCCAGCCGTGGCCATTTCGCTCGACCTGTTTAATCACGTTGTCGCAGTAGATGGATACTCCGTGACTTTGGTGCAAACGCCTAAACCAATCTCCGACTTCGCAACCCAGCACCCGGGTCAACGGGGTAGGTGCCGTTTCCACAACCGAGACGTCCATACCGATCGCGGACGCGGTTGCGGCAACCTCTAGGCCGATGAACCCTGCACCGATCACCACCAGATGGCTGCCCGCCGCAAGATGTGTGCGCAATGCTGCCGCGTCGTCGATCGTGCGCACAGTGTGCGCGTGTGCGTCGTTATCGAAAAGCGGGAACCGGCGCGCCTGTGACCCAGTGGCGATGATCAGCCCGTCGTAGCCGAGACACGCGCCGCCAGCTAGCCGGACCCGGCGGCGCCGCGTGTCCAGCCCGACCGCGGGCCGTCCGAGGCGCAGCTCAATGTCGCGCAATGCATACCAATCCGGTTGCTTCAGCAGCAGCTTGGCGGTATCAGGACCGGTGCGCAACGCTTCCTTCGATAACGGTGGGCGATCGTACGGCAATCGCCGTTCGGCCCCGACAAGCGCGATTTGCCCTTGATACCCGCTGTCCCGGAGTCTGTCGATCGCATGCACCGCGGCCAACGAGGCGCCCACCACAACGATCCGGCGCATGAACTAACCGCTCTCGACGGTGATGGCGCGGGCAGGACAGGCCCGGGCGGCAGCGAGGGCGTGCGAGCGGTGGATTTCCGGGGGGTCGTCAATGCGCAGTACCGCTTTGCCGGAGTCATCGTCGAGGTCGAACAGCTCGGGCGCTTCCATCAAGCAACAGGCGTAGCCCTGGCAGGCCGTCAGATCAATCAGCACCTTCAAGCTCATCGGTAGTTATCTCCTCCCAGCGACGAGATGTCGCGGTTGCCGCGGCAGAGGCGCGTGTGCATCGTCAAGGTGCGGCAAATCCGGCTCGACGGTCGCCAGCCGTGCCGCCCGCGGTGTGTTGCGGCTACGAAGGGCGGTCACCCGGCCTCCGCACACCACGGCGCTGATGCCCGGTATGTCGCCGATCGCCAGAGCGTCCCGCGCCCGGGATGCGGTAGACCCCCACGGCGCATCCATGACGACGAGGTCCGCTGCGGCACCTTCACACGCCAGCCCAGCACCGAGTCCCCATACCCGAGAGTTGTTGCCAGTTGCCGCCGCCCACACGCGGGCAGGATCCATCCCCGACAACGACGACAACTCGGCAATAGTCTTGATTACCCCCAGAGGCATCACGCCGGTGCCCGTGGGAGTGTCGGAGCCGATGACGATGCGGTGCAGTTGGCCGCTGTCGTCGGCCTTGCGCAGGATGCGAACCGCCGACTTCAAATTGCCGGCCTGCACCAGCTGCAGTGCCATGTCACTTTGCTCGATGACCTCGTCGACACCGGATTCGTCCAGTGAAGTCGGTCCGCCGTTAATGTGGCCGCACACGTCGGGGCGCAGAAGCATAAGGTGCTCCGGCGAGATCGGCTTACTCCCGGGGATGCTCGCCCCGCCGGAATGACACATCACCGTGATCCCATGGCGTTGCGCCCACCGGATTTGATCGGCGCCATCAGCCGGGTCCGAGTAAGCACCGAAACCGAACTTGGCCAACCGAATACCCGCGCGTTGCAGCTCGGCAAAGTCCGGCTCCTGCAGGGTTGGTTCCAACACCACCGCGCCCGCGTGAACGGTCATCCCCCCGGGACGGAAGTTGTCGAAACACTCCTTCGCCGCAATCGCCAACGCCTTGACCCCCAGCGCTGTGTGGGGTCGCCCTTGCGCATGAATCTCGCCGGGAGAAACGACCCGGGTGATCCCCCCGTGGACGTAGCTGGCCAAGAAGTCGACGGTTTTCTGCCGGGGCGTGTAATCGCCAAGGACCACGTGACAGTGCGAGTCGATCAGCCCGGGCGCGACTGTGCTGCCCTGCGCATCGAGAACCCAATCGGCACTCTCGATTTCGTCGATCAGCTCATCGTGATGACCGACGGCGATGATGACCTCCTCCCGGCAAACCACCGTGTCTGTGTCAGTCAGCACCGGGTCATCGAGATCACCAGAGAAGACGGCATCAGCGCCGGTGATGGCGAGGGTGCTCACAGCGAGGCCTTCTCCATCGCCTGTTCCCGAGCCTGCTCCACCGTCATCCCGCCGACCCGCGCGTTGATGCGGCCACGGTTGGCGACGGCCGCGATCACCACCAGCTCGTCGGGGTTGGGCGCATCGGGGATGTGGACCTCAACCGCGTCGTAATGACTGCGCACCCAGATCTCGTCTTTGTAAGCCAGGGGGATGTCGATGACCACACCTGGGGCGCCGACCTTGGTGACCGAGGTGATCCACGCCTTGCCGCCTCCGACGGCGTCGCGTAGTGCGTCGCCGAAAATCGTCGTCAACGCCGCGTTGATGTGCTCCTGTTCTCCGTCGATGCCGACCAGGCCGCCTTTGCCGTAGCTTTCGACAGGCTCCCCCAGCAACCGAGCCGCCTCGGACCCCAGCCACGTACCGATTTGCCGGGAGGCCTCCACCACCGGCGACAGGTCTTCGACGAACCCCCGCCCGGCCAGCGGGTTCTTGACGATTGCGCAGACTGCCACCTTGCGCAGCGGCACACCGTCGGAACGGCCCGCAACGAGTCGGGTCTCTTCGACCACGGCGAGCGTTTTGCGAATGATCAGCCCGGGTTTTTGCTCCACCCTTCGCCTCCAAGTTTCGATTCGGTGATGAACTCGAATCCGAGCGTAGGAAGCCGGGGACCTCGATTTCGTGCCCCAACCGGGTGAAATCCGGACCTTTCGCCGAACTGGGTGCCGCGTCGGGATCAGCCTGAGCGCAGGCTGTTTCAATCACCGTCTACTGTGAGCGTGAACACATGCAGTGCCTCGTTCAGGCTCCGTCATCGGCATGCGTCAACGTCAGAAGGTGCACAACCATGCAATCGCTGAACCCCGAAAGCTCTGATGTCCGCGGGTACTACGCCGGCGCGTTACAAGCGGCCCTGACCCTCGATGAGGTAACTGCGGCGTTCATGACGGTGGCCGGCGAACTTATCGGCTCAGACGCTTTCGGTGTGTATCGGTTCACCGCAAGCGCCTACGAGGTGGCATCGTGCCACGCATCGACGTCATCTCACTTTCTGGACGCGTACGAGCGCTACGGCCGAGCGGACGACCCGGTGTTGAACTCCGCCGTCACCCGCAAAGCACCTATCGATTCCTCGCGCCTCAGTTCCTCCTCGATATGGGAAAGCTCAGCTGCGCGCGCGGTATTAGCCATCGAGGGTTACTGCCACTCGCTGGAAGCACCGGTCATTGTCAAGGGCAAAATCTTCGGCACCATCAACTTTGCCCGGCGAACAGACCGGTCGGAATTCACCGAAGAGGACTTGATCTTGGCGCAGTTCGCCTCCGAACAACTCGGCCTGGCGGCCGAACGGGCGCTGCGGTTCGAAGGCATCGGACGCAAGGCAACCGTTCTCGAAGACGCGTTCGACCGCATGCCTCAGGCGGTCTTCATCACCGATCTAGGGTCGCGGGTCCTCTTTCAGAACCGCGCCGCGAGCAACCTGATCTCGGCACGACAGCAATCGACCGGTCAATCCGTCTCGGATGCCATCAACGAAGCAATGCGGATCTTCCGGGTCGAGGACAAGCGAGTTCACACTCGAAGCATCAAGAACGCCGACGGCGAACTCATCACGAAGTCGATGCGACTGCCCGACTCCCAAGACGCCGCAATGACATTGGCTTACCAGGCTGACCGGGGGGCGGCGAGATCCTTACCCGTTTGGAACGTTTTGTCCCGACGGGAACAGGAGATCGCCGAGTTGGTCGCGCAGGGGCTGACCACCAAACAGATCGCGGTAGAGGCTTTCGTCAGCGAAAACACGGTGAAGCAGCACCTCAAGCGGATCTTCGCCAAGGCCGACGTCCACAATCGCGCGGAGCTCGTCCAGCTGATCTGGGCGCACGGCGACAAAGCCGAACTATAAGGCTGCTGCCGCTTGGAAGCGGCAGGTAAAGGTACCCGTTCGGGGATCGCGGCCGCGCTTCCCGCACTCCTAGGTTGGTGACGCAGGCGCGGCCGGAATCCACATGGCACGTCGCTGCAAATGGACGATTCGACGAAGCAATGATGGATGAGAAAGAGGCCTTCATGACCACAAGCGGTTCAACTGTCTCAAACCAGGACGCGCTATCGGTTATCGAACTGTTCCCGCAGGACGAGGATTGGTCGATACAGACCATGCGTCTGCTGGCTCAGGTGTCGGTGGGGGGAGCCGACCTTTTCGAGTGCAGCCGCACCGCGGCACGCATCGGCTCGGTGACCACCGACACCGAAATCTGGTACCGCGAATGGCACAAGACGGCCAGTGACGTTGCGGCTCAAGGGGACGAAGCGTGGGCTCATGGCGACCGGACGACCGCTCGTCGCGCCTTCTTCCGCTCGTGCAGCTACTACCGTCACTCCGAATTCTTCCTGGCCTCCGATGATCCCCGTCGTACGCAGGCATACACGCTCGGCCGGAACAACTTTCGGCGTGCCGCGCAATTGACGGACGGGTTGATCGAACAGCTCGAGGTGCCCTTCGAAGGCCAGACGATGGAGGGATACATCGTGCGCCCGGACGCCTCCGGTGCCCGCCGGCCAACGGTCTTGTTTCTCGGTGGCGCTGATTCGTGGGCAGAAGAGCTGTACTTTCTCGGCGGCTCGGAGTTTCCCGCACGAGGGATGAACGTCGTCATGATTGATACGCCAGGCCGCGGCAGCTCGCTGCGATTCAAGCAAATGTACAGCCGCCCAGACTATGAGGTGCCGGTGCGCGCCGTCCTGGACCACCTTCAGCAGCGTGACGACGTTGATTCGGACCGGTTGGGTCTGGCCGGAGTCAGTTTCGGCGGTTACTACGCCCCTCGCGCGGCAGCGTTTGAACCCAGGGTCAAAGCGGTGGCCGCGTGGTGTGGCACTTGGAGCATCCTCACCGACTTCTACGAGTTCTATCCTGCGCTGCAAGAACAACTACAGTGGCTGAGCGGTTCGAAGGACGACGCCGAGGCTCGTCGCAAATTGGCGGCGTTCACCCTCGAAGGTGTCGCGGACCAGATCGCCGTGCCGGTGTATGTAATGCACGGCACTCGCGACATCATCATGGACGTCGCCGGTGCTCATCGTTTTATCGAAGCTCTGACCACCGACGACGTCACCGTCGACATCTACGAGGGCGCCGGCTCGCTGCATTGCAGCTATGACTATCTCGCCGTTGCCGCCGCACGGCTCACCGACTGGTTCGCCCACCGTCTCATCGACTGAGATCGGCGCCGCGGCGGGCGAAGACACCAGAAGCAGCCTGATCCCTTGGCTTGACGATGATCTGATCGACGTTGACATGCGGCGGCCGGCTGGCAACGAACCCGATGACTTCTGCGACATCCCGTGCGAGCAGCGGCTCGATGCCTTCGTATACGCCGGAAGCGCGCTGCTCGTCACCGCCGAAGCGAACCATCGAGAATTCGGTCTTCACCCGGCCTGGCGCGATCTCAGTCAAACGCACTGGCAGGCCCAGTAATTCGCCGCGCAACGTCCGATGCAGCGCGGCCTGGGCGTGTTTGGCGGAAGTGTAACCCGATCCCTTGTCGTAGACATTCGACGCCGCAACCGAGGTAACTGTCACGATCAATCCGTCACCCGAGTCGATGAGCTTAGGTAGGAGAGCTTTTGTGATACTTAACGTGCCCACCACGTTGGTTTCCCACATCCATCGCCAGTCGTCCAGGCTCGCTTCGGCCACCGATGCCAAACCTTTCGCACCCCCCGCGTTGTTCACCAACACGTCCACTCGTTCGACGGCACCTGCGAAATCACGGACAGAGTCTTGCGACGTCACGTCCAATGGCAACGCAGTCGCATCAATACGCTGGGCCAATCGCCGCAGCCGTTCGCTGCGTCGAGCGCCAACATAAACATGAAAGCCCTGGGCTGCCAATACTTCAGCGGTCGCTTCCCCGATTCCTGAGCTGGCGCCGGTGACCACCGCAACTCGCTGTGTGGCTCTCGACGTGTGTGTCATGTCTCAGATCTCCCCACAGTTCGGAGTCGTTGGAATCCCGTTGAATCGGTCGGCGACCCACTGCATTCCGCGCTCTCCGTCGACGAAGTAAGTCAGCAGGTCGTTGATTGCCAGCTTGTTGAAGATCGGAGGTTCCTCGTTGGTCCAGAACTGGACGTCGGCACCCTTGGCGCACCAGTCCAGCGCTGTCTGATGGGCTGCGCTCCACGGAATCAACGGGTCGTAGCGGTTGATGTCGATGAAGACGGGCGCGGCCGGCTTCAGCGTGCCGACCCGCTGCGCGGCGAAGACGGTCTTGAGCGGATCGGTCTCCAGCATCTCGAGATAGTCGGTGTTGAAGTAGGGCTGTGAGTGGCGGAACTCGTACCTGATGACGGTTTGGCCGAAACACTCCAGCCGGGTCTGGTCAACAAGTTGCGCACCTCTGGGTGTGAGGGTCTCCATCAGCCCGGGCCGGAGTTCTGGATAGGCCGCGAGAACGCCGTTGACCAAGTAGCCCAACCCGCCCTCGAGCAGTCCGCCGTCGGCGAACGGTGGGATGAGAACAGGATCAGTGGCCGGCGCGCCAGCCCATGCCCCGACGACATGCAACTCGGGAGCGTAGCCCGGAGCGAGTTCGACGGCAGAAGCCGACGCACCACCCCCTTGTCCATATCCCCAAAATGCCACTGGGCCATGGGGATCCAGCGATGTCTCGGGCAGGCGCATTGCGGCTCGTGCCGCATCCAGAAGGGCATAACCTTGAGGAAGCCGCATAAAGGCCGGCGACGGAAGACCGGTGCCAACCCCGTCGTAGTCGGTGACCACGATGGCGAACCCTCGGGCGACCATCGTCGCGATGAAACCCTCCTCGTACCACATGGTGATGTCGGTCCCGCCGCCATAGTGAATGCCCTGATTGGCAAGCCGGGACGGCGCGCACTGGTCGCCCAACCCGGGCAGGTTCGGCCCGTAAGCGATCAGGGGACGTGGCCCGACGCCCGGCCACGGATTGTCGGGTTCATAGTAGGTACCGGTCACTGCGATCGGCGCGCCACGATTATCGTTGCTGCGGTACATGATTCGCGTTCCGCTCGCAACGTATGCACCGAGCTGACCGGATGGTTCCAGCACCAACCGTGATGGCTCGGATCGGATGAGGTCACCCGGCACACCATCGGGTAACGGATCAGGAATCGTGTAGAACTCGGTGTATTGACTTTCGTCGGCGCTGGCCGTCAGGTGTGCAGCACCGGCCAAGGAGGCCAGGACAGCCAACACTACCGCCACAACAGCAAAACGCTTGATCGCGTTCAAACCATTTTGAGGAAACATCTTTTTACTGCACTTCGCCGTGCATCGCGGAAGCTGAATTGAAATTATGATGGGAAAAGTTCATGTGATTGTGATCTCCTTGAGTGACTTGTGTGATCCACGTCAAATTTTATTGATAGGACTAATGTCTTTTGTCACCCAGTGGAGTACTTTTGAATGCGCAGCACGCCGACGATCGAGCGACACTGGCCGACGCTGATTTGCAGTCGCGATGAGCGTGTAAAGTCGGCGCTACAATGCAATTCGCCGACTAGGCAGGCACGGCGTGTACTGCGCTGGCGGTGATATGACTCGCAAGAACAGCGCTATCCGTCGTAGCGCAGCGAATTCTTTTCCCAATTCCCTGGCACCGTGGCTGCAAGTATGGAAGTGAAAACATCGGGATCAACCGCCGTCAATGCCTCTAAGACGACAGGATCGATAAATACTTCGGTTCCCCGCCGGAGCGACTGAATATGTAACCGTGTCCCATTGCCCCGAGCCGCCAGCCGGAGAACCACCTCGGCAAACTCATTGGTCAGCCGGATACCGTCCGGAGCGAAGTCTTCTTGTGGCTGGGGCATGCCGACGGCCTCACTCAGAAGAACATCGACAGGTTGTGTGTCGACAGAGTGCTTTGGTCGAGCGCCACCCAGCGATGCGCGATCCTCCAACCGACGTCCGTGCGGCGCAACCGATCGACCCGTTGGGCAGAGATGATGTTGTACTCCGTGGCGTCCCCGCGACTGCGGTAAATCAACTCATTCGACCGTGCGACCAATTCCGTCGGGTCCGGAGTCATCTCAGTGGTGAGGTTGGTGATGAAATGACGCACTCGTGACGGGGGCTGCTCGGCCCAGGCGTACTCGGTGCTCAGCCGGTTCACTCGGATGGCAAGCGTCTGCCGGGTGTCGTCGAACGACTTCGAGTGCGATTCCCATGCCGCACCGTCCTCGCGGTTCAATCGCACCGGCATCACATACCGCGCATCTTCGGTAAACAGCTCGATCCACTCCTTGAAGCGCCGTTCATCGAGCAGTTGCGCCTCGCGATACAGGAATTGCGCTACCTCGTAGTGGGTGTCCATCGGTACGGTTGCACCGAAGGAATGTGCGTGCGCGGTGGTCATTTGCCCCGCTCCCTGTCGCCCGATAGGTACGCCGCCCAGGTGGACCACAGGTTCCTGAAGTTCGCATCATTCATGTATGGCTGGTATGCCCGTCCGGGTCCGGGGAAGCCCGCAACCGGTTGTTGATCCAGACCCATGACGTACGGGAAGTCGAGTTCGCGCACGACAGATCCCCTCAGCTGTCGGGTGATGTTCGTCCAGTTCTCCATGTCGTCCTGCTCGAACATTCCCCCGGGACCGAAGGCCAACGTATAGGCGCGATAAACCTCGCTCTTGTACTCATCCGAGGCGGCCTTGGGCACCAGGCACCACGACGACATCTGCATTCGACCCGCGGATAACGGACGCACGTGGCGTAGCGTGGTGAACCGGATGCCAGGCTCGCCCGGGACCGGGCTGAACGGCTGACTCAAGAACGACAGGTTCGGGAATGCGATCCCGACGGCGGTGCGCACTGGGGCGAAGACCTTGATCTGGGCGGGCGTTAGACGCCGGTTGAGGCACTCCACGATCTCCGGTGGATACGCGAAAAATGGTGGTGTGCCAGGGGTTTCGCCGAGGCCGATGCCGTGGCCCTTGCCTGGGATATGGACGCTGTGACCGATGCTGTGGGTGCCGCCCGACGAGGCGAAGTACCCCAGATGGAAGCCGAACTGGTGAGTGACGGGAGTGTGGTAGCCGTCGCCAGAGCCGTTCTCGGTGTACAACTTCCAATCGCAGTTCGACTCCCAGATGTCTGGTGGCCCATAGACTTCCACGCCCGTCTCGCTCGTCTTCAAGAAGTAGTCGAGATAGAACTGGAAGCCACCCAGGAATTCGTCTAGAGGTTCGACGTCGGGGTTGAGCGATCCAAAAATGAGGCCCTCGTACGTGTCGTGCAATACCGGAACTAGGCCCCACTGCCGTTTGTCCAGGTTCCCGCCGAAAGCTTGCTTGTGGTACGGCACGGCGACAAGCTCGCCACTGTTCTTGTACACCCAGCCGTGGTAAGAGCAACGAAAGTGTGAGGAGTTCCCCAGATCCGATTTGCACATCTGGTTTCCGCGATGCCGACAAAGGTTGAGGTGCAGGTGGATCCGCCGATTCTCGTCCCTGGCGACGAGCACCGAGTTGTCGGCGATGGTGCGAACGACGTAGTCACCGGGTTCTGGGATCTCGCTTTCGTGGGCGACGAAATTCCAGGTCCGCCCGAACAGTCGCTCGACCTCCAACTGATAGACCTCGGGATCGTTGAAGATCTTGGCCGGCACAATTCCATTCGAGACGCCGGCACGCAGTTTTTCGACGAGTCGCATCGCCCCGCTATCGGCGAACGTGGTCAAAGTCCCTCTCCTGCCGGTTGATTCGGGAGTACCTTGCTTCAATAAGAGTCGCTGAGCTCTGACTCCATTATGGATCCGGAGGGTGTCCCAGCGTTGCCCCCGAACGGGTACATTGCCTCGGCCATCGGACCACGCGGGTGTTGAGCTCCGCGCCATGCAAAAAGTACCCATTTGGGTGCTGATCGGTGGAAACTCCCAGACTTACGCTGCTCGACACACTCGCGATACGGCGGACGTGACTTCACTGATGAATCGCCCCGAGGTGTACGCGGATTCCCCGAATCTTCACCAGAGAGGCTGAAGGATGACGATTCACGTCGACGAGTACGACGTCGCGGGCATTCATGTATTACGCACTACACCAGGACAAATCACCCACATCCCGGCACTGCTCCTGGTACACGGCGGATGCCATGGGGCATGGTGCTGGGACAAATACCTGCCCTACTTGGCAGCAAAGGGCTGGGACTGCCATGCGCTCAATTGGCGGGGGCATGGTGGCTCAGCCCAGTTGGCCGAGGCGGAGGCGGTGTCGCGACCGCTGGAAGACGTTGCTGACGACATCGCCGCTGTCGCGGCGACCTTCGCCGTTCCCCCTGTCGTCGTTGCGCACAGCATGGGGGGGCTAGTCACCCTCAAGTTCGCCGAAACCAACGCGTACTCGGGCTTGGTTCTGATTACACCCGTCCTGCCCGGCGAGGTCTCGCCCGCACCGATTGACCTGGTGTTCGATCCTGAGCAACTCTGGGAGCCACCACCGCTGGACGTCGCCAAGCATCTATTCTTCACCGCGGCAAGCGAGGACGACGCCCGGCGCTATCACGGCATGCTGGTGGCTGAATCGGCGCGGGCCGTCGAGCAGGCCGTCACGGGCAATCGGGTCAGCATCGACCCAGTGAAAATCTCAGGACCCATTCTCGTGCTGGCGGCCGAGATGGACGTCTTGTGCCCACCAGAAGAGGTATGGCGGCTAGCCAACCTGCTCGGCGCTGACTATCACTACGCCTCTGGCTTGGGTCACGGCGTCATGATGGCCGAAGGCTGGAGGCACACCGCGCAAACCATTCACCGATGGCTCGCCACACACGTCGGCGATTGGGGCGGCTCCACCGACACCCCGATTCCGGCAACACAATCACTGCTGTCCAGCGAGCCCGTAACCCATTAAGTCGGCAATCATGCGGCGGCTGACGCACGACGAGTTGGTAATCGTTCGCGCAATCGGCGGAAGCCATATCGTCGACGAGCACCGACCGCCACGATGGAATCCGTGCGCGCCCGTCCGACCCGCAGGTCTGACGCCACATCACCGGCGAACGCCCAACCCGCGAAGTGTCAGGGGATCTCCGCCAACGCACGCCTACTCCACCGGCGAGTAGCGTCGGATAAGAGGGTTCCGCATCGACACCACGTCGCAACGCGGAACCCAGCAAAGACCCAACCGCCGACCTCAGGGATAGGAGCAGACGGCTCAACTCTCCGACCAGAGGTCGACGAAGCGAAGCTTGCGGCGGGTTTTCGCGCTAGGAGGTTAGTTGTCCGGACTGGGTCGCAAGACCGTGCTGATCACCTTCGGTCGGTCCTATCTGTCACTCCACTTGGCCCGCCTGATGGCCGCCGCCGGGCACGACGTGCTGATCACCGACTCGGTGCGGTTTCCGGTGAGCAGGTTCTCGTCAGCAGTCAGGAAGACGTTCCGCGCGCCGCGGCCGAGGTTCGAACCGGTCGAATGGACACAGACCCTCGCCAGCATCGTCCGTGAAGAGGGCGTGGACATTGTTGTGACCGTTCACGAGGGAACCGAGATCCTGGCAAACACGATCAAGCGATACCCGGATCTTTTCCCCGACCGACACAAGTTGTTCCTGTCCAGCTTCGATCTTGAAGCTCGGCTGGAGAACAAGTACGAGTTCCAGGCCGCACTCAAGACGCTGGGCATGCCCACTCTTGACTTCGCGCTCATCCGCAGCCAGAAAGACCTCGATGCGTTGGACTTCGACAAGCCCTTCGCTCTCAAGCGGGTGTACTCGCGCGGGTCGCAGGACGTGCACAAGGTGCGTCCGGGCGAGCTGCCGCGCGGGCTGAGTTTCGAAGCGGACAATCCCTGGATTGCGCAGGAGTGGGCCGATGGCACGAACTATTGCTCCTACTCTGTTTGCCGCGACGGCCAGGTGAAGGCGCACGCCCTCTACCCGGTGCGCTACGCGATCGACGGCACATCGTGTTTGGTGTTCGAGTCCGTCCAACACGAGGGCATCGCCGAATGGACGCGCGAATGCGTCAAGGCGTTCAATTTCACCGGGCAGATGGGGCTGGACTTCATCGAGGTGCCCGGACGAGGGCTCTTCACCGTCGAATGTAATCCGCGGGCCACCAGCGGAGTTCTGTTGTTCGATCCCGAAACACGACTCGATAAAGCATTTTTCGGCGTGAACGACGAGGTCATCGTGCCTGCACCAGGTGCAAGGAAAATGCTGGGCCCGGGGATGCTCATGTACGGATGGCGGAAATCGTCGTTGCAGGGCATTACCTTTCGCGGATTTCTGCGCGACTACCGGCGTACCGACGACGCCGTCTTCACCCGCCACGACCTGAAGCCAACCCTGGCACTGCCACTCGTCGCGGCAACCATTTTCGCCCAGGCCGCTCGCTATCGTGTGAACATTCCGGACGCGTTCATGCACGACCACGACTGGGACGGCACAGAGTTACCGGAGTGAATCGCGTTGTGCGCAACAGAAACTGGTGATTCGCGCGACGCTGTCACCCGGGGCGGTGAAGATGCCGCCGTGGCCTGCGCCGTCGATCCGTGCGAACTCGGCGCCGGGGATCAGCCGGGCGGTCTCCTCGCAGAGGGTCGGCGGAAAGAACAGGTCGTGTTCGAACGCCAAGACGAGGGTGGGTACGTCGATCGCGGCGAGGTGCTCCGGGGTCGGTTCGCCGGACGTGATCCACTGCTGCGACGCCGTCAACTGTCCCTTGAAACCCTCCTGGCCTGCCCAACCGCTTTCATAGCCGGCCGACAACGCCTGCTGCCAACCCCGCACGGTAGCCGGATCCTGCAGCATCGGCAGGTGAAGGGTCGTCAGCAACTGCTCGAAAACCAACACCTCGCGCGGCAGTTCGCCATAACGCTCAATCAGGCCGAGTTCCATCTCCCCTACCATCGCACCCACCGGTGAGGGCTGCAGCCCAGCAAATAGGACCAGCGCACGCACCAGCTCGGGGCGGTCGCGCAGTAGCGTCTGCGCGACATAACAGCCCATCGAGTAGCCGACGACAGTGGCCTGGTCGACCTTGAATTGGTCGAGGATTGCGGCGGCATCGGCGGTCAGGTCTGCCACCGAGTACGGCGCGGGTGGTGCGGAGGATGGCGACATTCCGCGCGCGTTGTACGCAATCACCTGAAACCCAGCCTCGACCAGGGCCTGCGGCAGCCCACAGATATCCCACGTGACGCTCGGCATGCCCAGGCCCCCGACCAACAGAACGGTCGGGCCTTCCCCGAAGCTTTGCACCGAGAGCTCGACGCCCGGTTCTGCCACGACAAACTCGTTCGGCGTAGTGCCGGTCATCAGTTCAACTGTAATAAGGGGACAGCTCGGTCGCTTGCCGGTGTTTCAACGCACGGCCGCCGGGAATTCCGCCGTGGTCATGACGGAGACAGCAGCAAGTCGCATCCGGCTGAGTCACCACCTCGTGGAGCTTGATAACGGCCGCCGGATCGGACTTTCAGTCGGCGGCCGAGGAGTGCCGCTGCTGTTCATGCACGGTCTGCTGCTGAGCCGTAAGGCATATCTGCGGATGCTCAGCCGGATCGCCGGTATGGGATTTCTGGTGATCGCCGTCGATGCCGCTGGTCATGGTGACACCGGGCGCCTGCCCAGCGACGCATGCGGCTTCACCGAGCGCGCTGATTCGGTTCTGCGCATCTTGGACGCCCTCGGCGTCGGGCAGGCGATATTTGCCGGCCACTCGATGGGTGGGCGCATGGCGATACAGTTGGCTGCACGCGCCCCGGAGCGAGTACTCGCGACCGTGCTGTTCGATCCGGCTGCCGGAACTCGGTTCGACACAGCGATCCCGGGACTCGTGAAGTCCCCCACCAAGGCACTGGGGGCGGCCTACACCGCGGTCCGCGACACGCTAGGCGACCCGACGCAACTCTCCGCTAGGGAGCAACTCGGATACTTCCGCGTGCTGGCCGGCGTCGCAGTGCCGAACCTGCGCTATCCGCTCGCGGCGGTCCGGACGATCAAGGCCATCATCGAGTCCGGTGACTACACGCCGATGCTGCACGCCATGCGCCACGAGGGGATGCCCACGATGGTGGTGCACGCCGAAAAAGACATGATTGTGCCGTTTCCGCACGCGCGCGACATCGCCAACGAATCCGACGCCACGCTGTACAAGGTGCCGGACGCGTACCACTCGTGGATGATCGCCAATCCTCGCCAAGGCGCCGATGCGTTCGGTCAATTGCTGAGCGGCGAACTGGGCGAGGTCCTCCAGAACGCCGCTGACACGATGGGCATCGCCGACCTCAGCGACCACGAAGCGTGGGAGCGCGAATTACTGGATCCCGATGCACTGGTGTTGAAGTTCATCCGCGGTCGCGACCGAATCGAAATCGGAACCGACGAACCCGATCATGTCGAGCTCGAACTGGAGCGACGTGCGGAGCGTTCGCCCAAGCGGATGTCCTGGGCGCGACGGATGTACCGCAGATGGGCCGCCAGGCACCTGCATCAAGCACGGTCGATCACCGGGCTTAATACCCGGATCGGACCTGAGCGCCGCGGATAGCTACCGGTCGCCTCTCACGTCCGAGCCGACGCCAATCGCTTCGCGAGATAGGGCGCCGTACGGCTTGATTTCGCACGTGCCACCGTTTGCGGCGGGCCCTCGGCAACCACCTGGCCACCGTCGGTGCCGGCGCCCGGCCCCAGGTCGATCACCCAGTCGGCGCCCGCAACCATGCGCATGTCGTGTTCGGCCATGACAACGGAATTGCCCGCGTCGACCAGGCGATGCAATTGGCTGTCGAGCAGATCCACATCCGCGGGATGCAGCCCGGTGGTCGGCTCGTCGAGGACGTAGAGGGTGTGCCCCCAACGGGCGTACGGCGCGACCGAATCAAAGTAGCGGCGCTGAGCCTCGGCATAGATGGTCCCGAAAGCCAACGACTATTTACCTGATCCAGAGATCCCGGTGAACGCCACCAGCGCATCACGAGGCGCTACGACGTCGACACCCCGCAGGTTGTGGACCCGCCACCGAAGCTGCGCAACGCTTCTTCTATATCGCCTACACCTGATCATTGAACCGATACGTAAGACGATTCGGGATCCGGTCAGAAAACGCCGTCCTGGTACGCAATCGGTGAACGGCAATCCGACCCGCTGAGGCGCGGCGCGGACATCAACCGGCAGGTGCCGCTAAGGTGCCGTGAATGCTCCATCTGCGGGTGATCGCTCCAAGTGAGTCAAGCGACTCGGTGCTCGAAGTCCTTCGCCGCGAGGCCGGGGTGACTCATATCGTCGTCCACCGTGACGCCGCCCTGGTTCCGCGGGGTGACGAGATCACGGCTGACGTCGCGCGGGAAAGCGCCAACGACGTCATCGGCGAACTGAAGACGCTTGGGCTCAAACGGCAGGGAGCGATCACGCTGGATGTCGTCGACACGGTGGTGTCGACCGCGGCATATCGCGCCGAGAAGGAAGCCGAAGGCGACCCGGCCGATGCGGTCATCTGGGACGAGTTGGCCGAAAGAACCCGCGAAGAGTCGACGCTGAACGCCACCTACCTATCGTTTCTGTCCCTGGCTTGCCTGATCGCGGCGGTCGGGGTCGTCACCGATTCGCCGGTCACCGTTGTTGGCGCAATGGTGGTGGGCCCGGAGTTCGGTCCACTTGCCGCGCTCGCGGTAGCGATCGTGCGACGGCGTGGCTACCTCGCCCGGCGGGCGGCGCTGGCGTTGGTCGTCGGTTTTCCCTTGGCTATGTGCGTCACGGCGATCACCGTGCTGGGCGGTGAAGCTGCAGGTTGGATCAGGCTGGGCACCATCCGACAGCTCCATCAAGTTGACTTCATCTTTCAGGTCGGGCCGCTGTCGTTCGTGGTCGCGCTGCTGGCAGGCGCGGCCGGCATGCTGTCGCTGGTCTCGGCGAAGTCATCTGCGTTGGTCGGCGTTTTCATCTCGGTGACCACGGTCCCCGCCGCGGGATTCGCGGTGGTCGCCGCAACCGTGGGCGATTGGCAGATCGCGGAGCAGTCTGCGACCCAACTCGGAGTCAACCTGGCGGGAATCGTGGTGGCGGGGGTGCTTGTGCTTTGGGTGTATCTCCAAACTGGCTCGCGCCGGCGGGCTCAGCGCCGCCGATAGTTACCGGTCACCTCTATTTCCATTTGAGCCGACGCCAATCGCGTCGCCAAATAGGGCGCTGTCCGGCTGGATTTCGCACCTGCCACCACTTCCGGAGGGCCCGCCGCAACCACCTGACCGCCCTCGCTGCCGGCGCCCGGCCCCAGGTCGATCACCCAGTCAGCGCCCGCAACCATGCGCATGTCGTGTTCGGCCACGACAACGGTATTGCCCGCGTCGACCAGGCGATGCAATTGGCTGTCGAGCAGATCCACGTCGGCGGGATGCAGCCCGGTGGTCGGCTCGTCGAGGACGTAGAGGGTGTGCCCCCGACGGGGCCGCTGAAGTTCGGAAGCGAGCTTGATCCGCTGCGCCTCGCCACCGGACAACTCGGTCGCGGGCTGCCCGAGACGCAGATAGCCCAATCCCACCTCCTGCAGCGTGGTCAGACTCCGCGCGGCGCCGGCGACATCGGCAAGAAACGTCGAGGCCTCATCGACCGTCATCGCAAGCACGTCGGCGATCGTCTTGTCCCGATAGCGCACCTCGAGCGTCTCGTCGGAGTAGCGCGCACCGTGACAGGCCGGACAGGTGGCGTATGTGCCTGGCAGAAACAACAATTCGACCGACACGAACCCCTCCCCCTGGCAGGTGGGGCAGCGACCGTCGGCCACGTTGAACGAAAACCTGCCGGCTGTCCAGCCGCGACGGCGCGCCTTTGGGGTCGCGGCAAACTCGCGGCGCACGGCGTCGAACAAACCGGTGTAGGTCGCCAGCGTTGAGCGCGGCGTGCGCCCGATCGGTCGCTGATCCACCGACACCAGCCGGTTGATCTCCTCAACCCCCTCGGCCACCACACCGACGCTGGCGTCGCGATCCAGGTCGACGATGCCGGCGCCGGCTTCGTCGTCGTCGGCTTCGGCCGGCTCGGTTGCGCGTCCCGTGCCGAGATGATTGGTCACGACGTCGCCGAGGACCTTGACGACCAACGTCGACTTTCCTGAACCGGACACTCCGGTCACCGCCGTGTACACCCCCAGCGGCAGGTCCACGCCGAGGTGGCGCAGATTGTGAAAGTTGATGCCACGTAACCGAAGTCGCCCGGACGCCTGGCGGGGCTGACGCGAAGCCGGCGCCGCTTGATCGAACAGGTACCTACGAGTGATCGATTTCTCGACGTCGGCGAGACCCGACACCGGCCCGCTGTAGAGGACGTCTCCGCCCAGCTCGCCGGCCCCAGGACCGACGTCGACGATCCAGTCGGCCCGACGCACCACGTCCATGTCGTGCTCGACCACGAATAGCGAATTGCCCGCCCGCCGTAGGCGATCCAGCACATCGAGCAACGGTTCGGCGTCTGCGGGGTGCAATCCAGCCGACGGCTCGTCGAGCACATAGAGCACGCCGAACAAGCCGGCCCGCAGTTGCGTGGCCAGCCGCAGCCGCTGCAGTTCCCCGGGCGACACCGTCGGCGTGCGGCGGCTGAGGGTGAGGTAGCCGAGGCCGAGGTCGATGAGTACCTGCAGGCGCGCGACGAGGTCGGCGGCGATCATGGTCGCCACTTCCGTCAGCTCGCCGGATTGTGTGGACTCGTACGCGGGCGCGGCATCGGTCCGCGAAGCCGTCGGGCGCAAGACGTCAGCGAGATCGGCCAACGGCATCGCGGCGTACTCGGCGATGGTGCGCCCGGCGAAGGTCACCTGCAGCGCCTCCGGCCGCAGCCCGGAGCCGTCGCACAGCGGGCAGTCGACGCTGTCGACGAATTGCAGCACGCGGCGACGCATCATCGCGCTGTGGGAGTTTGCCAACGTGTGGCGGACGTGGCGCTCGGCGCTGGAGAACGTGCCGTTGTAGTAGTAATCCGCCTGCACCGGGTGCTGGGTCGGGTCGATTTCGACAGTCGGCTGCTCGTCGGTGAACAAGATCCAGTTGCGATGCCGCTTAGGGAGTTTCCGCCACGGCTTGTCGATGTCATACCCGAGCGTGACCAGGATGTCGCGCAGGTTCTGCCCCTGCCAGGCCCCTGGCCATGCCGCGACGGCGCCTTCACGAATCGTCAGCGAGGGATCCGGCACCAGCGTCTCTTCGGTCACCCGGTGGATCCGGCCGAGCCCGTGACATTCCGGGCACGCCCCGACCGCGGTGTTCGGGGAGAAGGCGTCGGAATCCAGTCGTTCCGTGGCGCCGGGCGGGTAGGTGCCGGCGCGGGAGAACAGCATTCGGAGCAGGTTCGACAGGGTGGTGACGGTGCCGACCGTCGACCGCGACGTCGCCGAGCCCCGGCGCTGCTGCAGGGCGACGGCGGGCGGTAGCCCGGTGATGTCATCGACTTTCGGCGCGCCGGTGGGCAACAGCAGGCGGCGGGCGTACGGCGCGACCGACTCGAAGTAGCGGCGCTGGGCCTCGGCGTAGATGGTTCCGAAGGCCAGCGACGATTTGCCGGATCCGGAGATGCCGGTGAACGCCACCAGCGCATCACGGGGCGCTGCGACGTCAACACCTCGAAGGTTGTGGACCCGCGTGCCGTAGACGCGCACGTAAGGGTCTATGTCGTCCGCGCTTCGGTAGGACCTTTCCGTCATAGCGCTCAGACGAGTACCCGCGCCGCCGCCACGCAAGCACTTGCTACACGATCCTGCGGCACCTCACGCCCAGCCTCGCGGTCAAGCCAGGTGGCTGCCGACGTTTGGCCGCTTCGAGCCCGGGTAGGCGAGGATGATGCCAGGCGAACCGACATCAATCTTGCTTGTCGCCGATCCGGGAGCGCCCACGGCGATCGCCGAACGCCTGTCGAGGCGGCTAGGTACTGCGCTCACGGACCTGGCCACGGCAGACGACGAGTGGGACGTCTCTGTGCGTCATCACGCCTACCCAATCGACGAGCATGCCGAAGTCGCGGACGTTGTCGGCACCATCGACCCGGGTGGTGAACCAGAAGACATTGTCATCTACCTGACGGACTTGCCCCGACGCGAGGGGACGACCCCGGTGCTAGCCGACATCAGCGTGTCTGGCCGGCTCGGAGTAATTTCCATTCCCTGCGTCGGTGGTGTGTTCATCGATCGCCGGATGGTGAAACTGGCGCAGACCATCGTGGCTGAGGTGACGGGCCAGTCGGACAAGGGCAATCCGTCGGTGAAGGGACTGACGCGGAAGCAGGACCACGAGATTGTCCGCTACGTCGGGCCGAGAACTCTGTCACATCTGCGACTGCTGGCGGGGATGGTTTACGCAAATCGCCCGTGGCGACTAGTTACTGGCATGTCCAAGGTGATAATGGCGGCATTCGCCACGGGCGCAGTAAGTTTCGCGTATCCGACGATGTGGCAGCTGTCCGACACCATGGGCCGATGGCGGTTGAGCAGTGCGACGATCCTGGCAAGTGCAGCGCTGATCGCCTGGCTCATCATCGAACACGAATTATGGGAACGCCCGCATTCAGCCGACGAACGTGAACGAGCGGTGTTGTACAACGCTTCTACTGTCGTCACTCTGCTGATCGGTGTGATGATTTTTCATGCTGCCCTGTTTCTCCTGCTGCTGGCGACGGCCTGGTGGACGCTTCCGCCGCAATTGGTCGCCAAGAACATCGGCCACCCTGTCAATTTCTTAACGCTGTTGGTCCTCTCCTGGCTGGTGGCGGCGGTCTCTACGCTAGGCGGTGCCCTAGGGTCGGGGATGGAGGACGACGACGCCGTGAGGGCGGCGGCATATGGCATCCGACAACGGCAGCGGTTCGCACAAGCGAACTCGCGCGCACCCGACCGCTGAGTCGGCCTGGGCCCCCGCAATCGCGACTCAACGAATAGCTCCGTCTTCCAGCTGCGCGGTCAACCCGAATTTCTCGGCGAGTGCGAGCAAGTCACCGCCGGAGACCACATGAGTAGTGCGTTCATTGCGGCTGGCAACATTTCCTCGCCACGTGAATCTGAATCGCGACCCAACCAGGTCGAGACACCCGATGGTCAGTGGCTGCGCACCCGAAAGGGACACGACGAGGCCGGTGATCGCGGGGTAGTTATAGGTGCTTCCATCGCCGCTCGTGACGCTGTCGGGCTGGAAGACCGCCGGTGTTGCGGTCACCTGCGCACGCCACGCCGAGGCGGGGAGCGCATCGCTGTCTGGTTCGATCCAGCGGATCGCGTCGTCGTCCAAGTCGACGATCAGGCTCGGCCGCGAGAGTGATTGCTGTAGGCGGAGGTGTTTTCGGAACGCAAACGACCCCAGCTGCTCGGCAAGATAAGGGTTGGGAAAGAGCAAACAGCGAGTCGGTTCCGTTGGTGCGGGCCCGCGTGCGTCCGCTCCACTGAGGCTGCCGCCCAGTGTGGCAAGCTCATCGAACTCCGACGACCACAACCACGCGTCGACGGTCGAAACCGGTGGGCCATCGAGTCGTGTCGACGGCGCGATCCGACGGTCTCGTCCGCCGAGAACAAAGCGGTGTGAACCAGATTCGAGGTGGAGCGCTACGCCCATGGCCGCCCAGGGGCCCAGCTTTGCGTCAACCAGTGAAAAGACAATCCGATTGACGATCAGGGCATCGCTTGTGACGTCGATGAGTACCCCTCGGCGCGAACGCCACCACACGTAGACCAACCAGATCAGGGGAGCCAACACGATCACGGCGATCACCGCGCCCAAGCCCCACTGCATCCATGGTCTCAGCGACCTCACCATGGTCAAGGCGAAGACGGCCGCAGCCACGACGGTGTAGGCGAGGTAAAAAATCCCCTTTCGCGTTCCGGTTGCCAAGTCGTTCATTCTGGAAGAGATGGGCGGGGCGGATGCCACGAACTGGCGCGACACTGCCGATCGGTCGTTGACGTTCATACCCAGGATCGTCGCGGCAGCGGGCTGCTACCGAGCCCAACATTCGCGCAACACCCAGCGTTCACGCGGCACCGGACTCACCCGGCGCATTGCGTTGAAACATGTTCAGGAGCGACCAGCAATGCCGACGATCGCTCGAACCCGCAATTGATTTCGGAACGGCCGGTCTCTCCTCCCGCATCGAATTCATTCGGACCGCCGAGGCGCGCGCTACTGCGCGCGGCTCGGCCAGAGTGCGCCGCGATTGAAGTAGTGACTTACGTAAGACACCTCCGCTGTTTGGGGCAACGCTTGGGTCGAGCGGTTGCCGCCGAGCCACATGGAGGAATACACCATGACCGCGTTTGTGATCGTGACGCCGGAAGTAATGACCACGGCCGCAGCAGATTTGGCCCGTATCGAGTCTGCGCTGCGGGTCGCCCATGAGGCGGCGGCAGCGTCGACGACGCAGGTGCTGGCAGCTGCCGGTGACGAGGTGTCGAAGGCGGTCGCGACGCTGTTTTCCGCCCACGGCCAGGAGTACCAGGCACTCAAGGCGCAGGCGGCCGCATTTAGTGACGGATTTGTGCGGGCCTTGGCCGCGAGTGGCGTCTCGTATGCCAACGCGGAGGCCGCGGCCACGTCACCGCTGCAGGCTGCGCAGGACGCGGTAATGGGTGTCATCAATTCACCCTTCGTGACGCTGACCGGTCGCCCGCTGATCGGTGACGGCGCCAACGGACTGCCAGGTACTGGGCAAGCCGGCGGAGCCGGCGGGTGGCTGATCGGCAACGGCGGCAACGGCGGATCGGGCATGGCAGGCACGGGTAACGGGGCCGGCGGTACTGGCGGGGCCGGCGGCGCGGCCGGGCTGTGGGGCCGCGGCGGCAACGGCGGCAACGGCGGATCGGGCATGGCAGGCACGGGTAACGGGGCCGGCGGCGCGGCCGGTACTGCCAACGCGGGTGCCGGTGCGGGCA
>NZ_LZKQ01000288.1 GCF_001668675.1 Mycobacterium asiaticum | reverse complement strand
CGGGGGGCGCCGGGGCCGCCGGCCCAACCGCCGCCCCCCCCCCAAACCCCCCCCCCCCCCCCGGGGGGGGGGGGGTTTGGGGGGGGGCGCGCGGGGTAACTACACCAGCTCCGGCACCCGCAGATGAGCCAGCGCCAGCTCGAACTCGCCCACATCGTCCTGGTCGATGCCAAGGTCGCGCAGCATCGCGGTGCGCAGCGACCGGGCCGACTCCGCGCAGCGCTCCATCGCGTCGACGCTGTCGTAGGTCACCGAGGCCACCGCCCGGGCCGACGTGGTGTCCACCAGCAGGCTCGTGCTGCAGAAGCCGTCGAAGTCCTCGACTGCGGGCAACACCGCCCACCGGTAGAAATCGAGCGCGCGCTCGAACTGCTCCGGCCGCGCCCGCAGCCAGGTCGCGCGCACGCAGGCGCCCGGCCCGGAGTGATGGTTGCGATGCAGCGAAGCGATGCGCCATTGGTCGACGACCGCGGTGCCCCCGAAGACCTCGACCGCGCGATAGCGCACCGGCCACAGCCGCTCGGCGCTCGCCTGCATCGCCGACTCCGACTCCCAGGAACTGGTGGCGATGCAGCGGCCGGAGTCACGGTCGACCAGCAACGAGATTCCGAGGCAACCGTCGATCTCCCGGAGGGCCGGCATCACCACGTCGCGAACGTGGGCGATGCCCATGTTGATCGATGAGCGCTGTGCCTGAATGGTGGTGGAGCGTGCGTACACGGCCGACCCCTCCTCATGTTCGGAGCGGCGCCCGCGGGAGTTGATCAGGGCGCCGCGCGGTCCCACCACCCACCTTCCTCCCGCCGGCCGGGTGTGGCAATGGTCACATCGCGGAATCCCCGGCCGTCGTAGGCTTTATTGAATGCAGACGGACGTGCTTGATGTCGACACTTCGCGCCGCCAGATCGTCGATCTGACCGACGCGCTACGCAGCTTCTGCTCCTCGCTGGGTGATGGCCTCTGCAATGTGTTCGTCCCGCATGCGACCGCCGGGGTCGCCGTCATCGAGACCGGTGCCGGCTCCGACGACGACCTGGTGGACACGCTGGAACGGCTGCTGCCCCGCGACGACCGCTACCGGCATGCCCACGGCTCGTACGGCCACGGGGCCGATCACGTGCTGCCGGCGATCGTCTCGCCGTCGGTGACGGTTCCGGTCACCGCGGGCGAGCCGCAGCTGGGCACCTGGCAGAGCGTCGTGCTCGTCGACCTCAACCGCGACAATCCGAAGCGGTCGGTCCGGTTGAGCTTCGTCGAAGGTTAAATGCGAGGCTAAGCGGGCCGAAATACGACTTCGGCAGCCACGCTGCGGCGAATAGGCTGGTAGCGACCGCGACCATGCGCGCGGACATCAAGGACCGGAATTAAGGAAGAAGCGGAAGTGCAGACACACGAGATCAGGAAGCGGTTCCTTGATCATTTCGTGAAGGCGGGTCACACCGAGGTACCGAGTGCCTCGGTGATCCTGGACGACCCCAACCTGTTGTTCGTCAATGCCGGCATGGTGCAGTTCGTGCCGTTCTTCCTGGGTCAGCGCACCCCGCCGTATGCGACCGCGACCAGCATCCAGAAGTGCATCCGCACCCCGGACATCGACGAGGTGGGCATCACCACCCGGCACAACACTTTCTTCCAGATGGCCGGCAACTTCTCGTTCGGCGACTACTTCAAGCGTCGGGCCATCGAACTCGCCTGGGCGCTGCTCACCAACCCGGTCGACGACGGTGGGTACGGGCTCGACCCGGAAAAGCTGTGGGCCACCGTATATCTCGACGACGACGAAGCCGCGGGGCTGTGGCAGGAGATCGCCGGGCTACCGGCCGAGCGGATTCAGCGCCGCGGCATGGCCGACAACTACTGGTCGATGGGTATCCCGGGCCCCTGCGGGCCGTCGTCGGAGATCTACTACGACCGTGGCCCCGAATTCGGCGTCGGCGGTGGTCCGATCGCCAACGAAGACCGCTACCTCGAGGTGTGGAACCTCGTCTTCATGCAGAACGAGCGCGGCGAGGGCACCTCGAAAGAGGACTACGCGATTCTCGGGCCGTTGCCCCGCAAGAACATCGACACCGGCATGGGCGTGGAGCGCATCGCGCTGGTGCTGCAGAACGTGCACAACGTCTACGAGACCGACCTGCTGCGCCCGGTCATCGATCTTGTCGCCGCCCGGGCTCCCCGGGGCTATGACGTCGGCAACCACGCAGACGACGTCCGCTACCGCATCATCGCCGACCACAGCCGTACCGCCGCGATCCTGATCGGGGACGGCGTCAGCCCCGGCAACGACGGCCGCGGCTACGTGTTGCGCCGCCTGCTGCGCCGGGTCATCCGGTCGGCCAAGCTGCTGGGCGTGGACGATCCAGACAGCCCGATCCTCGGCGACCTGATGGCCACCGTGCGCGACGCGATGGGCCCGTCGTATCCCGAGCTGGTCACCGACTTCGAGCGGATCAACCGCATTGCGGTCGCCGAGGAAACCGCGTTCAACCGCACCCTGGCGTCGGGGTCCAAGCTGTTCGATGACGTCGCCGGCGCCACCAAGTCCGCCGGGGCCACCGTGGTCTCCGGCTCCGACGCATTCACCCTGCACGACACCTACGGGTTCCCGATCGAGTTGACCCTGGAGATGGCGGCCGAATCGGGGCTCACCGTCGACGAGGCCGGGTTCCGCGAACTGATGGCCGAGCAGCGCCGGCGGGCAAAGGCCGACGCCGCCGCACGCAAGCACGCGCACGCCGATCTGACCGCCTACCGCGAGTTGGTCGACGCCGGCCCGACGGAATTCACCGGCTTCGACGAGTTGACCTCGGAAGCCAAGATTCTCGGCATCTTCGTGGACGGCAAGCGGGTGCCCGTGGTCTCGCACGGCGACACGGCCGAGGCCGACCGGGTCGAGCTGATCCTGGACAGGACACCGCTGTACGCCGAGTCCGGTGGGCAGATCGCCGACGCCGGCAGCATCAGCGGCGTCGGATCCGGCGGCAGCGCCCGCGCGGCGGTCACCGATGTGCAGAAGATCGCCAAAACCCTGCACGCGCACCGGGTCAACGTCGAGTCCGGCGAATTCGTCGAGGGCGACACCGTCGTCGCGGCGGTCGACCCGGGCTGGCGCAAGGGAGCAACGCAGGGTCACTCCGGCACCCACATGGTGCACGCCGCGCTGCGGCAGGTGTTGGGCCCCAACGCCGTTCAGGCGGGGTCGCTGAACCGGCCGGGGTATCTGCGTTTCGATTTCAACTGGCAGGGTTCGTTGAGCGAGGATCAACGCACTCAGATCGAGGAGGTCACCAACGAAGCGGTGCAGGCCGACTTCGAGGTGCACACCTTCGAGGAGCAACTCGACAAGGCCAAGGCGATGGGCGCGATGGCGCTGTTCGGCGAGAGCTACCCCGACCAGGTGCGGGTGGTCGAGATCGGCGGACCGTTCTCCCTGGAGTTGTGCGGCGGCACCCATGTGCACAACTCGGCGCAGATCGGCCCGGTGACCATCCTCGGCGAGTCGTCCATCGGTTCCGGGGTGCGCCGGGTGGAGGCGTACGTGGGGCTGGAGTCCTTCCGGCACCTGGCCAAGGAACGCGCGCTGATGGCCGGCCTCGCGTCGTCACTGCGGGTGCCGTCGGAAGAGGTGCCCGCCCGGGTGGCGAGCCTGGTGGAGCGGCTCAAGGCGGCCGAGAAGGAACTCGAACGGGCGCGGCTGGCGAACGCTCGCGCGGCGGCTACCAATGCCGCTGCCGGAGCCGAGCGCATCGGTAACGTCCGGGTGGTGGCGCAGCGCATGTCCAGCGGTATGACGGCGGCGGACCTGCGTTCCCTGGTCGGTGACATCCGCGGCAAGCTCGGCAGCGATCCCGCCGTGGTGGCGCTGATCGCCGAGGGCGAGAGCCAGACCGTTCCCTACGCCGTGGCGGCCAACCCCGCGGCCCAGGATCTCGGCTTGAACGCCAACGACCTGGTCAAGCAGCTCGCTGCCGCGGTCGACGGCCGTGGCGGCGGCAAGGCCGACCTGGCGCAGGGCTCCGGTAAGAACCCGACCGGCATCGACGCCGCACTGGACGCGGTACGGGCAGAGATAGCGCGGGTCGGCTGAGTGGTCAAATCACCGCAGGACACACCAGGCGGCGACCGGCGTCAGCCCGACCGGCCGGGAGAGTCAGACCCCGGCCGGGGCCGGCGCCTCGGAATCGACGTAGGTACGGTGCGCATCGGCGTGGCGGCCAGCGACCCGGACGGCATTCTGGCCACCCCGGTAGAAACCGTGCGCCGCGACCGGTCCGGAAAGCATGTCCGCAGGCTGGCCGCGCTGGCCTCGGAGCTGGAGGCGGTCGAGGTGATCGTCGGCCTGCCCCGCACGCTGGCCGATCGCATCGGTCAGTCCGCCCAGGACGCCATCGAGCTGGCCGGGGAGCTCGCTGAACGGGTCGCGCCCACGCCGGTGCGGCTCGCCGACGAGCGGTTGACCACCGTCACCGCGCAGCGGTCGCTTCGGGAGGCCGGTGTCCGCGCCAAGCAGCAGCGGTCGGTGATCGACCAGGCCGCCGCGGTGGCGATCCTGCAGGGGTGGCTCGACCAGCGGCGCGCCCTGATCGGCGGCCCCGGCCTTGCCCCCGGCGCGGAAGCCGCCAATGTCTGAGCGCGAAAAGGCCAAGCCCGCGGCGGTGAGCGCGAGCCGGCATCGCAGGTCACGGACCGACCGAAAAAAAGCTGAGCGCAACCGCCGCAAGCGGCGGTTCGCCGGGGGTTTCGCGGTCGGACTGCTCGTCGTCGTCGTGGTGGCCGCCGTGCTGGTCGGCTCGAAGCTGTGGCACATGGTGTCGGGCAACGAGGACGATTTCACCGGCGACGGCAAGCGTGACGTCGTCATCCAGATCCAGGCCGGTGATTCGACCACCGCGGTCGGGCAGACGCTGCTCGAGCGCGGCGTGGTGCGCACGGTGCGGGCGTTCGTCGACGCCGCCCACGGAAACTCCGCGATCACCGCGATCCAGCCGGGGTTCTACCGCATGCGCACCGAGATCCCGGCCGCCAATGCCGTCAAACGGCTGATCGACCCGAACAGCCGGGTGGGCCGGCTGGTGATCCCGGAAGGGCGCCAGCTCGACGACACCACCGACATGAAGACGAACAAGACGACGCCGGGGATTCTGACGCTGATCTCCCGGGCCACCTGTGTCGACCTGGACGGCAACGAGCGCTGCGTGTCGGTCGCCGACCTGCGCGCCGCGGCAGGCAAGAGCACGCCGGCGGCGCTGCAGGTGCCGGACTGGGCCGTCGAGCCGGTGCGAGAACTCGGCGATGACCACCGGCGGCTGGAAGGCCTGGTCGCGCCGGGCACGTTCAACATCGACCCGGCGGCATCGGCTGAGACGATCCTGGCGAGCCTGATCAATGCCGGCAGCATGTCCTACCTCACGTCGGGGCTGGTGGACACCGCCAAGTCGCTGGGGCTGTCGCCCTACGACATCCTGGTGGTGGCGTCGCTGGTGCAGCAGGAAGCCAATGTCGGGGACTTTGCCAAGGTCGCCCAGGTCATCTACAACCGGCTGCACGAACACCGCAAGCTCGAGTTCGATTCGACGGTGAACTACCCGCTGGACCGTCGCGAAGTGGCGACCACCGACGCCGACCGCTCGCTACGGACCCCGTGGAACACCTACATGGCCGAGGGCCTGCCGGCCACGGCGATCTGTTCACCCGGCGTCGACGCATTGCAGGCAGCCGAACATCCCGCGCCCGGCGACTGGTTGTACTTCGTCACCATCGACGCGCAGGGGACGACGCTGTTCACCCGGGACTACCAGCAGCATCTGGCGAACATCGAGCTGGCCAAGCACAACGGTGTCCTCGATTCCTCCCGCTAGCACCGCTGGAGCCGCTCGCAGAGCGGCCGTGCTGGGCAAGCCGATCGCCCATTCCCGTTCCCCGCTGTTGCACCTGGCCGCCTACCGTGCGCTGGGCCTGACTGACTGGACCTACGAACGCATCGAGTGCGACGCCGAGGAGCTGCCGGGCGTGGTGGCCGGCTTCGGGCCGGAATGGGTCGGGGTGTCGGTCACCATGCCGGGTAAGTTCGCCGCCCTGCGGTTCGCGGACGAGCGCACCGGGCGCGCCGAGCAGGTCGGTTCGGCCAACACCCTGGTGCGGACGGCGACCGGCTGGCGGGCCGACAACACCGACATCGACGGCGTGGCAGGGGCGCTCGGGCCACAGCACGGGCATGCGCTGGTGTGCGGCTCGGGCGGAACGGCCCCGGCGGCCGTGGTGGGGCTTGCCGCGCTGGGTGTCACCGGCATCACCGTGGTGGCCCGCAATCCGGACAAGGCCGCACGGCTGGTGGAACTCGGCGCGCGGGTAGGTGTCGTTACCCGCTACTGCGGCCTGGACGACGCCGGACTGGCCGACGAGGTGGCCGCCGCGGCGGTCCTGGTCAGCACCATTCCCGCCGATGTGGCCGCCCGCTATGCCGACACGTTCGCCGCCGTCCCGGTGCTGCTGGACGCCATCTACGACCCGTGGCCCACGCCGCTGGCGGCCGCCGTCGCCGCCGCCGGTGGCCGGGTGGTCAGCGGCCTGCAGATGCTCCTGCACCAGGCGTTCGCGCAGGTCGAGCAGTTCACCGGCCTGCCCGCGCCGCGCGAAGCGATGACTTGCGCCCTGGCCGAATCGGATTAACCTGCCGCTGCATGCGAATCGCAGCGGCGACCCTGGTGCTGGCCTGGATGGCGGTCCTGTGTGGCTTCGACATCCGGCAGCGACGGCTACCCAACGCGCTCACCCTGCCCGGCGCCGCGGTGATCCTGGTCGGCGCGGTGCTGACGGGGCGCGGTGCCCCGGCGCTGGCCGGTGCGGCGGCGCTGACCGCGACGTATCTGGTGGTGCACCTGATAGCGCCCGCGGCGATGGGCGCCGGCGACGTGAAGTTCGCGATCGGCCTGGGCGCTCTGACCGGGTGCTTCGGCGCCGACGTGTGGTTCCTCGCGGCGATCGCCGCACCGCTGCTGACCGCGTCGATCGCGGTGGCCTGCCGCGCATATGCCCTTCCGCACGGTCCGTCGATGGCGGTCGCCACCGCGGCAGCGGCGGGCTTGGCTCTGCTGGATTAACTGGCGCTCAGTCGTACATGGGAAGATGTTCGGGTGTTGCGCTGGATCACTGCCGGGGAGTCCCACGGCCGCGCGCTGGTAGCCATGGTCGAAGGCATGGTCGCCGGCGTGCACGTCACGTCGACCGAAATCGCCGACCAACTGGCCCGCCGCCGCCTGGGCTACGGGCGTGGCGCCCGGATGAAGTTCGAGCGCGACGCCGTGACGATCCTGGCCGGTGTGCGCCACGGCAGCACGCTGGGCGGACCCATCGCCGTCGAGATCGGCAACACCGAATGGCCGAAGTGGGAAACCGTGATGGCCCCCGACCCGGTGGACCCCGCCGACCTGGAGAACAGCGCGCGCAACGAACCACTGACCCGGCCGCGGCCCGGCCACGCCGACTACGCGGGCATGCTCAAGTACGGCTTCGACGACGCCCGGCCCGTGCTGGAGCGGGCCAGCGCCCGCGAGACCGCCGCCCGGGTGGCAGCCGGCACCATTGCGCGGGCCTTCCTGCGTCAAGCCCTGGGCGTCGAGGTGCTCTCGCACGTTATCTCGATCGGCGCGTCGGCACCCTACGACGGCCCACCGCCGCGCGCCGAGGATCTGCCCGCCATCGACGCCAGCCCGGTCCGGGCGTACGACGCACAGGCCGAGAAATCGATGATCGTTGAGATCGAGGCGGCCAAGAAGGACGGCGACACCCTGGGTGGGGTCGTGGAGGTGGTGGCCCTGGGCCTGCCGGTCGGCCTGGGCTCCTTCACCAGCGGCGACAACCGGCTCGACAGCCAACTGGCCGCGGCGGTGATGGGCATCCAGGCGATCAAGGGCGTGGAGATCGGCGACGGTTTCGAGACGGCCCGCCGCCGCGGCAGCCGCGCCCACGACGAGATGTATCCCGGACCCGACGGCGTCGTGCGCTCGACCAACCGCGCCGGCGGACTCGAGGGCGGCATGACCAACGGCCAGCCGCTGCGGGTGCGCGCGGCGATGAAGCCGATCTCCACCGTGCCCCGTGCCCTGGCCACCGTCGACATGGCCACCGGTGACGAGGCCGTCGCCATCCACCAGCGCTCCGACGTGTGCGCGGTGCCGGCCGCCGGCGTGGTGGTCGAAACCATGGTGGCGCTGGTGCTGGCCCGCGCGGCGCTGGAGAAGTTCGGTGGGGATTCGCTGGCCGAAACGAGGCGCAACATCGAGGCCTACCAGCGCACGGTCGCCGACCGGGAGGCGCCGGCCGCCCGCGCCGCCGGAAGCTAGCCACCGATGGCTCCCAGAGCGGTACTCGTGGGCTTACCCGGCTCCGGCAAGTCGACCATCGGACGTCGGCTCGCCAAGGCACTCGGGGTCAGCATGCTCGACACCGACGCGGCGATCGAGCAGAAGACGGGGCGCACCATCGCCGACATCTTCGCCACTGACGGCGAGCAGGAGTTCCGTCGCATCGAAGAAGAGGTGATCCGCGCGGCCCTGGCCGAGCACGACGGCGTGCTGTCACTGGGCGGGGGAGCGGTCACCAGCCCCGGGGTGTGTGCGGCGCTCAACGGCCACACCGTGGTCTACCTCGAGATCAACGCCGCCGAAGGCGTCCGGCGCACCGGGGGCAACACCGTGCGGCCCCTGCTGGCCGGTCCGGACCGCGCCGAGAAATTCCGTGAGCTGATGGCCAAGCGCGTTCCGCTGTACCGCCGCGTCGCGACCATCCGGGTGGACACCAACCGCCGCAACCCCGGCGCGGTCGTCCGCTACATCGTGTCGCGGCTGAACACCCAGGTAGAGGCTGCCAAATGAGAGAAGCAACGAAGCCAGTCACCATCGAGGTGGCCGTCGACCCGCCGTACCCCGTGGTGGTCGGCACCGGGCTCCTCGACGAACTCGACGAGTTGCTGGCCGGCCGGCACAAGGTCGCCATCCTGCATCAGCCGGTGCTCACGGAGACCGCGGAGACCATCCGAACCAGGTTGGCGGACAAGGGGATCGACGCACATCGCATCGAGATCCCGGACGCCGAGGCCGGCAAGGACCTGCCCGTCGTGGGTTTCATCTGGGAAGTCTTGGGCCGCATCGGAATCGGCCGCAAGGACGCACTGGTCAGCCTGGGCGGCGGCGCGGCCACCGATGTCGCCGGGTTCGCCGCGGCTACCTGGTTGCGTGGGGTGTCGATCGTGCACGTGCCGACCACGCTGCTCGGCATGGTCGACGCGGCGGTCGGCGGGAAGACGGGCATCAACACCGACGCCGGCAAGAACCTGGTCGGAGCGTTTCATCAGCCGTTGGCGGTGTTGGTCGACATTTCGACGCTGAAGACGTTGCCACACAACGAGATCGTGGCCGGGATGGCCGAGGTGGTGAAGGCCGGATTCATCGCCGACCCGGTGATCCTGGACCTCATCGAGGCCGACCCGCAGGCGGCGCTCGACCCGGAGGGCGACGTGCTGCCCGAACTGGTCCGGCGCGCCATCGCCGTCAAGGCGGAAGTCGTCGCGGCCGACGAGAAGGAATCCGAGCTTCGCGAAATCCTCAACTACGGGCACACTTTGGCGCACGCGATCGAACGCCGGGAGCGCTACCGGTGGCGGCACGGTGCCGCCGTGTCCGTGGGGCTGGTCTTCGCCGCCGAGCTTGCCCGGCTCACCGGCCGACTCGACGACGAAACCGCACAGCGCCACCGCGCCATCCTGACGTCCCTGGGTCTGCCGGTCAGCTATGACGCCGACGCGCTGCCCCAGCTGCTGGAATACATGGCCGGGGACAAGAAAACCCGCGCGGGTGTGCTGCGGTTCGTGGTCCTGGACGGGCTGGCCAAGCCGGGCCGGTTGGTCGGGCCCGACCCGGGCCTGCTGGTGACGGCCTACGCGGGAGTGTGCGCGCCATGACGCGCCCACGACGATGCAGAGCGCGGCGATGCGGAGGAGTGGCGCCATGAGTTCGAGCGTAAACGTGTTCAACGGCCCGAATCTCGGTCGCCTCGGCCAGCGCGAGCCCGCCGTCTACGGCAGCACCACCCACGACGAACTGGCCGCCCTGATCGAGCGCGAAGCCGCCGATCTCGGCCTCAAAGCCGTTGTGCGGCAAACCGATAGCGAAGCCGAACTGCTGGACTGGATTCACCGCGCGGCCGACGCCTCCGAGCCGGTGATTCTCAACGCGGGCGGCCTCACCCATACGTCGGTGGCGTTGCGCGACGCCTGCGCCGAGCTGAGTGCACCACTGATCGAGGTGCACATCTCGAATGTGCATGCGCGCGAAGAGTTTCGGCGCCACTCCTACCTGAGTCCGGTCGCCACCGGGGTCATTGTGGGCCTGGGCATCCAGGGCTACCTGTTGGCCCTGCGCTACCTGGCCGCTACTCGGTAGATTTCTTGTGCGGTCTGGTCGCCTCGTCCAGGTTCAGCACCTCGGTCTTGGCCTCGCTGCTGTCGCCGGTGCGGATGACCTCGGTCTTGTCTTCGCTGCCGCGGTCGCCGGTGCGGATGACCTCGGTCGGCTCATCGCGCTCGGCGGTGGCCACGGGCGACGTGCGCTCCTCGGTCTTGGCGCCGCCCTGCGACTGCCGGGGGATCTCGCCCGTCGGGCTGTCGTCCTCACGCACCGCGGAGAACACGTCGGTGTCCTGGCGGTCGTGCGACCCGTCGTGCTTCTCCGGGGGCGGGGCGTTGCGGTCGACTCGCCACCGGCCGACAGCCACGCCCAGGATGCCGAAGACGAACACGATCAGGGCGGTGAACGCAGCGAAAGTAGTTAGCTCGTTGAGCAGCCCGCCGGTGTAGATGCCCTTGTAGAACAGCGCGATGATCCAGGCCACCAGGCCGCTGACCAAGCCCGCCACCAGGCCGGCCAGCAGCCAGACCATCGCGAGATCCTCGCGTCGGTCCGGGTCCGGGTTGGCCTTGGCGTCGGCGCGGCCGTCGCGCAATCCCCACACGACCGACGCGATCACGAAGAGTGTCAGCAGCACGATGCTGATCAGCGCGGACTGCGTCTGCCACGCGTTGATCAGCGCCCCTTGGAAAAGGCGAAGAACGACCATCGCGGCGGCAAAGACCAATCCACGCACCATCCACTTGTTCATGGGCAAACAGCGTAGCGAGTACGGTCAAGGGTCGTGACACATTCCCAGCGTCGACACAACCTCAAAGCCAAAATCGGTGCCGCCGGACTAGACGCGATGCTGGTCACGGACCTGATAAATGTGCGGTATCTATCCGGATTCAGTGGATCCAACGGCGCGTTGCTGGTGTTTGCCGACGATCGGGAGGCCGTGCTGGCCACCGACGGGCGCTATCGCACCCAGGCGGCGCAGCAGGCCCCCGATCTGGAAGTGGCCATTGAGCGGGCGGTGGGCCGGTATCTGGCGGGCCGGGCCGGCCAGGACGGGGTGGGGAAACTGGGCTACGAAAGCCATGTCGTCACCGTCGACGGCATGGACGCGTTGTCCGCGGCTTTGGAAGGCCACAACACCGAGCTGGTCCGCGCGTCGGGCACCGTGGAGGCGCTGCGCGAGGTCAAGGACGCCGGTGAGCTGGCGCTGCTGCGGCTGGCGTGTGAGGCGGCCGACGCCGCCCTGACCGATCTGATCGAGCGCGGCGGACTGCGCCCGGGCCGCACCGAACGCGAGGTCAGCCGCGAGCTGGAGAACCTGATGCTCGATCACGGCGCCGATGCGATCTCGTTCGAGACGATCGTGGCGGCCGGGCCGAATTCCGCCATCCCGCACCACCGGCCCACCGACGCCGTGCTGGCCGCTGGTGATTTCGTCAAGATCGACTTCGGCGCCCTGGTGGCCGGCTATCACTCGGACATGACCCGGACGTTCGTGCTGGGTAACGCCGCCGACTGGCAGCTGGAGATCTACGAGTTGGTGGCCGAAGCGCAACGGGCCGGCCGGGAAGCCCTGCATCCGGGCGCTGAACTGCGTGACGTCGACGGTGCGGCGCGGAAGATGATCGCCGACGCGGGTTACGGCGAGCACTTCGGTCACGGTCTGGGCCACGGAGTCGGCCTGCAGATCCACGAAGCGCCAGGCATCGGGGCAACCTCCGCCGGTACACTACTTGCGGGCTCCGTGGTGACAGTGGAGCCCGGCGTCTATCTACCCGGCCGCGGCGGTGTCCGCATCGAGGACACGCTGGTGGTGCCAAGTAGGGCGTCGGCTACCTCGCAGACCACCGGGCAGATCCCGGAATTGTTGACCCGGTTCCCGAAGGAACTGGCCATCTTGTAGGAGATGTTAGAGAACGTGGCGACCACTGCTGACTTCAAGAACGGACTTGTCCTGGTCATCGACGGCCAGTTGTGGACGATCACCGAGTTCCAGCACGTCAAGCCTGGCAAGGGGCCGGCCTTCGTGCGCACCAAGCTGAAGAATGTGCTGTCCGGCAAGGTCGTCGACAAGACCTACAACGCCGGCGTGAAGGTCGACACGGCCACCGTCGACCGGCGCGACACCACCTATCTGTACCGCGACGGCTCGGATTTCGTGTTCATGGACAGCGAGGACTACGAACAGCACCCGCTGCCGGAGTCGCTCGTCGGCGACGCTGCGCGTTTCCTGCTGGAAGGCCTGCCGGTGCAGGTGGCCTTCCACAACGGAGCACCGCTGTACATCGAACTTCCGGTCTCCGTCGAGCTCGTCGTCTCCCACACCGAGCCGGGCTTGCAGGGCGACCGCTCCAGCGCGGGCACCAAGCCGGCGACGGTGGAGACGGGGGCGGAGATCCAGGTGCCGCTGTTCATCAACACCGGCGACAAGCTCAAGGTGGACACCCGCGACGGCAGCTACCTGGGTCGGGTCAACACCTGACATGCCGGACGGGAAAGCGAGTAAGCCGGGCCGGCGGTCCCAGCCGCTGAAGGGCCGGCACAGCGCGCGCAAACGTGCGGTCGACTTGCTGTTCGAGGCCGAGGCGCGCGGGATGAGCCCGGTCGAGCTGGTCGACGTGCGCACCGCGCTCGCCGAATCCAACCCGGACGTGGCGCCGCTGCATCCCTACACGGCCGGGGTGGCGCGCGGGGTGGCCGAGCACGCCGCGCACATCGACGAGCTGATCACCTCGCACCTTCAGGCGTGGACGCTGGACCGCCTGCCGGCGGTGGATCGCGCAATACTGCGGGTTGCGGTGTGGGAACTGCTCTATGCCGAGGACGTGCCGGAACCGGTCGCCGTCGACGAGGCGGTGGAGCTGGCCAAGGAGTTGTCCACCGACGACTCGCCCGGTTTCGTCAACGGGGTGCTGGGCCAGGTCATGCTGGTCACGCCGCAGATCCGCGCGGCGGCCCAAGCCGTGCGCGGAGCGGGTACATGACCCGCCTCGAGCTGCGTGTCGTCATCGCCGTGCTCGCGGCCGTGGCGGTGGTGGTCGGCGCGGTGGTCAGCGCCGCATTCGGGTGGACCATCGTCGCCTCGGTGCTGGCGATCTTCGGGCTCGGCGTGGGCGCCCTGGTGTATCACACGATCGAACGCCTGATCCTGGCCCGCCGCATCAGTACCGTACGCACCGCAGCCAAACCGCTGCAGCCGCTGCTGCCGGTGATGGCCGCCATCATGGGCCTCACCCAGGGCGTGGTCCGCTCGCTCGGCGACGTCACCGACCTCCCGGGGCGGCGCTGGGAACTGCCGCAACTGCCGATGCTCAAGTGGGTGGAGAACTCGCTCGGCAACCGCGGCAACAAACAGATCATCGACAGCGACGACGACCCCAACGGCCGGTCGCTGTAGCAAACCGACAACACACCAGGGCCGCACTGTCCCAGTTGGGCAATGCCTGCGGCGCAACCGGCCATCACCATGGAGTTGTCAGCAATCAACTCTGAAGGTGGCCAACATGCACACGCTGCTTCGCGAACGTGGACAGCGCATCATGGCCCGCATCCGCCACCGCGCACGCATCGCCGACGGAACCGAGATGTTGACCGCGATCTGGATCGCGATCACCTTGCTGGTCGGCCTGCCGGTGGCCGGTGTCGTGGGGCTTTCGGTCTACGAGTCGCGCACTCGCGTCCTGAGCGAGCAAGCTCAGACCCGGCAGCTGGTGACGGCGGTGGTGGTCAGCGACAACGCCTTGCACCAAGAGATGTCTGACCCACGGACGGTCACCGTGCCGGCCCGGTGGTTCGCCGGCGGAATCCAGCACGCCGGTGACGTGACGGCGCCCCGAGGCGTGAAAGCCGGGGATTCCGTGGACATCTGGGTGGACCCGGAGGGCAATCACGTCGGGCTGCCGTTCCGGACTCCGCTGGATGAGGCTGCGGCGGCCGCCCTGTCCACCTGGTTGAGCGTGTCCGCGGTGACCGCGATCTTTCTGGCCGGCAATTGGGCCCTCGTGCGGCGACTGCGTGACGGCCGGCGCGAGGGACCGGTGATTGCGAACCGAAGGCTCAGCTATGGAGGTGTCTGATGGCCGGTGTGGAGGATATCGACGGTGGACCTCGCACGGTAATCGTTGTGGGCGCGGGCATCGTCGGATTGTCGACGGCGTGGTTCCTGCAGGAGCGTGGCGTCGATGTCACGGTGGTTGACCGCGGCGGTGTCGGCGCCGGCGCGTCCGCTGGCAACGCCGGGTGGGTGGCACCGGGTCTGGTCCTGCCGCTGAACTCTCCGGCGATCTTGCGCTACGGGTTGCGGTCCCTGTTCGACGCGAATGCGCCGCTACACATCCCGGTGACCGGAGACCCGCGACTGTGGCTCTTCCTGATGCAATTTGCCGCGAACTGTCGGCGATCATCGTGGAGTCGGGCGCTGCGGGCGAACACGGTCCTCAACGAGGACTGCATCGATGCGTTCGACGTCCTGGTCAACAACGGGGTGGACGTGCCGGTGACAGACGCACCGATCACCGCCTTGTTCGAGTCCAGCGCCGGGGCCCAGCACCTCCTGAAGGAACTCGACGTACTTCAACAGGCCAGCCAGACAACGTTTGTCACCGCCCTGTCGGGTGACGCACTGCACGAGCAGGTGCCGTTGGCTGCGCCGGCGGCTACATCCGGGCTCAGCATCAGCGGACAGCGCTTCGTCGATCCCGGCCGGTTCGTGACGGCGCTGGGACGAGCGGTGACCGAGCGGGGCGCGCTGTTGCACCGCTTGGAGGTCACCGGAATCGTTCCTGCGGGCAACGGCATTGCGGTGCTGACGAATTATGGCGAGCCGCTGCGGGCAGATGCCGTGGTGATCGCCAGTGGCGCGCAGCTGCCGCAACTGGCGGCCCGCTGGTTGCGCGTGCCGGTACGTGCCGGTCGTGGTTACTCGTTCACCGTGCCCGTGGATCGCCCCATCCCGGGGCCCATCTACCTGCCGGATGCCCGGGTGGCCTGCACGCCGTACCGAGGCGCGATGCGGGTCTCGGGCACGATGGAGTTCCGCAACCCGCGGGAGCGGGTTTTTCCCGAGCGGGTGGCGTCGATCGTGAGCTCGGCAAGCAAGTTGTTGGACGGCATGCGCTGGGACGAACGCACTGACATTTGGGTTGGTGCCCGCCCGATCACGCCCGACGGACGCCCGTTGATCGGCGAGGTGGCACCAAGGGTGTTTGTCGCTGGTGGACACGGCATGTGGGGATTGACGCATGGACCGGTCACCGGGCGGTATCTGGCCGAACAGGTCACCACCGGCAAGCAGCCACCGAGCCTGCGCGAGTTCGACCCGCTGCGCAGGGTCGGCCGCTGAAGACCAAACCGCCGAAACGCTCGTGTGTCGAGGGAGGGGGAGACACAATAGCGGCGTGATGGAAAGCTGTCGGCAATGATGCCGAACAGAGCGAGCGCCGGGTTCGTCGCGGCCTTCGTCGTGACTGCGCTGGCAGCGCCGGAGCCGACGGCGCACGCCGCCGGCCTCGAGTTCTTCCAGACGCCGTCGGGAAATATCGGTTGCGGCATCGGGCCGATGGAAGGCTCGGCCTTCGCCGGCTGCGAGATCCGTGAGCACTCCTACCCGGTGCCCCCGCGCCCCAACCCGTGCATGGGCGCGTGGGGGAGCAGAATCAGCATGCACCAGGGCGCCCCAGCCCAAATGTCTTGTCACAGCGACACAATCCTCGGCACCGGCTACCCGGTGCTGCAGTACGGTCAGACCCGGTCGTTCAACTCGATAACGTGCGAGAGCCAGGAGGCCGGCATCACCTGCACGGATCACGGCGGCCACTATTTCCGTCTTTCCCGCGATGCTTACGAACTGCACTGACGCCGAAGGGTGACGACATGACCAGATACAACGCCCGTCCGCGTCGACTTCGCGTCTCGGCGCTGGCCGCGGTGGCCAACCCGTCATACACGCGGATCGACACCTGGAACCTGCTCGACGACGCCTGCCGTCACCTGGCCGAGGTCGACCTGGCCGGCCTGGACAAGTCCCACGACCTGGCCAAGGTGAAGCGGTTGATGGACCGCATCGCCGCCTACGAGCGGTACTGGCTGTACCCGGGTGCGGACAACCTGGCGACGTTCCGTTCCCATCTCGAGAGCCTGTCCACCGTGCGTCTGGCCGAAGAGGTGTCCCAGGCCGTCCGGCTGCTGTCCGAATACGGCGACCGCACAGCGTTGTTCGACCTTTCGGCGCCCCTGGCCGACCAGGAGCTGGTGGCCCAGGCCAAGCAGCAACAGTTCTACACCGTGCTGCTGGCCGACGATTCCCCGTGCACCGCTCCGGACTGCCTGGTCGACGCGCTGCGCCAACTGCGCAACGCGGCCGAGGACATTCAGTTCGAGATCCTGGTCGCGCCGAGCGTCGAGGACGCCATCACCGCGGTGGCGCTCAACGGCGAGATCCAGGCCGCAATCATCCGCCACGATCTGCCATTGCGCTCGCGTGACCGGGTACCGCTGATGAACACGCTGCTCGGGGCCAACGACGACATACCGGTGTCCGACCGCACGCACGACTGGGTCGAATGCGGCGAATGGATCCGCGAACTTCGCCCGCACATCGACCTGTACCTGCTGACCGATGAATCGATCGCCGCCGGCGGCGACGACGAGCCCGACGTCTATGACCGCACCTTCTATCGGCTCAACGATGTGACCGACCTGCACAGCACCGTGATCGCCGGGCTGCGAAATCGGTTCTCCACACCGTTTTTCGACGCCTTGCGCGCCTACGCCGCAGCACCCGTCGGCCAGTTCCACGCGCTGCCGGTCGCCCGCGGTGCCAGCGTCTTCAACTCGAAGTCGTTGCAGGACATGGGCGAGTTCTATGGCCGCAACATCTTCATGGCCGAAACGTCCACCACCTCAGGCGGTTTGGACTCACTGCTGGACCCGCACGGCAACATCAAGAAGGCGATGGACAAGGCCGCAGTGACGTGGAATGCCAACCACACCTACTTCGTCACCAACGGGACCTCGACCGCCAACAAGATTGTGGTGCAGTCGTTGACGCGGCCGGGCGACATCGTGCTGATCGACCGCAACTGCCACAAGTCGCACCATTACGGGCTGGTGCTGGCGGGCGCCTACCCGCGGTACCTGGAGTCCTATGCGCTGCCGCAGTTCGCGATCTACGGGGCGGTCCCGCTCAGCACCATCAAGAAGGCGCTGCTGGACTTGGAAGCGGCCGGGCAGCTGGACAAGGTCCGCATGCTGCTGCTGACCAATTGCATCTTCGACGGCGTTGTCTACAACCCCCGGCAGGTGATGGAAGAGGTGCTGGCGATCAAGCCGGACATCTGTTTCCTGTGGGACGAGGCCTGGTTCGCGTTCGCCACCGCGGTGCCGTGGGCCCGGCAGCGCACCGCCATGGTGTCGGCCGAGAAGCTCGAACAGATGCTGGACTCCCCGCAGTACGCCCAGGAGTACCGACTGTGGGCCGCGTCGATGGAGGGCATTCCGCGGTCGGAGTGGGTCAACCACCGGCTGCTGCCCGACCCTGACAAGGCGCGGGTGCGGGTTTATGCGACGCATTCGACGCACAAGTCACTCTCGGCCTTCCGGCAGGCGTCGATGATCCATGTGCGCGACCAGGACTTCAACGCCCGCGCCCGGGACGCCTTCGGCGAGGCGTTCCTGACCCACACCTCGACCTCACCGAACCAGCAGCTGCTGGCGTCTTTGGATTTGGCCCGGCGACAGGTCGACATCGAGGGTTTCCAGCTGGTCCGGCAGGTCTACGACATGGCACTGGTGTTCCGGCACCGGGTCCGCAAGGACCGGCTGATCAGCAAGTGGTTCCGCATCCTCGACGAGTCCGATCTGGTTCCGGAGGAATACCGGGCGTCGCACGTCAGCTCGTATCGCGAAGTGCGCCAGGGCGCCCTCGACGAGTGGAACGAGGCCTGGCGATCCGACCAGTTCGTGCTGGACCCGACCAGGGTCACGCTGTTTCTGGGCAAGACCGGCATGAACGGCTATGACTTCCGCGAGAAGATTCTGATGGACCGGTTCGGCATCCAGATCAACAAGACCTCGATCAACAGCGTCTTGCTGATCTTCACCATCGGCGTGACCTGGTCGAGCGTGCACCATCTGCTCGATGTGCTGCGCCGGGTGGCGACCGACTTCGACCGGACCAAGGAGGCCGCGAGCGCGGCCGACTGGGCGCTGCACGAGCGCCGCGTCGAGGAGATCACCGAGGATCTGCCGCACCTGCCCGATTTCAGCGAGTTCGACGTCGCGTTCCGTCCCGCCGAGGGCAGTGTGTACGGCGACACCCGCTCGGCGTTCTATGCCGGGTATGAGGAATCGGACCGCGAGTACGTGCTGATCGGCACCGCCGGGCGCCGGATCGCCGAGGGAAAGACGTTGGTGTCCACCACGTTTGTGGTTCCGTATCCGCCGGGCTTCCCCGTGTTGGTCCCGGGTCAGGTGGTTTCGAAAGAAATCGTCTACTTCCTCGCTCAGCTCGACGTCAAGGAGATCCACGGATACAACCACGAGCTGGGCCTGTCGGTGTTCACCCAGGAGGCGCTGTCGCGGATGGAGGCGCAGCGCAAGGCGGTGACACGCGCGAAGGTGTCCGGCAACGGTTCCGAGCCGTCGCGGGCGCCCGAGGCACCGATGGTGGCGAACGAGCACACCGTCCAGGTGAACTGACGTACGGCTGTCACCCGCATTAGTTTCAACGCGATCAGAAGTGCGGGGGGTGCGTCCGGGGTGGCGCAATAGCGCTCCGGGGCCCGGATATCGCTGGTAGCGCACTACGGGGTCCGGCGCAATGGTTCAGGCGCCCAGCAGGACCGTGGTCGGTCCCGACATTGCGCCGCTGACCTGCATTAGCGTGGCGGCGTGGCAGATCCAGTGCCGATCCAGGGCGCCCGCGCCGACCGGGCCCGC
Source organism: Mycobacterium asiaticum (assembly GCF_001668675.1). Lineage (GTDB taxonomy): Bacteria > Actinomycetota > Actinomycetes > Mycobacteriales > Mycobacteriaceae > Mycobacterium > Mycobacterium asiaticum_D. The sequence continues at coordinate 8,142 of NZ_LZKQ01000288.1, read as the reverse complement.
CGGGTTGCCGACGTGCTGCGTCAGCAGATCCACGCTGGCGCCTACCCCGACGGGCTACCCAACGAAAGCGAGTTGGCCACCGAGTTCTCGGCCTCGCGCAACACCGTTCGTGAAGCCCTCGGCGTCCTCAAGCACGAGGGCCTGATCGACCGCGGACCGAGGATCGGCACGCACGTCGCGCAGCGCAAGTACGCGCACGGCCTGGACACGCTGCTCGGCCTCAAGGAGACCTTCAACGGTCAGGGCGAGGTCCGCAACCAGGTGCGGGCCGCGATGCTGGTCGCGGCCCCTCCGTCGGTGGCGCACCGACTGCGCCTGGGCCCCGGTGAGCACGCCGTCTTCATCGAGCGGCTGCGGTACCTGGGTGACCTGCCGCTCAGCCTCGACCTGACCTACCTGGCCCCGGACATCGGCACGCAGATCCTGGGGCATCCGCTGGAAGACAACGACCTGTTCGCCCTCATCGAGCAGGTGAGCGGGCAACCCCTCGGCTCAGCGGCGTTGGCGCTGGAAGCCATTCCCGCTGACGCCCATTCGGCGGTGGCGCTGCAGGTGCCCAACGGCGCGCCGCTGCTGATGCTGGAGCGCCTCACCAGCCTGGACGACGGCCGCCCGGTTGACCTGGAGTACATCAGGATGCGGGGGGACCGAATCACCATGCGCGGCAACCTGATTAGGAGCAAGCCTTGACGCTGATCGACAACACCCGAGCCGATGTACCGGTCACCATCGACGAATCGCTGTGCATCGAAGGCTGCAACCTGTGCGTCGAGGTGTGCCCGCTGGACGCGCTGGCGATCAATCCCGACACGGGTAAGGCGTTCATGCACGTCGACGAGTGCTGGTACTGCGGGCCGTGCGCGGCGCGTTGCCCCACCGGGGCGGTCACGGTGAACATGCCCTATCTGCTGCGCTGAATCCCGCTCTATCTCAAGGATATCCATGGTGAGGCATGTGCAACGGCTGCTGTCCGTCGCGGTAACCCTGGCCGTATTGCTGTCCGGTTGCTCGCTGGAATCGCTGGCCGAGTCCGACGGAGTCGTCAACGTCGTCGTCGGCTACCAGTCCAAGACCATCAACACCGTGACGGCCGGGACGCTGCTGCGCGCTCAGGGCTACCTCGAGCATCGGCTTGCCGATGTCACCCACCGCACCGGCACCCGATATGCCGTGCGATGGCAGGACTATGACACCGGTGCGCCGATCACCGCGCAGATGCTGGCCGAGAAGATCGACATCGGCTCGATGGGGGACTACCCCCTGCTGATCAATGGTTCGAAAACTCAGGCGAATCCGTTGGCCCGCACCGAAATGGTCTCGGTCACCGGCTACAACCCCAAGGGCGCCCTGAACATGGTTGTGGTGGCGCCGGGTTCGTCGGCGACGACACTGGCCGACCTCAAGGGTGCCAGGGTCTCGGCAAGTGTGGGCTCGGCTGGTCACGGCACGTTGGTCCGGGCGCTGGACCGGGCCGGGATTCACGGTGCTGAAGTGCTCAATCAGCAGCCACAGGTTGGCGCGTCCGCTCTGGAATCAGGCCAGGTGCAGGCGCTTTCGCAATTCGTCGCGTGGCCGGGTCTGCTGGTGTACCAGGGTAAAGGCCGGTTGCTCTACGACGGCGCGGAATTGAATGTGCCCACCTTGCACGGTGTTGTCGTGCGCCGCTCCTACGCGGCCGCGCATCCCGAAGTGCTGGCGGCGTTCCTGCAGGCACAACTGGACGCCACCGACTTCCTGAACAACAGGCCGTTGCAGGCGGCCCGCATCGTCGCCGACGCCAGCGGTCTGCCGCAAGAGGTGGTGTACCTCTACAACGGTCCGGGCGGCACCTCGTTCGACAGCACGCTCAAGTCGTCGCAGATCGAAGCGCTCAAAGGCGATGTGCCCTACCTGAAGTCGATCGGCGATTTCGCCGATCTCGACGTCGACGGATTCGTGCAGGACAGACCGCTGCGGGCGGTGTTCGGTGCGCGCGGGCTCGACTACGACGCCGGCCGGGCTCGTACCGGTAATCCGTCGGCGCTCGGTGGTGACCCGGCCTTGGCCAGCGAATTGTGGCTGGACGGTGCGGATTCGACCCAGACGTTCGCCAACCCGACCGCTCTGCTCCACGCGATCAAGGCGGCGCGCGCACGCAGCGCCCGAATCCGGGCCGCCTATGTGCCTGACGCGGAGCTGGGCACCCGATGGTTCGCCGACAAGGCGGTCTGGGTGCGAGACGGCATCGATTACCGCCCGTTCGGCACCGTGGCCGGTTCACGACGCTACCTGGCCGCGCACCCGGGTGCGGTGACCGTGGATTACGAACAGGCAGTGGGGAGTTCGCTATGACCGCCGAATTGGCCGACCGGATTGTGGGCCCAGCCAAACCAGTCGCCGCACCGCGCCGGTCCGCCTCGCCGTGGCGTTCGCGGCTGCTGCGACTGGCGTCGGTGGCCCTCGCGCTCGGGCTGTGGCAACTCCTCACCGTCGAAAAGGTGCGGTTCTGGCTGCGATTCGACACGCTGCCGACGATCACCGAGATAGCGACCGCGCTCACCCGGCGGCTGGGCGCCTTCGAATACTGGCTCGACCTCGCGCAGTCGCTGCTGCGCATTCTCACCGGGTTCGGCCTGGCAGCGGCGGCCGGTGTCGCGACCGGTGTGCTGTTGGGCCGCTCCCGGCTGTTCGCCGACCTCGTCGGCCCGCTGACCGAACTGGCCCGACCGATTCCCGCGATCGCGCTGGTGCCGGTGGCGATCCTGTTGTTCCCGACCGACGAAGCGGGGATTGTCTTCATCACCTTCCTGGCGGCCTACTTCCCGATCATGGTCAGCACCCGGCACGCCGTGCGGGCCCTGCCGACCCTGTGGGAGGACAGCGTGCGGACCCTCGGGGGTGGGCGCTGGGACGTGCTGACGCAGGTTGTGCTGCCCGGCATCCTGCTGGGAGTGTTCGGCGGCCTGTCGGTCGGCATGGGGGTGGCGTGGATCTGCGTCATCTCCGCCGAAATGATCTCGGGACGGCTGGGTGTCGGCTACCGCACCTGGCAGAACTACACCGTGCTGGCCTACCCGCAGGTGTTCGTCGGCATCATCACGATCGGCGTGCTGGGTTTCGCGACATCGGCGGCCGTCGAAGTCATCGGGCGCCGGGTCACCCGGTGGTTGCCGAGGGGAGAGGAAGCGAAGCGATGAGGGGCATGAGTCTGGAACTGGATCGGGTACGCCTGTCGTACAACGGGATCCCAGTCATCGACGGGATGAGTCTGGCGGCGCGGCCCGGGGAGATACTGGTGCTCACCGGGCCCTCGGGGTGTGGCAAGTCGACGGTGCTGCGGGCCCTGGCGGGTCTGATGCGCCCCGACAACGGACGGGTGCTGGCCGACGGCGAAGAGGTGGTCAGCACCTCGGGCGACCGCGGCATGGTGTTCCAGGACAACGCTCTACTGCCCTGGCGCACCGTACGGTCGAACATCGAGCTGGCGTTGCGGTTGCGCGGCGTGCCGCGCACCACCCGCCGCGCCCAAGCCGAACGCTGGATCACCGAGGTCGGCCTCACCGGTTTCGGGCAGTACCTGCCCAAGAGCCTGTCCGGCGGAATGCGTCAGCGCGTGCAGCTGGCCCGTGGTCTGGCCGGTGCGCCGCGCGCGGTGCTGATGGACGAGCCGTTCGGCGCGCTGGACACCCAAACGCGTTCGGCCATGCAACGTTTGCTCATCGATACCTGGCGAGCGCATCCCACCACCATCGTCTTCGTCACCCATGACGTCGACGAGGCTCTGGCACTCGGTGACCGCATCGCCGTGTTGGGCCAAGCCGGCCACCCGCTGCGTGCGGTGCTCGACGTGCCGGATCCGCGCAGCACCGCTCCGCGGGCTGAACTACGCGCCGAAGTCATTGCCGCGTTGAACCATTTGGTGGCGGCATGATGCAGATACCCGCGGACGAGCCGCAGCTCCGACTCGACTGTGACGTGCTGGTCATCGGCGGCGGTACCGCCGGCACCATGGCGGCCCTCACCGCGGCCGAACACGGTGCGCAGGTGCTGCTGCTGGAGAAGGCGCATGTACGCCACTCGGGCGCCCTGGCCATGGGCATGGACGGGGTGAACAACGCCGTCATCCCCGGCAAGGCCGAACCGGAAGACTACGTCGCCGAGATCACCCGGGCCAACGACGGAATCGTCAACCAGCGCACCGTGTATCAGACCGCCACCCGCGGGTTCGCCATGGTGCAGCGGCTGGAGCGCTATGGGGTGAAATTCGAAAAGGACGAGCACGGCGAATACGCGGTGCGCCGGGTACACCGCTCCGGCTCGTATGTGCTGCCGATGCCCGAGGGCAAGGACGTCAAGAAGGCGCTTTACCGGGTGTTGCGGCAACGCTCAATGCGGGAAAAGATCCAGATCGAGAACCGGCTGATGCCGGTGCGGGTGCTGACCGCTGATGGCCGGGCCGTCGGCGCCGCGGCGCTGCACACGCGCACCGGGGAGTTCGTCGCGATCGGCGCCAAGGCCGTGATTCTGGCGACCGGCGCGTGCGGACGGCTCGGCCTCCCCGCCTCCGGATATCTGTACGGCACCTACGAGAACCCGACCAATGCCGGTGACGGCTACTCGATGGCCTATCACGCCGGCGCCGAACTCTCCGGAATCGAGTGCTTCCAGGTCAATCCGTTGATCAAGGACTACAACGGGCCGGCGTGCGCGTACGTGGCCAATCCGTTCGGCGGCTACCAGGTCAACGCGCACGGCGAGCGGTTCGTCGACTCCGACTACTGGTCGGGTCAGATGATGGCCGAGGTCAAGAGCGAGATCGATTCGGCTCGCGGGCCGATCTACCTGAAGGTGTCACATCTGCCTGACGAGACGCTGACGGCGCTGGAAAACATCCTGCACACCACCGAGCGGCCCACCCGGGGCACCTTCCACGCCAACCGGGGTCACGACTACCGCACTCACGACGTGGAGATGCACATTTCCGAAATCGGGCTGTGCAGCGGGCATTCCGCATCCGGCGTGTGGGTCGACGAGCATGCCCGCACCACGGTTCCGGGTCTGTACGCCGCCGGCGACCTGGCCTGCGTCCCGCACAACTACATGATCGGGGCGTTCGTCTTCGGCGACCTCGCCGGCGAACACGCCGCCTCGACGGTCACCGAAACCGCCGCGCCACAACACCTGCCGCAGGACCAGCTGCGTGCGGCGCACGAGCTGATCTACCGCCCCCTGCGGCACCAGGACGGGCCGCCGCAGCCGCAGGTCGAATACAAGCTTCGGCGCTTCGTCAACGACTATGTGGCGCCGCCCAAGACCGCGGCCAAGCTGTCGATCGCGATCCGCACCTTCGACCGCATGCGCGACGAGATCGCCGAAATGGGGGCACGCACCCCACACGAGCTGATGCGCGCGGTCGAGGTGTCCTTCATCCGCGATTGCGCGGAAATGGCCGCCCGGTCCTCGCTCACCCGCACCGAGTCACGGTGGGGGCTCTACCACGACCGCGCCGATCTGCCCGTGCGGGACGACAGCGAGTGGGGTTACCACCTCAACTTGCGCAAAGACCCCGGCGACGGCCGGATGGTGTTCCTGAAGCGTCCGGTGGCCCCCTATTTGGTCTCGGTCCCGGAGTTCGATGCGCTGCCGCCGACGGATCGGCGCGTATTCGAGGTGGAGCAGCCGCCGCTGATGGGCGGCCAGGCCCCGACCACCACCCGAACCCGTATCGAGACCCCGGTGCATGCTCCGTCGCCACGCATCGCCGAGGTCCTGGCGCTCGACGAGCCGACCACCGCGGACCTACGGCCCTACCTGACCGATCCCGACGCCGGAGTCCGCCGCACCGCGGTGGCAACCCTCACCGAGCACATACCGGACGGTTACGCACCCGCCCTGTTCGCCGCGCTCGACGACGCCGATGTCGCGGTGCGCCGGACCGCCGCCGACGGGATCCGGGAATTGGTAGAGGTGCTGCCGGACGCCGCCGAAGCCCGCCCGCATCTGGACTCACCGGATGCGGTGGTGCGGGCCGCGGCAATGTATGTGCTCGCGGCGCGGCGCGGCGGTTCGGCGACGGAATACCGGCGCGGGCTCGATGACGATATTCACCATGTGCGGATCGAGGCCGTGCGCGCGCTCGTTTCCGTCGACGACGTAGCCGGCGTCGTTGCCGCTGCGGCCGACGAGAACCGGGAGGTGCGCATCGCCGCGGCCGGGGGGTTGGCCGCAATGCGTTCATCGGTCCGGAGCCGGGATGCCATCGGCGCCCTGATTGCCGACCCGGACCCGCTGGTGCGCGCCGCCGCGCTCACGGCGATGGCCGAATTGGGTTGCGACGAACGTAATTTCGACGCGGTGCAGCAGGCGCTGCGCGCAACCGCCTGGCAGGTGCGGGTAGGGGCGGCGCGCGCACTGTCCGGTACGACGGCCGAACTCGCCGTGCCCCAGCTGGCCCACGCCGTTGCGGACACCCATCTGGACGTGCGGAAGGCCGCGGTGCTGAGCCTGACCAGGTGGGCCGGCGAGCCCGCAGCCCGCGACGCACTCGCCATCGCGCTCAAGGACAACGACGCCGACGTGCGGGCCTACGCCCGTCGTGCGCTCGACGGCGTGCACGCCTAGTCAAATCCTGCCGCCCAGCGTGTGGCGTATGGCGGCTTCGTGACCAATTTTTCTGCGTAAGGCCCACGCTCGGCGCTCGAACAAACGCGCCCTGGTCATTGAATAGCGATCGTTATATAGTGATCGTTATTCTAACGGGCATCGAGGAAAGGGCACTTATGGCAAGCGAGCGGACGGCGGAATTGGCGGGCATCTTCGCGGAGATCGGCAGGCGTTCCTCGAATCCCAACTTCGGGCTGGAGACGATCAGGGACGTCGCTGAGAACATCCATGTGGCGACGAAGGAACCCGAGGGTGTCACCTACGCCGAGGTCGACGCCGGCGGAGTCGAGGCGCTGTGGTGTATCCCCGTGGACAGCGACCCGGAATCGGTCCTGCTACACAGCCATATGGGCGGCAGTGTGCTGATGTCGATGCACTCGGACCGAAAAGCGGCCGCACACATCGCCAAAGCGGCCGGCACGCGCTCGCTGGTCCTGAACTTCCGGCGTTCCCCCGAGCACAAATACCCGGCACAAGTGGAGGACGTCGAGACCGCCTACCGCTGGGTGCTCGCACAGGGCTATCAGCCCAGCAAGATCGGCAGCGTGGGCCACTCGATCGGCGGCTACCTCGCCGTCGAACTCGCCGTGCGGCTGCGTGATCGGGGCGAGGCGCAGCCCGGTGCGGTGCTGTCCATCTCGCCCTGGACCGACGTCACGATGTCGGGGGAGTCCATCGAATCCAACGCCGACCGGGACAGGTTGCTCACCCGCGGATTGATGGAGCTGTTCCGGTCGTGCTGGCTGGACGGCACCGGAGTGGAATACACCGACCCGCGTGTGCATCTGCTCGGCGCCGACCTGTCCGGTTTGCCGCCCACTTTGGTGTACTACGGAGAGTACGAACTGCTCGCGTCGGATGCCGTCGCCTTCGCGCAAAAGGCAAGGGAAGCGGGCAGCGACATCGTCCTGCGGCAACTCGACGAGGGACAGCACTCCTTCATCATGGGAGCGGGCCGCGTCGACGCCGTCGACCGCGCAATCGCCGAGATGGGCAGCTGGCTGCGCACCACCCTCGGGCTTCAGGCGAAGGTTGCCTAGCGTAATGCAACCTTACGAACTGACCCTGGCCGGCGCGGCACGGCAGATCCGGACGAAGGAGTTGTCGCCGGTCGAGCTCACCGAGTCCGTGCTGGCACGCATCGACGCCATCAATCCCGAGGTCAACGCGTTCAGCAACGTCACGGCGGAACTGGCCAACGAAGCGGCGGCACGGGCGGCACGCGAGATCGCGGCCGGCCGATATCGCGGGCCCCTGCACGGAATCCCGATCGGGGTCAAGGAAATCTACGACATGGCCGGCGTGCCAAGCACTTCCAGCTCACGTGTCCGGGCGGACCACATACCCGATGTAGACAGTGCCGTCGTCGCGCGGCTACGGCAGGCCGGTGCGGTGGTGGTGGGCCGCACCCACTCGCACGAGTTCGCCTACGGCGTCGTCACTCCCCAGACACGCAACCCGTGGCGGCCGGACCGCATCGCGGGCGGGTCCAGCGGGGGG
>NZ_LZKQ01000287.1 GCF_001668675.1 Mycobacterium asiaticum | reverse complement strand
CAACGCCGTCACGACCTGCACGAAGTCGGACACGGTGGACAGCGTCAGCGTGCTGATGACCCAGAACCGGGTGCGGCACGTGCCGGTGCTCGACGGCCGCAAGCTGATCGGCATCGTCAGCATCGGTGACGTGGTGAAGACCCGGATGGGCGAACTGGAAGCCGAGCAGCAGCAGCTGCAGTCCTACATCACGCAGGGATAACTCAGCGCCACGCGTACTGCGCGTCCGGGCTTATGCAGCCGCGCGAGCCGAACGTGGCTGCGAAATTCGCAGCGGAAAATGGCAGCCAGGTTCGCCTCGCGCAGAATTCGCCTCGCCGAGAAAGTGCACTAGCGCCAGGAGTATTCAGCCCGCAGCCGGGCGGCCACCACGTCGAAGGTCTCCCGATCCAGGATCGCGCCCTCGCGGCGAATGCCTTCCTCGGGCACGTCGAGCACCCGGTCCAGCCGCACCCAGCTCGCTCTGCCCTCGTAGTCCCAGTCACCGGAGCCGATCTTGACCCAGTCCCGGTCGTCGTCGCGGCGTTCCTGGCTGGACAACATCAACCCCAGCAGCACGCTGCGGTCCCGGCCCACCACGAGCACCGGCCGGTCCTTGCCGCGCGTCGGGTCATCCTCGTAGACCACCCAGGTCCACACGATCTCGCCGGGATCCGCCCGGCCGTCGAGATCCGGCGCGTACACCACCTTGCGGGCCCGCTGCGCGGTGGGAAAGCTGGTCTTGGTCACCGGGCGGCCGGCGGTGATCTCGGCGGGCGCGGCCGGCAGGCCCATCGTCATGATGTTGGCGGTGATCTTCACGGCTTGCTGGATGGTCCGCAGCGTTTCCTGCGTGTTCTGCAGTCGCTGGACGACTTTCGGAGCCTCGTTGACGAGGTTCTCCGCAAACCGCTGGAACGTCTTCCACTGTGACTTGCCGGGCGTCTTCCTGTCCGGTGCCATGTTTGCAGCATAGACGCGCAGCCAGACCCGCTCCGAAACCACAATTGTGTTCCGGCCGTTGAGCACCGATACGCTGGGCTTACTCATCAACCGCTCGACCAGGAGATTCCCATCAGCAGTTTCGCCGACAAAACCTTCACTGCGCCGGCGCAGATTCGGAACTTCTGCATCATCGCTCACATCGACCACGGCAAGTCGACGCTGGCCGACCGCATGCTGCAGTTGACCGGAGTGGTCGACGAGCGCTCGATGCGTGCCCAGTACCTGGACCGGATGGACATCGAGCGGGAACGCGGGATCACCATCAAAGCCCAGAACGTCCGGCTGCCCTGGCAAGTCGATGGGGTGGACCATGTTCTGCACCTGATCGACACCCCTGGCCACGTCGACTTCACCTACGAGGTGTCCCGGGCGCTCGAGGCGTGCGAGGGCGCGGTACTGCTGGTCGACGCCGCCCAGGGCATCGAAGCCCAGACGCTGGCCAATCTCTATCTGGCACTCGACCGCGACCTGCACATCATCCCGGTGCTCAACAAGATCGACCTGCCGGCAGCCGACCCGGACCGCTACGCCGGCGAAATCGCCCACATCATCGGCTGCGAGCCGAGCGACGTGTTGCGGGTGTCGGGCAAGACCGGCGAGGGCGTCGCCGACCTGCTCGACCACGTGGTGCGCGAGGTGCCGCCCCCGCAGGGCGACGCCGACGCCCCCACCCGCGCCATGATCTTCGACTCCGTCTACGACATCTACCGCGGCGTGGTCACCTACGTGCGTGTGGTCGACGGCAAGATCACCCCACGCGAGCGCATCGCGATGATGTCCACCGGCGCCACCCACGAGCTGCTCGAGGTCGGCATCGTCTCCCCGGAACCGAAAGCCAGTGCGGGCCTGGGCGTCGGGGAGGTGGGGTACCTGATCACCGGCGTCAAGGATGTCCGCCAGTCCAAGGTCGGTGACACCGTGACCACCGCGCGCAATGGCGCCAAGGAGGCACTCACCGGTTACCGGGAACCGAAGCCGATGGTCTACTCCGGCCTGTATCCGGTCGACGGATCCGACTACCCGAACCTGCGTGACGCGCTGGACAAGCTACAGCTCAACGACGCGGCCCTGACCTACGAGCCGGAGACATCGGTGGCACTGGGCTTCGGATTCCGGTGCGGCTTCCTGGGTTTGCTGCACATGGAGATCACCCGCGAGCGTCTGGAGCGCGAGTTCGACCTCGACCTGATCTCGACGTCGCCGAACGTCGTGTACCGGGTCGAAAAAGAGGACAACAGTGAAATCGTGGTGACGAACCCGTCGGACTGGCCGGAGGGCAAGATCCGCACGGTCTACGAGCCGATCGTGAAAACCACGATCATCGCGCCGAGCGAATTCATCGGAACCATCATGGAATTGAGCCAGTCACGCCGCGGCGAGCTGGGCGGCATGGACTATCTGTCGCCGGAGCGGGTGGAACTGCGCTACACAATGCCGTTGGGCGAGATCATCTTCGACTTCTTCGACTCGCTGAAGTCGCGCACCCGTGGTTATGCCAGCCTGGACTACGAGGAAGCCGGCGAGCAGGAAGCCCAGCTGGTCAAGGTCGACATCCTGTTGCAGGGCGAGGCTGTCGACGCGTTCAGCGCCATCGTCCATAAGGATTCGGCATTCGCCTACGGCAACAAAATGACCACCAAGCTCAAGGAGCTGATCCCGCGCCAGCAGTTCGAGGTACCGGTGCAGGCCGCGATCGGTTCGAAAATCATTGCCCGAGAGAACATCCGCGCCATCCGCAAGGACGTGTTGTCCAAGTGCTACGGCGGCGACATCACCCGCAAGCGCAAACTGCTGGAGAAGCAGAAAGAGGGCAAGAAGCGGATGAAAACCATTGGGCGGGTGGACGTGCCGCAGGAAGCGTTCGTCGCGGCGCTGTCCACCGAGACTTCGGGGGACAAGGGCAAGAAATAGCGATGCCTTTCGCGGGGACGGGCCGTGCTCGCGCGATCGCGCTGTGCGCCGGGCTGCTGATCACCGGCTGCGCCACCACCGTGGACGGCACCGCACGGTATTCGCCGTCGCCACCGTCGATGGCGCCCGTCGTCCAGATCATGCCCACCGACGAAGAGATCCGCGCGGCGGTCGGCAACGAGCTGCAGCAGAATCCGCCGCCGCGGGTCGGCGGTATCGAGGTACTGCCCGACGGGATTCGCACCGACAAGGATGCCGCACCCATCGAGTGCCTCGGGGCCGTCAGCCCACGGATGCATATCGTGTACGAAAAGGGCCCCGTGCGAGACGCCGCGGTGCAGGATTACTGGAACTATGACTTCGATGTGGCGGCGTCGAAAGCGACCGCAGCGGCCATCAAATTCGCCTCGACGGCCGATGCCGAGCGGCTGTTCGCAACATTCACTCGGCAGTGGCAGCACTGCCAAGGCACCACGCTGACGATGTTCACCTGGGACTCCAGCAAGACCCAGCTCTATCACCAGGTGACGGATGTCCAGGTGCGTGGATCGCTGCTCTTGGCCACGATCCTGAGCTGGGACAACCACCACACCCCGCAGTTCCCAGTCGAGCGTGCCGTCGGCGTCGAGTCCGATGTCATCGTGGATGTGCAGGTCGCCGTGCGGCCGCACCTGCAAACCGGCAGCAGGGCAACCGATCTCGCCAGAACCATGTTGCGCAAAGTGGCCGGCATGAGTTGAGGTCGAAACAGAGAGGCATTCGATGAAATCCCGCTGGGCCGCCGCACTGTTGGCGGTTTCACTGCTGACGGGCTGCACCCACGCCATCGCCGGCACCGCCCGCCCGGCGGCCGGGTTGAAGCCCAATCCGCTCACCGGCGAGGTGATCAAGGGGGTGCTGGTCGACGACGTGGTGCTGGCCAACATGCTCGGTCAACCGTTCAAGGGGGACCCTCGCCTGCCCCCGCGGTTCGGTGGTCGGGAAAAGCTGCAGGCCGGGCTCGGCGACATTCAGCCGGCCGAATGCGCCGGGGTCTCGACGATGACCATCAGGAGCGCCTACGAATCCGCCGACGTCAAGAACGTCGCTCGTGAGACATGGTGGAGCGCAGGCGAATCCGGCAAGGTCATCAGCGTCGCCGAAGCCGTGGTGGCGCTGCCCACCGCCGCCGACGCCGCCGCGCTGTTCGCGCAGTTCACCCAACAGTGGAACGGCTGCAACGGAAAGACCCTGACGATCTCGGGCGGCGCCCTCAATTTCAGCGACGAAATCACCGAGGTGCGGGTGGACAACTCGGTGCTGGCCGCCACGGTCTACGTGCAGGCCGCCGGCGCGACCGGCGGGCGCAGGCCCGAAGCCCGGGCCCTGGGGTTGCGGGTGAACTGCCTGGTCGAGGTCGAGGTCGCCTTCTTCAGCGTCCAGAATTCGGCGGACCCGGGGACGGGGGACCCGCACACCAGCGCCGTCACCATCGCCCACGCGGTGATGGACAAGATCAGCGCGCGCAGCTGACCTCAGACGGGGGCGTTGGCAGGCTGGAAGGCCCCCGAACCATCGGCCTCCTCCTCGGCGCGGATGACGTGAACCACGGCGTTGATCAGCGCCAGGTGGGTGAACGCCTGCGGGAAGTTGCCCAGGTGCCGGCCGGTCCGCGGCTCGATCTCCTCGGCGTAGAGGTGCAGCGGGCTCGCGTAGGCCAGCAATCGTTCGCAGAGCCGCTTGGCGCGGGCCACCTCGCCGATCTCCACCAGCGCCGACACCAGCCAGAACGAGCAGATGGTGAAGGTGCCTTCCTCGCCGGACAGGCCGTCGTCGGTCTCTTCCACCCGGTACCGCAGCACCAGGCCTTCCTCGGTGAGTTCGTCGGCGATGGCCAGCACCGTGTTGCGCACCCGCGGGTCATCCGGGGGCAGGAACCGGGTCAGCACCACCAGCAGCAGCGAGGCGTCCAACGCATCGCTGCCGTAGCGCTGGGTGAACACGCCGCGGGAGTCCACGCCGTTCGCCAGGATGTCTTCCCTGATCTCCTCGGCGATCTTGCGCCACTGCTGGGCGTAGCTCTTCTCACCCTGGCGCTCGGCCAGCTTGGCGCCGCGGTCCAGGGCCACCCAGCACATCACCTTCGAGGAAGTGAAGTGCTGCGGCTCCCCGCGCACCTCCCAAATGCCGCGGTCCGGCTCGCGCCAGTGCTTGATCGCCTCTTCGACCTGCTTCTTGAGCACCGGCCACAGGTTCTCCGGAACCTGCTCACGGGAGCGGGCATGCAGGTAGAACGAGTCCAGGATGGAGCCCCAGATGTCGTGCTGCATCTGGTTGTAGGCCCCATTGCCAATGCGGACCGGCCGGGCGTGGTCGTAGCCGGACAGGTGGTGCAGTTCCTCTTCGATCAGACTGCGCTCGCCGCCGACGCCGTACATCACCTGCAGCGGGTGCCGCTCGTCGCTGTTGGCACCGGAGACGTCGGCGATGAACGCAAAGAAGTCGTCCGCCTCCCGATCCAGGCCGATCGTGTAGAGGCCCCACAGCGCGAAGGTGGAGTCGCGGATCCAGGAGTAACGGTAGTCCCAGTTGCGCTCGCCGCGCGGCGTCTCCGGCAGCGAGGTGGTGCTGGCGGCCAGCAGCGCGCCGGTGGGCGAGTAGGTCAGACCCTTCAGGGTCAGCGCGCTGCGCTGCAGGTAGGCGCGCCACGGATGGTCCGGGAAGTTGCCGATGTTGATCCACTGCCGCCAGCATTCAGTGGTCTGCCACATCTTGTCGGCGGCCTCTTGGTAGGTCTGCGGTGCTGGGTGCTTGGTCCAGCTCAGCGCCACGAAGATGTCATCGCCCTCTTTCATCCGGGTGCGGGCGCGCGCCTCGCGGCCTTCCAGCCCGATGTTGAGGTTCGTGGTCAGCCGCAGCGTCGGGTGAGCGTCGGGTTGTTTGGCGGCCCGCGCGATCGCCTCGCCGTAGGCGTTGGCCGAATACTCCCAGGTGGTGCCGACGCGGTGGTAGTCGAACGCCGGCTCACAGCTCATCATCAGTTCGACCGTGCCGCTGACGCAGCGCACGGTGCGCAGCAGGATGTGCTCGGCGTCCCAGTCCATCGGGGTGCGCCGATGCGTGCGGGACCGGCGCTCGATGTCGTGCCAGCGGCCCATCACCAGCGCGTCACGCACGATCAGCCAGCCGGTGTGCGTCTGCCAGGTGGTCTCCATGATCAGGCTGCCGGGCAGATAGCGCCGCGCCGACGGCACCGAGACGCCGTACGGCCCGATCCGGAAGTGGCCGGCGCTACGGTCCAGAATCGCGCCGAACACGCTGGGGGAATCCGGCCGCGGCACGCACAGCCACTCCACGGAGCCGGCCGGCGAGATCAGGCAGGTGGTTTCCCAGTCGGACAGGAAGGCGTAGTCGGCGATTGGGGGAAACGGGTTGCGCGAGGGGGAATTGGAAACGTAGGGCGCCAGCGAGTCGAGTTCGGCGGCGGCAGCGTCGATCGGCGCCAGCCCAGTGGGCTGAGGTATCGCGGGCAGCTCGTCGACCGAAGATGCGAGGTGGTCGTTGACTGAGTCGGCAGAGTCGGCGTGCAGGACCATCCCGACATCATCGAACGTCGACCCGCTTCGCGTCCACCGCCGCAACCTACGTGTTACCGGGGCGGCCAGGAACGCCCACTGGCCTTTCGGCTCACGTTGGCTTCAAATGGCCGGACCAATAGGGTGGACGCGGTGAACGGGTTCTTGAGTTGGTGGGACGGGGTCGAGTTGTGGCTCTCCGGCCTGCCCTTCGTGCTCCAGGCCCTGACGGTCATGCCGGTCGTTCTGTTCATGGCGTATTTCCTGGCAACGGTCCTGGACGCGTCGCTGGGCAGGGGAATCCAGCTGTTGCGCCGGGCCCGTCATTCCGACGAGGCCTCCGGATAGCCGGATGCCCCGTTCGCACGTCACGCTGATCCTGGTCGCACTGGTCGCTTTGGTGATCCTGATGTGGTTGCTGACGCACTGAGTCCGTTGCTCACACACTGCATCGCCCGCCGAATTGCCAGCTGTGAGAACTCTGTTAGGCTTCGCGACATGCATGCAGCAGCCGGTGTTTTGGATCGCCACGTCGTGGCGTCCGGCTGCGCTATTTGCGCCGTGGTGGTTTGCCCCATGGCCGACGCACACTGTTGTCGCTGACTCCCGACCCGTGCGCGGCCTGGTGTGAGTTCGTGAGATCCCTCGAATTTGCCTGATTGCCATTCCGTAGCTACGGGGACACCCGATCCATATGTCCCGCCCCGGAAGGTCGTCAATGTCGCAGATGTTCCCCGACGACGTCAGACGCGTGCCGCGTCGGCGACACTCCGTCGCGCTGGCACTCGTCTTCGGTCTCGTCGGCGTCCTGGCGGCATGCCGCGGCGGCCCCAGCGATGTCGTTGGCGGCGGGGGACTGGCCAACGCGAAATCCACTGTCACGCTGGTCGCGTATTCGGTGGCAGAACCCGGCTGGAGCAAGGTGATTCCGGCGTTTAACGCCTCCGAAGAAGGCAACGGCGTGCAGGTGATCACCTCCTACGGTGCCTCCGGTGACCAGTCGCGCGGCGTCGCCGAAGGCAAGCCCGCCGACCTGGTGAACTTCTCCGTCGAGCCGGACATCACCCGGCTGATCAAGTCGGGCAAGGTCTCAAAAGACTGGAATACCGACGCCACCAAGGGTATTCCGTTCGGGTCGGTGGTGACCCTGGTGGTGCGCAAGGGCAACCCGAAGAACATCAGAAACTGGGATGACCTGCTGCGCCCGGGGATCGACGTCATCACCCCCAGCCCGCTGAGCTCCGGCTCGGCGAAGTGGAATCTGCTGGCGCCGTACGCGGTCAAGAGCGAAGGCGGCCGTAACGGGCAGGCGGGCATCGAGTTTGTCAATCGATTGGTAAGGGAACACGTCAAAATGCGTCCAGGTTCGGGACGGGAGGCCACCGATGTCTTCGTCCAGGGCAGCGGCGACGTTCTGATCAGCTACGAGAACGAAGCCATCGCCGCCGAGCACGCCGGCAAGCCGGTCGAGCACGTCACGCCGCCGCAGACATTCAAGATCGAGAACCCGATGGCGGTGATCGTGACGGGAACCCATCTGGCCGCCGCGACGGCTTTCAAGAACTTCCAGTACACCGCTGCGGCGCAGCGGTTGTGGGCCGAGGCCGGGTTCCGGCCGGTCGATCCGTCGGTGGCGGCCGCCTTCCGGGGCCAGTTCCCGGTGCCGGCGAAGCTGTGGACCATCGCTGATCTCGGCGGGTGGGCCACGGTCGACCCGCAACTGTTCGACAAGAGCGGGGGCAGCATCACCAAGATCTACACGCAGGCCACCGGATGACCGTGATCACGACCCCGAATCAGCCCGCCGACGAGGCGCCCGCCGTCGGCCGCGCAGGCAGCACCTCGCTGCGCGTCGGTGTGGCGACCCTATGGCTGTCGGTCATCGTGCTGCTGCCGCTCGCCGCGATCCTGTGGCAGGCGGTCGACGGCGGGTGGAGCGCGTTCTGGCTGGCCGTCACGTCGCATGCGGCGGTGGAGTCGTTGCGGGTGACGCTGACCATCTCGGTCTGCGTGACGCTGCTGAACACGGTCTTCGGGCTGCTGATCGCCTGGGTGCTGGTGCGCGACGACTTCTTCGGCAAGCGCCTCGTCGATGCGGTCATCGACCTGCCGTTCGCGCTGCCCACGATCGTGGCCAGCCTGGTGATGCTCGCTCTCTACGGAAACCACAGCCCGGTCGGTCTGCACCTGCAGCACACCGAATGGGGCGTCGGGATCGCGCTGGCATTCGTGACGTTGCCGTTCGTGGTGCGCGCGGTCCAGCCAGTGCTGCTGGAGATCGATCGGGAAACCGAGGAGGCGGCGGCGTCGCTGGGTGCCAATGGCCCCAAGATCTTCACCTCCGTGGTGCTGCCGTCGTTGTTGCCGGCCTTGTTGTCCGGTGCGGGTCTGGCGTTTTCGCGGGCTATCGGCGAGTTCGGTTCGGTGGTGCTGATCGGTGGTGCGGTGCCGGGTAAGACCGAGGTGTCCTCGCAGTGGATCCGGACGCTGATCGAGAACGACGACCGTGTCGGTGCCGCCGCGATCTCGATTGTGCTGCTGAGTATTTCGTTCGTGGTGCTGCTGATCCTGCGCCTCTTCGGCGCCCGGGCGGCCAAGCGTGAGGAGTTGTCGGCATGACGTCGTCGCGTTCGGTTCGCTACCTCCTTCGCTACACCGCCCTGGCGTATATCCTTGTGCTGCTTATCATTCCGGTGATGCTGATCCTGTGGCGCACGTTTGAGCCGGGGCTGGGTCAGTTCTACGACTGGGTCAGTACGCCCGCGGCGGTATCCGCGCTGAACCTCTCCCTGCTGGTGGTAGCGATCGTGGTGCCGCTCAATGTGGTCTTCGGCATCCCGACGGCGCTGGTGTTGGCGCGCAATCGGTTCCGCGGCAAGGGGGTCCTGCAGGCGATCATCGACCTGCCGTTTGCCGTGTCACCGGTGATCGTGGGTGTGGCGTTGATCGTGCTGTGGGGCGCCGGCGGCGCGCTGGGGTTCGTCGAACGTGACCTCGGGTTCAAGATCATCTTCGGCCTGCCCGGCATCGTGCTGGCCAGCGTCTTCGTCACGCTGCCCTTCGTGGTGCGCGAGGTGGAACCGGTACTGCACGAACTGGGCACCGACCAGGAGCAGGCGGCGGCCACCCTGGGTTCGGGTTGGTGGCAGACGTTTTGGCGAATCACCCTGCCATCCATCCGCTGGGGCCTGACGTACGGCATCGTGCTCACCATTGCGCGTACCCTCGGCGAATACGGCGCGGTGATCATGGTGTCGTCCAACCTGCCGGGCCAGTCGCAGACGCTGACCCTGCTGGTGTCGGACCGCTACAACCGCGGCGTGGAGTACGGGGCCTATGCGCTGTCGACGCTGCTGATGGGGGTGGCGGTTTTGGTGTTGATCGTTCAGGTGGTGCTGGATGCCCGTCGGGCGCGGGCAAGCAAATAGGCCGGACTAGGGAGACGCAACGATGGCAAACACAGCCGGTCAAGGCAGTCACGCAATCGTCGTGCGCGACGCGTACAAGGAATACGGCGACTTCGTCGCGTTGGACCACGTGGATTTCGTGGTGCCGAACGGTTCGCTGACGGCACTGCTGGGCCCCAGCGGCTCGGGCAAGTCGACGTTGCTGCGCACCATCGCCGGCCTCGACGAGCCCGACTCGGGAACCGTGACGATCAACGGTCGCGACGTCACCCGGGTGCCGCCGCAGCGGCGCGGCATCGGGTTCGTCTTCCAGCACTATGCGGCGTTCAAGCACCTGACCGTGCGGAACAATGTCGCCTACGGTCTGAAAATCCGCAAGCGTCCCAAGGCCGAGATCAAGGAGAAAGTCGATCATCTGCTGGAAGTGGTGGGCCTGAGCGGTTTTCAGAACCGGTATCCCAACCAGCTCTCGGGTGGTCAGCGGCAGCGGATGGCGCTGGCCAGGGCGCTGGCGGTGGACCCGCAGGTGCTGCTGCTCGACGAGCCGTTCGGTGCGCTGGACGCCAAGGTCCGCGAGGATCTGCGGGCGTGGTTGCGCCGCCTGCATGACGAGGTGCACGTCACCACCGTGCTGGTCACCCACGACCAGGCCGAGGCGCTGGATGTGGCCGACCGGATCGCCGTGCTCAACAAGGGCCGTATCGAGCAAGTCGGTTCTCCGACCGAGGTTTACGACACGCCCGCCAATGCCTTCGTGATGTCCTTCCTCGGCGCGGTGTCCGCGCTGAACGGCGCCCTGGTGCGTCCCCACGACATCCGGGTGGGCCGGCGGCCAGACATGGCGGTGGCCGGCGGCGACGGGACCGCCGAGTCGATCGGTGTGGTGAAGGCAACGGTCGACCGGGTGGTGGCGCTGGGCTTCGAGGTTCGGGTCGAAATGACCGCCGCGCCGTCGGGCAGCCCGTTCACCGCGCAGATCACCCGGGGTGACGCCGAGGCGCTGGCATTGAAGGACGGTGACACCGTCTATGTGCGTGCCACCAGGGTGCCGTCGATCGCGGACAACACGCTTTCCCCCGATGACGACGAGGATCGGTCCGAGTTGACGCCTGCCTGAGCGCAGGCTCGGTCGCTCACCAACGCGCGACGAGTCCCACGGCCACGGCCACAAACAACGCGACAAAGATGGCGACCATGACGATGCTCGCGATCGCGAGCGGGGTGAGTCGTCGGTTCGGTATCGGCTGAGACTCCGAGACGCCGGACGTTTGTGCGGAGTCTGGCGGGGTGGATCCCGGCGCGACACCCCCGCCTGGTTCCAGGCCAGGGGTTTTCGACGGCTCGGGGTCCGGCGGCAGTGCGGTCATAGGGATAGGGGATACCCCGTCGCGGGTGGGTTACACAGTTTGAACTGGGCCCGGACCGTTGCCGTTGCTAGGCAGCGATGCGTGCGCCGGCGGCCCGATCGAAACGGGCCAGCACCGTCTCGGCCACCAACCGGTGCGCACCCAGCGGTGCCGCCATCGCCAGGCCGGCATCCCGGGCGAACCGCTCCACCCGGTCCGGGATGCGTCCAGGGGCGAGGAACCAGGGCGCGATGACCACCCGGCGCGCGCCCATGTGTCGCAACCGCTGCACCGACTCAGCCAGTGAGGGTTCCGGGTGGGTCGCGAAAGCCGTTGCCGCAGCGGCCCATCGAGTACCGGCCAACAGTCTGGGTGCCACCTCGGCGGTTTGGGCGTTGGCGACCGGGTCGGAGGATCCGATCGCCACCACCAGCACACCAATCCGGTTGTCGCGCCGGGAAACCCGCAGCTCCGTCACCCGCTGGCGTAGCACCGACACCAGTCGGTCATCCTCGCCGAGCACGTCGGCCTGCAGCACGCGATCGGCGGCGCCGCAGCCGGCGATCTGGCCCGGGATATCGACGCGCGCATGGTAGGCGTTCGCCAGCAGCAGCGGAGCGACGACCGCGCGGTCCGGGCAGTCGCGCAGCACGTCGACCAGACCCGGAGAATTGTGCTCGCAGAACGCAACTCGCACATCCAGACCCGGTCGCAGGCGCGCCACCTCGTGGCCGATGGCGCGGGCGTTCGCCGCCGACCGCGGGTCCGCACTGCCGTGCGCAACCAAAACCACAGGGGTCACGACGCGTGCAACCCGCATTCGGTCTTGGCCAGGCCCTGCCAGCGTCCGCTGCGCGGGTCGGCGCCCTCGATCGGCTTGGCCGTGCATGGGGCGCAGCCGATCGACGGATAGCCTTCGTGGACAAGAGGATTGACCAACACGTCGTGCTTGGCGATGTAATCGTCCATGTCCTGGTCGGACCAGGCTGCCAGCGGGTTGATCTTCACCAGCTTGAACGCCTCGTCGAAGCCGATCAGCGGAGCGTTGGCGCGGGTGGGCGCATCCACCCGGCGCAGCCCGGTGACCCACGCCGAATACCCGCGCAACGCCTTGCCGAGCGGGAGAACCTTGCGCAGCCGGCAGCATTCGCCGGGGTCGCGGGCGAACAGGTCCTTGCCCAGCAACTTGTCCTGCTCGGCCACCGAGTGTTCCGGGGTGACGTTGACGACCCGGATGTCGTAGACGGATTCGATCGCGTCCCGGGTCCCGATGGTTTCGACGAAGTGGTAACCGGTGTCCAGGAACATCACCGGCACTCCGGGGCGCACCTTGGCGGCGAGGTCCACCAGCACGGCGTCCTGCATGTTGGACGCCACCACGTAGTTGCAGGTGGCCCATCCGCGCGGGCCGTTGATGTTGCCGAAGTGCCGCTCCGTCCACTGCAGCAACTCGGTGGCGTCGGCCCCCTCGAGCTCGGCGGCCCCGCGCGCCGCCAACTCGCGCAGCTCCTCTTCGGTCAGTCTTGGCGCCTCCGTCATCTCAGGTCGTCCTCCTCAGCCCGAATTGCCCACTGCGCGAAGCGTTCCCCTTCGTTGCGGTGCTTGATGAAGTTGCGCGTCACCCGGTCGATATAGTCGCCCAGCTCCTCGCTGGTGACCTTGTGCTGGCGCAGCTTGCGGCCGAACCCGCTGTCCAGGCCCAGGCTGCCGCCCAGGTGCACCTGGAAGCCCTCGACCGACCCGCCGTTGCCGTCGTCGACCATCTGGCCCTTGAACCCGATGTCGGCGACCTGAATTCGCGCACAGGAATTGGGGCAGCCGTTGATGTTGATGGTGATCGGCACATCCAGCTCGGCGTTGATGTCCTCCAGCCGGCTCTCCAGCTCAGGCACCAGCGACTGCGACCGCACCCGGGTGTCGGCGAACGACAACTTGCAGAACTCGATTCCGGTGCAGGCCATCAAGTTTCGCCGCCAGTGCGACGGCCGGGTCTGCAGGCCGAGCGCTTCCAGGCCGGCGATGGTCTCGTCCAGCTTGTCGTCGGGCACGTCGAGGATCACCAGCTTCTGATACGGAGTGAACCGGATCCGGTCCGAACCCGCCCGCTCGGCCAGCTCGGCGACGGCGGTGAGGATGCTGCCCGATACCCGCCCGGCGATGGGGGAGGCGCCGACGGCGTTGAGCCCGTTCTTGGTGCGCTGCACGCCGACGTGGTCGATCGGGTGTGTCGTCGGTGTCGGCGCCGGTCCGTCGATCAACGGGCGCTTGAGGTACTCGGTTTCCAGGACTTCGCGGAACTTCTGGATGCCCCAGTCCTTGATCAGGAACTTCAGCCGCGCCTTGGCCCGCAGTCGGCGGTAGCCGTAGTCACGGAAGATCGAGGTCACCGCGGCCCAGACCTCCGGCACCTCGTTCAGCGGCACCCAGACACCGACCCGCTGGGCCAGCATCGGGTTGGTCGACAGACCGCCGCCGACCCACAGGTCCAGGCCCGGGCCGTGCTCGGGGTGGTTGACGCCGATGAACGCGATGTCGTTGATCTCGTGGGCGACGTCCTGCAGGCCCGAGATGGCGGTCTTGTACTTGCGGGGCAGGTCGGCGAAATCCGGCTTGCCGATGTAGTTGCGGACGATCTCATCGATCGCCCAGGTCGGGTCGAGCACCTCGTCGAGCGATTCACCGGCCAGCGGGGAACCCAGAATCACGCGTGGGCAGTCACCGCACGCCTCGGCGGTCTGCAGGCCGACCGCATCCAGCCGGCGCCAGATCTCGGGGACGTTCTCGACCTCGATCCAGTGGTACTGGACGTTCTCCCGGTCGGAGATGTCCGCCGTGTCTCGGGCGAACTCGGTGGAAATCTCGCCCAGCGTGCGCAGCGCGGCCGTCGAGATGGCGCCGCCGTCGCAGCGCACCCGCATCATGAAGTATCGGGCCTCGAGCATGTCCATGTTGTCGTCGCCCGTGAACGAGCCGTCATAGCCCTGCTCGCGCTGCGTGTACAAGCCCCACCAGCGGAACCGACCACGCAGGTCGCTCTTGTCGATGCTGTCGAACCCGTTCTTGGCGTAGATGTTCTCGATGCGCTCCCGCACCTCGAGCGGCGCGCCGGCCTGCTTCATCTCCTCGTTGCCGTTGAGCGGCTCGCGATTCCCCAGCGCCCACTGCCCCTCGTTGCGGGGCGCCTTTGCGGGGCGTGCTGTGGTCATTGCGGATCTCCTTCGCAAACAAACTGGGCTGGATCCCGCGCAGCTCACCGATGGTCCCGGCGGCGCAGATCCGGCAGCCAGAAGTAGGTGGTGGGCTGGGTCTACGACATCAAGGCAGACAGCAACAGCTGCAAACGCGCTTGAGGTCGATGTGCCGCCGGGCCACCAGCGCTACACGCAGGCTCGAATTCGCGACGGTCACGGCTGCCATTCTGCCATGGATCGGGCTCACCGTTGCTACCAGGTCAAATTTCGTCTCACGGTGATTAAAACTACTTGGCAAAGCTGGGTAGCTAGGTAAACAAAACCGGGAACGACCTGGGAAAACTGCCCAATGGGGGGCGGCGTGCCAAGATTTGGCCATGGCACCTGTTCAGGCAGCGGTAGACCTGCCGGCGATGCGTCCGATTCCCGGTCGGCCGTTCGGCCTCTACGTGCACGTTCCGTTCTGCATCACCCGCTGCGGATACTGCGACTTCAACACCTACACCCCGGCCGAGCTGGGCGGCGTCAACCCGGACGCCTGGCTGGACGCGTTGCGCACCGAACTCGAGCTGGCGAGCACGCGCCTGGACGGGCCGACGCTGGACACCGTGTTTGTCGGGGGCGGCACGCCGTCCCTGCTGGGCGGGGCACGGCTGGCCACCCTGCTCGACATGGTGCGCGAGCACTTCGAGCTGGCGCCCCAGGCCGAGATCACCACCGAGGCCAACCCCGAATCGACCTGGCCGGAGTTCTTTGAGGCGATCCGGTCGGCCGGCTACACCCGCGTGTCACTGGGCATGCAATCGGTGGTCCCGCACGTGCTGGGCGTGCTGGACCGTGTGCACACCCCGAACCGGTCCGCGGGCGGCGCCCGCGAGGCCCTCGAGCTGGGGTTCGAGCACGTCAGCCTGGACCTGATCTACGGCACCCCCGGTGAAACCGACGACGACCTGCTGCGCTCGGTGGACACGGCGATCGAGACCGGCGTCGACCACGTGTCCGCGTACGCGCTCGTGGTCGAGGAGGGCACCGCGCTGGCGCGGCGGGTCCGTCGCGGCGAGCTGTCCGCACCGGACAACGACGTGCTGGCCCGCCGTTACGAACTGGTCGACGAACGCCTGCACGCGGCCGGTCTGAGCTGGTACGAGGTGTCCAACTGGTCGCGGCCCGGCGGCGAGTGCCGCCATAATCTCGGCTACTGGAACGGCGGCCAGTGGTGGGGCGCCGGGCCGGGGGCGCACGGGTACATCGGCGCCACCAGATGGTGGAACGTCAAGCACCCCAACGCCTATGCGGATCTGTTGGCCGCCGCGGCCCTGCCGGTGTCCGGCTACGAGGAACTCGAAACCGACGCGCTGCACACCGAGGAGGTGATGCTGCAGATCCGGCTACGCCAGGGGCTACCGATCGGGCTGCTGGACGCCACCGAACGCGAGCGCGCCGATGTGGCGGTCGCCGACGGGTTGCTGGTCGCCCGGGACGATGCGCTGGTGCTCACCGACCGCGGGCGCCTGCTCGCCGATGCTGTTGTGCGAATGTTGTTGGACTAGACGCCGTTTCAGGTCGTATGGAACCACTGCCCGACAATGCGGGCGATCTCGATGTAGAGCGGGATGCCGATGGTGACGTTGTAGGAGAACGTCAACCCCAGTGACGCCGCCAACGGCAGCGTCGGGCTGGCTTCGGGGATCGCGAGTCGATGCACTGCCGGCACGGCGATGTAGGACGCCGCTCCGCACAGCACCGCGAACAGCACATACGTTCCCGGCTTGAAGTCGGCGTTGGTGAGGGCCGCATAGCTGTGCGCCACGACGATGCCAAGTGTGGCAAACAGATTCGGCGCCAGCAGGCCGAAGAAGATGAAGCCCTTGCCCGCTGATCGCAGGTCACGCAACTTGCGGGAGGCGGTCATGCCCATTTCGAGCAGGAACAGCGCCAGCACACCCTGGAAGGCGGTGACGAAGAAGGTGTCGTCGTCGTGCACCACCTTCTCGCCCTGCAGTCCACTTACCAGGCCGATGACGATGCCGCCTACCAGCAGGCACAGCCCCGGGTTGAGAAAGACTTCCTGCAGCAGTTCACGGGAGAACAGCGACGGCTTCTTGGCCGGATCCCGCGTTTCGTCAGCATCCCAGTCGCCGTCCTCCCGCTTCTCCAGGGACAACTCCTGCTCGATTTCGCGGTGCCGGCTTTCCACGCTCTGGCCCTCGGCCGGACGAGCGACCGTGCCGGGCCCGATGCTGACCCGGGCGCGGGTGTAGCCGGGCTCGTCGGGCATGTTTCCCGCCTCGTCCATGCCCCGGTGCCGTAGCCGGGCGACCAGGTACAGCGCCACCAGGCAACCCGGAATCTCCATGATGGCCAACATGACCGGCATGTAAGCGTTGAAGGCGATGCCGATGCTGGTGAGCACGGCGACGCAGGTGGCGAAGGTGCCGGCCGAGTCTGACCCGTAGTAACCGGCGACCGTGGCCCGGTCGACGCGTCGCATCCGGCTGAGATAACGCAACAGGTAGTAGGCGATGCCGCCGATGAGGAAGTTCAGCAGGAAGCCCACCACCATGAAACCGACGATGACGGTGATGCTGGACGGCTTGATCTTCGCGAGTTCCTCGCCCCCGTGCCAGCCGATCGCCAGCAGCAGGTACATGGTCAGGCCTTGGTAGATCACGTAGGGAAACTCGAACCGCACCTTCAGGATCGGGATCAAGAAGCCGAAGTAGAAGAACAGCAGTAGTGGCTTGAACAGGTTGTGCGTAAAGTTTTCCCAGAACTCATGCAGCACCTGGCACCTCCCTGGCTTGTGCGGCGATTGAGGAAGTACTGACCGTCCAGGCTTTTTTCAAGGCGACCACGAACATCCCAGATAACGCTGAGAATTTAGCCTGCGCTTTTGGTGAGCCGCCACTCGGAATTTCGGTGGAAACGGCGATTTCCTGCGATTTTTCCAGCACGTAGACGCAGCGAAACGCCCCCGTAACGGGCCAAAATCCGAATAATGCTGGCTAAAGCGTTTTCGCGGCTATAAGTGTGGATTGGGTACTAATCAGCTGTTAAGTCGCTGGGAGATTTGTGTCGTGTCAGCGAATTGAAGAAAGGCGGGACGGCGCGACACCGATGTCCTTCTTCCGATGCGTGACCGAGCGCCATCCGGCCGGCGAGTAGTGGGTGGTGGTTTCTTCGAAACCGTCGATGGTGCGGACGGTGAGCACACCGGTCTCGTGGTTGATCGAAAGGTTCTCCGAGTCGCCCTTTATCTCCTCGCCGTCGGTCGTCCGGATGATGAACATGGACTGGTCCTCCCCCTGCCGTGCTGTCTCGACTGTTGCGTCCCCGGTTCGGTCGGATCGTAGAAGCGGGCGGGGATCCCGGCCCGTCGGGCGGGCGGCTTTTAGGTAAACGCCTCGAAAACGTTCGGGGACTGCCGGTGAACGGTGCCTGCGGCCTCGGTGTTGGGCCAGATCGCGAGGGGGCCGCGCGCCCCGGCGTAGGTTAGGCTACATTTACTTCTGTGATGGAGGCCGGGGTGGAGACGAGTTCTGTCAGCACTGCGTCACTGAACCTGCCTCTGCCCGCCGGCATCGCCCCTGCCGACCTGGCGGCCGAGCTTGCGGCCGTCTTGGTCGAGCCGGCCGGCGAGGAATATCTGCTCTACGAATACGACGGGCAATGGACGCTGGCCATGGGCGTGCAGGCCATGGTGGAACTCGACAGTGACGAACTGCGAGTCACTCGCGATGGCGTCACCCGTCGTCAGCAGTGGTCGGGGCGGCCCGCCGCGGTCCTGGGCGAAGCCGTCGACCGGTTGTTGCTGGAGACGGACCGGGCTTTCGGCTGGGTCGCCTTCGAATTCGGCGTGTACCGCTACGGACTGCAGCGACGGCTGTCCCCGCACACGCCGCTGGCGCGAGTCTTCTGGGCCCGCAGCTGTGTGTCGATCACCGGAGACGAGGTTCGCCTCTCCGGTGCCGTGACGCGCGAGCGGGACGCGGTGCAGCGGCTACTCAACGACGGGATTCGTCAGCTGCCGCAGCCCCGCGCGGTGGATCTTTGCGTCGACCCGTCTCGTTACCGCGATCGGGTCGCCACCGCCGTCGGTGAGATCGTCAAGGGCAGCTACCACAAGGTGATCCTGTCGCGTTCGGTCGAAGTGCCCTTCCCGCTTGACTTTCCGTCCAGCTACCGACTGGGCCGTCGGCACAACACACCGGTGCGGTCGTTCCTGCTCAGACTCGGCGGTATCCGGGCGCTGGGCTACAGTCCCGAGTTGGTCACCGCCGTCCGCTCCGACGGATTGGTGGTCACCGAGCCGCTGGCCGGAACCCGAGCGCTGGGACGCGGCGCCGTCCACGACCGGGCGGCCCGCGACGATCTGGAATCGAATCCCAAAGAAATTGTGGAACATGCAATCTCGGTGCGTACCTCGCTGCAGGAGATCGCCGAGATCGCCGAGCCGGGCACGGCCGCTGTCGTCGACTTCATGGCGGTGCGCGAGCGCGGCAGCGTGCAGCACCTCGGTTCAACGATCACCGGACGGCTGGACCCGTCGAGCGACCGGATGGACGCGCTGGAGGCGCTCTTCCCGGCGGTCACCGCGTCGGGCATCCCCAAAGCCGACGGTGTGGAAGCCATCCTGCGGCTCGACGAGGGGCCACGCGGACTGTATTCCGGTGCGGTGGTGATGTTCTCCGCCGATGGTGGCCTCGACGCGGCGCTGACGCTGCGGGCGGCCTACGAACGCGACGGCCGCACCTGGCTGCGGGCCGGTGCCGGCATCATCGAAGCCTCGGACGCCGAGCGGGAATTCGAGGAGACCTGCGAAAAGCTATCCACCCTGGCCCCGTATTTGGTTGAGCGGCAACAGGACAGCGGCGGCTAGCCGCTATTGCGCCGGTTGCGGGGCGGCATCCGATCCCGCCGCTTTCTCGAGATATTCCGACAGGAGCCGGCTGACCAACGACTCGATCGTCGACTCGATCGATGACGCCAACGTGGCGGTGACCGTGGCGACCGCCTGGGTACGGAACCGGACCAGCATGGTGATCAGCTCGGCCACCTCGGCGTCCGCGGGCAGCGCTTCACCGGGTTTGATGCGGTCCGCGACGTGTTCGAAGCCCGCGCGCACCAGCAAGTCGCTGATCTCGTCGATCTTGGGCAGGATCTGCTCGTGCAGGTCGATCAGCTTGTCGGTGCCGACGCCGTAGCCCCGGACCTCGTTGAAGGCTTCGATGAGTTTGGGCCGGGTAACGGTCGCCCGGTCACCTTCGAGGCGAATCACCCGCAGTTCCACGAGACGGTCGAAGGCGCGTTGGCTGTCGACGAGCCGGCGGGCTTCGTCCACCGACATGGTCTGCGGCTTTTCGGTGGCCCAACTGCCCACGATGGCGGTCTCCAGTCCCAGAACGTCGCCCAGGTTCTTTCCTTCCTCCCAGGCGCCGAGCATCTCCCGAACGTGGGCGATGTTGTAACCACGGTCGAGCATCGAGGTGATCAGGCGCAGCCGGGTCAGATGGGTGTCGTTGAACAATGCGGTCCGTCCGACGCGCAGGGGCGGCGGCAGCAGGCCGCGGTCGCGGTAGACGCGGATGTTGCGGGTGGTGGTACCGGCCAGCCGGGCCAATTCTTCGATGCGGTACTCGCCGGACGCGGCCGCGCCGTGCGGCTGGCGTACCGCGGCGTCGAACAGCTGGGTCACCGCCGTCTCGACGAACTCGCGCGACTGGCGCCGGACGCGTTGCGGCGCGCGGCGCACGTTGTGCAACACGCTGGCGATCGTGCCGGGATCGGGTCTCGACGATCGGTCGAGTGGTCGTTCGACTGCCAAGGCGTACCGCCCGTCAGGCCGTCGCGGCGACGCGGTCGCGGGCGACTGCGGTGTAGTGCCGGAAGCGGAAATCACGCATCTGGCGAAGATACTGCGTCGCGGTGCCCGGGTACATCGATGCGTTGAAACCATCTTTGGTGAGGTACCAGCTGCGGCAACCGGACATCCAGGTCGTCCTGGTCAGCCGGCGCTGGATGTTCTCGTTGTGTCGCCGCTGCACATCTGCCCGCACATCCAGGTATCTAAGGTCCTTGTCCAAGATGGTGGTGATGCCGCGGACCGCATAGTCGAGTTGACCCTCGATGTAGACCAGCAGCGAGTTGTGGCCGGGCCCGGAATTGGGGCCGGTCATGAAGAAGAGGTTCGGGTAACCGTGCGCGTTGATGCTCTTGTACGCCTGACCACCGCCAGCCCAATCGTCGGCCAGTGACCGGCCACCCAATCCGGTGATCGGAAAGGGTGGCCCGGTCAGGTGCACGTCGTATCCGGTGGCGAACACGATGCAGTCGAGGTGGTGTTCGATGCCGTCGCTGGTCCGAATGCCCGCCGGGCTCAAAGTGGCGATCGGCCAGTCGATCAGCTTGCAGTTATCGCGCTGTAGCGCGGGGTAGTAGTCGCTGGATACCAGCATGCGTTTGCAGCCGGGCGTGAAGTCCGGGGTGAGCTGACGGCGCAGCCAGGGATCTTTCACCTGCGCCCGGATGTGCGCCTGGCCGAGCCGGGCAACCAGGGAGGTGAGGGGCGTGTTCCACACCATCGCCGTCGCGGTCGCTTCGTGTCCCCAGAACAGCAGCTGCCGGGTGAACTGTTGGGCGGCAGGCACTTTGGTGAACAACGCCTGTACCGGCGGTGGGGTGGCCACGTCCAGCCGGGGCAGCACCCAGCCGGGGGTGCGCTGGAAGACCTTGACGAATCCGGCCTGCTTCACCAGTTCCGGGATGATCTGGATTGCGCTGGCGCCGGTGCCGATGACCGCGACCCGCTTGCCGGTGAAGTCGTAATCGGAATCCCAACGTGCGCTGTGGATTTTGTGGCCGCGGTAACTGTCCAACCCGCGGATGTCGGGCAGGCTGGCGTCGGAGAGCGGACCGGACGCCAGGATGACGGTGCGGGCACGGAAGTGGTTGTGATCGCTGGTCTGCGCGGTCCAGACCCCGTCCTGCTCGTCGAAGGTCAGTCCGGTGACCTGGTAGCCGAACCGGATATGTTGGCGGATGCCGAATCTCGTTGCCATGTCTTCGATGTGCTGGCAGATCTCTGGCGCGGGGGAGTAGGTGCGTGACCACCGTGGGTTCTTGACGAACGAGAAGGAGTAGAGCAGCGACGGGATGTCGCAGCTGGCGCCCGGGTACCGGGTGTCTCGCCATGTTCCACCCACCCGATCGCCGCGCTCGAGGACGACGATGTCGGTGACGCCGGCTTCGGCCAGTCGGATGGCGGCGCCGAGCCCGGTGAAGCCGGCTCCGACGATGAGGGCGGCGTAGGTGTGGTCCTCGGGCATGGTCATGCCGCCGGTTCGTGGGTGAGTTCCCGGAACCAGGTGGGCACCGGTTTGAGCAGTGGGCGGGGATAGCGCTCGGATAGCCAGACCATGGAATTGGCCAGCAGGTGGTAAGGGTGGCGTGGATTGACCACCATCGCGGCGTGCCGCTTCAGGACGCGGTAGGCCGGCACTCGGGGGGTCCGCTCGCCGCGCTCACCGAGTTGCTTGAATCGCTTGACCGCGTTGTAGAGCCGCTCGGCATCCATGCCCATGCCGGCCATCTCGTTGCGAATGCGATTCAGCAGCGGCACATACATCAACGCGCCGATGATCAGGCCCGGCGTCGCGACCGTGCCCACGAACTCGATGGCCAGCCGGCGCGCGGTGGCGTTGCCGATCATGTCGAGGACCGCGAAATCGACTGCTATATGTCTGGATTCGTCGTTGTTGATCTTTTCGAAGACTTCGTGACAAACCGGGTCCGTGACGGAGTCCAGCAAGAACTTCAGCAGTGCCCCGTCCAGGGCCACCTCCAGCATCGGGATGACCGTCCCCAACACCGACAGTGGCATGTCGTCGGCGTAGGTGTCGAGCCAGTCGATCGCCAACCGGATGTTGACGTTGGGCTCCGGCAATTCCCCGTCGTCGAGCATGCCCCACCGCTTCATCAGGGCCAGCTCGGCGTTGGCGTGACGTTGCTCTTCGGCGTGGAAGTACCGGTAAATCTCGGCGATCGTCGGGTTGGGCGCCTTCTTGGCCAGGGCCGCGAAGCCGCGGGCGCCGATGTTCTCGATCCAGCACAGATCGGCCATGAAAGCTTTGAGTTTCGGCCGGAATTCGGGCCGGATCGTGTCGGCGCCCGGGGCGTCCCAGTCGATATCGGCCAGCGCCCACTGTCGGTCCTTGATCTTGGCGAGCATGGCTTCCATTTCGATGGCCACCAGGCGCTCCTTTCTAATCTTTTGAAACGGCCCGGAGATTAGGTATTTCCCACCCGGGATGCGAGGCCGACTGCGCGGGTAAAGGTGCCCGGCGCCAAACGCTTGATGTTCCAACCGATCTTGGCTTCAAGCTGCGGCATGCAATACAACTCGCCCCGATCATGGGCGTCCAGGCAGGTGCGTGCGACCTTGTCCGCCGAACGTCCGATCCAGCGCATGAACCGCTCGCCCATCTCACCGTATTCGGTACTGATGTGACCGGCCTCGACGATGTTGGTCCTGACAAAGGTTGGGCACAAAGCGGTGACCTCGACTCTGCTGCCGGACAATTCGGCGGCGAGCGTCTCCGACAACGACAGGACGCCGGCCTTGCTGACGTTGTAGGCGGCCATGCCGGGAGCCGCGCCGTACGCCGCTGCCGAAGCGACATTGATGATGCCTCTCGGCGCGGGCAGGCGCGGGGCGTCGCGCAGGATGGGAGCGAACACGTGGCAGCCGTGGATGGCCCCCCACAGGTTCACGTTGAGGATCCACGCCCAATCGTCGATCGGCGTTTCGCCGATTGCGGCACCGGCCACCGCTACGCCGGCGTTGTTGACCACCAGCGTGGGCGGTGCGCCGAACCAGGTCTGCGCCTGTTCGGCCAGCGCCACCACATCGTCGAATCGGGATACGTCGCAGTGGATTACCTTGGCGTCGGCGCCGCTTTTGGTGATCGCTTCGGCGGTCTCCCGGGCCTTCGCGTCGTCGATGTCACTGCAGACGACCGCGCCTCCACGGCGGGCCAGTTCGAGGGCGAAGGCGGCACCGATCCCGCTGCCGGCGCCGGTGACGACTGCCAGGGCATCGTGGCTTGTCGCCGACCGGCCGAGCACTTTGCCCAAGGGCCCGAACACTTTTCAGCCCGCCATTCCGGTGGCGGGCCCGGTGCTCGGCCGTCGTCGCACTGAAGTTGCCAGCCGAACGCCGTCCTTCATCAATGCAGTCAATACCAAATGGTGACATTAGTCAATGGCAACGTTGAGCGCGGCGCAGCCCAAACCGGTAGCGCAAGCACTTCGGCAGCGGTAGCCTCCATGCCGTGAGGGGGCCGTGAAGGGGCCGTGACCACACCGACGTGCTGCGCAGTCTGCGGTTGCCCGGGCAACCGCGGCGGCCGTCTGCAGTCGGTCCGCTTCGCCGATCATGAATCTGCGGTGAACGGTGATCTCGCGTCGTTTTGTCTCGCGGACTACGAAAGCGCGGTGCAGTTGCGCGGACTCGCACAGACCGACGCCCTCGCTCGGCTCAAGGACGAGTTCGACCATGGCGGCGATGCGTCCTGCCGAGTGGGATCGCGGTTCGGCCCGTTCCGTCTGCTGCGGCTGCTGGGCCGCGGGCAGCTCGCGCGAGTGTATGAAGCCGAGCACACGATCACGGGCGCAATAGTCGCCGTAAAGGTCGTCCTGCCTTGGCATTGCGCGGATCGGTCTTTCCGCCTGCGGATGTCGCGAAATCTTCCACCCATCGCGCGGGTCCAACTGGCGGAACCGCACTTGGGACCCATCTATGAATGGGGCGAGACCGACGAACGGTGCTACATCGTCATGCCAGTGATCGACGGTATGGATCTTGGGCGGGTGCTCGTCCGCCATATGCGGTTGCCGCCGGCAAAGGCGGTCGGATTGGTGAGCCAGATCGCCACGGCGCTCGACGCGCTGCATTCGCAGGACTGGATGCATCGAAATGTCAGCCCCGGCAACATATTTCTCGGTCGCGACCATGCGGTTCTGCTGGCGGGGTTACGGTACCTCGCCAGCGGGGCCGTGGAGGATGCGCATCCGTTGCAATACGCCTATTCGGCCCCCGAGACGCTGTCCGGTGACGCGACGACGTTTCGGTCCGACATCTACGCGCTGACTTGTGTCTTCTACGAGTGCTTGACGGGGCATCCGCCATATCCGTGCAACAGCCTGGCAACGGTCCTTGGCGGCCACCTCCGACAACCCGTCCCGCGTCTGGGCGCAGATATCCCGGCTCTCAACAGCTTTGACGGGGTCATCGCGCGGGGGATGGCAAAGGAGCCCAAGCGGCGTTTCGCCACCGCCGGTGCCCTCGCGCTCGCCGCGCGTCAGGCTTTGGCGACGGCCGGACCAACCTGAGAGATTATTTATCAACGGGTTTGGGCATCGAATAGCTCAGGCCTGTTGCGCGCGAACCTCGCGCCAAGAGCAGTATTCCACCGTTGGCCGATCACCCATGGGTCCACCACCTTTCGGGAATTCGAGTGATTATCGTCGCTTCTCCGTTTGCACACCAGACCGATCTTTGGTGCGACGCGAACTCGAAATCCCGGGGTGTCAGCTGGATACGGCCGCCGGAGCCGCCGCCGGTCGGTGCCGGAGCGGACGTTGCCGCACGAACGTCGGCCACCAGAACCACGGCCCGAGGATCCGCAGGATGCACGGCACCACGAACGAGCGCACGATCAGCGTGTCGAGTAGCAGGCCGATGCACACTGTGGAACCGACCTGGCCGATCGTTCGCAGATCGCTGGTCAGCATGGCCAGCATGGTGAATGCGAACACCAGACCGGCGGATGTCACCACACCGCCGGTGCTGCCGAGCGCCCGGATCAGACCGGTGTTGATACCGGCGTGGATCTCCTCCTTCACCCTGGCGATCAACAGCAGGTTGTAGTCCGAACCCACCGCCACCAGGATGATGAACGTCAGCGGCAGCACCAACCAGTGCAGGTGCAGGCCGATGAGGTGTTGCCATACCAGCACCGACAATCCGAACGCCCCCGCATAAGAGAATGCGACGGTGCCTGGAATCACCAAGGCGGCCACCAGACTTCGCGTCAGGAACATCATGATCAGGAAGATGAGTACGAAGGCCGCGATCGCCGCGATCAGCAGATCGGACATCACGTATTCCTTGATATCTCGGTCGTTCGATCCAGAGCCGCCGATGTAAACCCTCGCGCCGGCCAGCGAAGTCTCCTTCAGCACCGTGGTGATGGCGTCGGGGAAGGCTTCGACATGTTCCACGCCTTCGGGGCCCATGGCGTCGCCTTCGTGGGTCAGGATGAACCGTGCGGCCTTGCCGTCCGGTGACATCAGCAGTGAGATACCGACTTTGACGTCTTCGTTCTCGAAACCCTCTCTGGGGATGTAGAAGAAGTCGTCGCTGCGGGACCGGTCGAAATCGAGGCCGACGTTGATCATGTCGTCAAAGGTCTGGTCGGTCTGGATGGACTGCAGATCGGCGGATCCGTAGGTGTTGACCAGCAGTGCCTGCAGCGCCATGGTGTCGTCCCGCATGATCTTCATCTGGGTGATCATCTGCGGCAGCAGCCGGTCGATCACCTCGAGCGAACCGACCGCGTCCTTGATGTCCTCAGCCATCTTGTCGATGCCGTCCAGCGCGTCGAACAGTGACCTGAACGCCCAGCACACCGGGATGTCGAAACAGTGTTTCTCCCAATAGAAGTAGCTACGGATCGGGCGGAAGAAGTCGTCGAGATTAGACAGCTCCTCGTCCAGCTCCATGGTGACCCGCTGCATGTCCTCCATGGTGAGCACCGTCTGGTGCATTTCGTCCGACATATGCTGGAACAACCCGATCAATCGATCCAGTACCTCGACGGTGTTCGCCTGAATCTTCGCCTGCTGATCGGTGTTGGCGTTCTGCTCCCTGTTGAACGGAAGTTGCTGCCCGTTGCCGCTGCCCTGCGTGGTGAACAGATACGGCAGGGTGGCATGTTCCAGCGCTCGACCCAGCGGCCGGGTGATGCTCTGCACCATCGCCACACCGTGCAATCGGATGAGCGCCTTGGCAACTCGGTCCAGCGAGATGAAATCAGCGGAGTTGCGCATGTCATGGTCCGTCTCGACCATCAACATCTCGGAGAACAGTTTGCTTTTGGGGAAGTGCCGATCGGCCGCGGCGAAGCCCACGTTGGCCGGGGCGTCGGCCGGCTGATATTGGCGGTCGTCGTAGTTCACCCGATACGTCGGCACGAACACCGCGCCGAACAACACCACCGCGGCACTTGCCGCCAGGATCGGTACCGGCCACCGCACCACGCTTGCACCGATGCGCCGGTAAAGATGCGCCTTCGCTTGTTGTTTCGGATCGAACAGCCCGAACAGGCTGCCCACGGTCAGCAGCGCCGGACCAAGCGTCAGCGCCGCAGCGATGGTGAACAGCATGGTGACGCCGACCGCCGGCCCCATGGTGTGGAAGTAATTGAGCCGCGCCAACGTCAGGCAGTAACAGGCTCCGGCGATGGTCAGGCCCGAGCCGATGATGATCGGCGCCACACCGCGATACGCCGTATAGAAGGCGTCCTCCCTGCTCTCGCCGGCCAGGCGCGCTTCGTGGTACCGACCCATCAAAAAGATGCCGTAATCGGTTCCGGCGCCCAGGGTCAGCGCGATCACGATGTTCACCGCGAAAGACGACAGCTCGATATAGCCCATATGGCCGAGGGTCGCGACTATTCCCTTGGCGACGAGCATCTCGATCAGGACTCCGGCCAACGGCACCAAAAGCGTGCTCAACGACCGATAAACCAGCAGCAGCATCGCGATGATCAAGAAAATCGTCACGATGGTGACGTTGTTCAGGCTCGCGTTGGCAATCGACAGGGTGTCGGATGCGAGCGGCGCCGCGCCGCTGACGTAAACCTTCAGCCCGGGCGGGGGCGTGTCCTTCTTGACGATGTCCCGAACGGCTTGGACCGACTCGTTCGCCTGGATCTGACCGATATCGCCGGCGAGGCGCAGCAGCACGTAAGTGGCTTTGCCGTCGACACTTTGCGCCCCCGCCGACGTGATCGGTTTGCCCCACAGGTCCATCACGTATTGGACGTGCTTCGGGTCCCGCTTCAACCGGCGCATCAGATCGTCGTAGTACCGGTGGTCCTGATCACCCAGTGGCCGGTCGGCTTCGAACACCACCATAGTCAGGCTGGTCGAGTTCGACTCCCGAAATTTCTCCCCGATGTGCAGCATGGACCGCTGCGAAGGTGCGTAGTGCGGGATCATCGGGCCCGCGAGTTCCTCTGCGACCCTTTCCACTTGAGGCATGAAGGTGTTCGTCGTCACGGCGATGAGTGCCCAGAAGACGATGATCGGTATGGCCAGAGCGCGTACCGTCCTGGCGACGAAGGGTCGTCTCGCGCGATGCTCGCTCATGCCGATTTCACCCGGCAGATGACATCGGCGTTCTCATGCGTGGTGGACTGCTCGTCGCGGACAACGCCGTTGACCAATATCCGGCAACCGAGCTGGCCGCCCCGGCTGTGCGCCGAGACGCTGCCCGATACCACGGTGAGTGTGGTGGTCTCGGTGTGTGACCACGGCAAGGTCGCGAAGTCGATTTGATGTGGATGCCCGTCGACATCGACGTACACCAGCTTTCCGCCGTCGCCGGACGACCCGAACAACTCGTAGGTGAGCCGTTTGGGCGTGGTCTGTTCGGGTGCCTGCTGGCTGTTGACGGTGACGACCGGCGCGGGCTCCGAGAATTGATGAACCTTCCAGATGCACAATCCGCCGACTCCGATCGCGATGACGGCGACCAGCGGCATCCACCCTCGGGCCAGGGCGGTCCGGCCTACGGAACGACGACTCATCGAATCAACTCCCGGCCTTCTTGAGGCGTCGTTTCAGCTTGGCGCTGCTCAGCATCCGAAGGGCCAGGTTGGTGGAGGCCAGTATCGGGATCAGGCCCAGAAAAGTCCGCTCCGAGGGCCTCGCACCGTGCAGGTGCTCCAGGCTGCCGAACACATAGAAGCAGCCCAGCAGGAACATCATGCCGGGGATGGAAAGGGCCAGCAGGGAGCCGCGGTTGGTGACGACCTGCTTGGCGTACTCCCGTTCGTCCTGCGACATGGGCTCGCGGTGCCGCAATTTCTGCACCACCACTCGTGCTCTGCCCGGTTCTTCGCTGAGCGGAGTGGTCGGTTGCTTACTGAGCCGCCTGACATAGGCGGCGGCAAAGCACGCTGCTATCAGCATCAGCACCAGCGAAACGACGGCCAGGGAACCGTACAACCCCGTACCTGTCATTGCCCAGCTCTTCCACTCCGCCGTTGAATTTAGAGAACACTACCGTCTGTTATTGCGACAACTCAAGTGGTGTGCGAGCAACGGGCAACCAGCGGCCGTCGGGACAGGGCAGTGGCGCAGGAACGAAGGAGCGCGGGTTGCTGCGGCGGTTGCGGTCTACCGCGCGGCGAGCTGCGCGACGATCGCCTTCTTGTCGATCTTTCCGATCGGCGTCGTGGGCAATGTCGACAGCGTGACCAGCTGGTCGATTCGGGCATGGGTGGCGACGCCGCGACCGTCGAGATGGGCGTTCAGCTCCGCAAGTGTTGCCGGCGGTCCACCGAAAACGACAGCGGCACAGACTCTTTCACCCAGATCGGGATCGGGCAGCGGCACCGCTGCCACCGACCAGACCGCCGGATGGGTCAGCAGCTGGTCCTCGATGTCCTGGGCGCCGATCGTTTCGCCGCACCGGCATATGACATCCTTGACGCGTCCGGTGACCACCAGGTACCCGTCTTCGCGCAGCCGCACCAGGTCGCCACTGCGGTAGTAGCCGTCGGAATCAAAGCTACGTTCGTTGTCGTGCGGGGCACGGAAGTAGCCATTGAGGGTGTATGGCCCCCGTACCAGTAATTCGCCTTCACCCCCGGGCGCGAGGGGTGCGCCGTCGGCGTCGACCACCCGCACTTCGTCGCCCGGGCTCAGCGGTCGGCCCTGGGTGTGGTCGAGCAGGTCCGGCGGATCGCCGAGTCGGGTGAAGTTCAGCAGCCCTTCCGCCATGCCGAACACCTGTTGGAGTCCCGGGGTCAGGGCTTCCCGCACCGCACGGGCATCTTCGGGTTCCAGCTTGGATCCGCCAACCTGCAACAGCCGCAACGACTTCGGTGTCACAGGCTCCCAATCGCAGGCCTGCGCCCACAATTTCGCCAATGCCGGCACCAACGCGGTGACGGTGACGCCGGTGCGCTCGATCGTGGCGAATGCCGACTCCGGGCTCGGGTCGTCGGTGAACACGACGGTGGCGCCGACACTGAGCGCCCCCAGCAGGCCCGGGCACGCCAGCGGAAAATTATGCGCGGCCGGCAACGCCACCAGGTACACGTCGGAGCTGGTCAAGTCGCACAGTTGCGCGCTTGCGGTGGCGTTGTAGACGTAGTCGTCGTGCGTGCGCGGGATCAGCTTGGGCAGTCCCGTGGTGCCGCCGGACACCAGCAGCAGCGCGGGGGCAGACGGGTCGATCACCACCTCGGGAGCGCTACCAACCGGCAAGTCCGGCCAGGCCAGGAACGGGCCGGGGTCGCCGTCGACGACGACGTGCCGTAACTGCGGATGCGCCGCGGCGAGTTGCTCGGCCATCGGTCGGTAGTCAAAACCGGCCGCGGAATCGGCGATGATCAGCGCCACCGCGTCGCTGACCTCGGCGAAGTGGGTGAGCTCCGCCAGCCGGTGTCCCGGCAGGCACATGACGGGGATGGCGCCGGCCCGCAGCAAACCGAACAGCGCCACGGCGAACCGGCAGGAGTTCGGCAGCTGCAGCAGCACGCGTTCGCCGGGCGCGACCGGCAGGGCGGCGAACCCCGCCGCGGCCCGGTCGGCGAGACGGTCGAGGTCGGCATAGCTGAGGGTGCTGTGGGCATCCCGCACGGCGGGCCGGTCGGGCCAGTGTGCGGCCGCCTGACGCAGGATCGAGTCCAGGGGGCGCCCGGTCCAGTAGCCCGCCGCACGGTATGCCGCGGCTCGATCGGCGGGAAAGGGCATGAACCCAGTCGGCGACGCCCCCGACGGGCCAGAGGTAACAGGCACTCGATAGCTCCCTCGGGGCGAGCGTGTGTGCCCCGCGAATATAGGGTAGCGTACAGAAAAGTTAGGGCAGCCTGAGCTAAGCAGACGGAGG
Source organism: Mycobacterium asiaticum (assembly GCF_001668675.1). GTDB lineage: Bacteria > Actinomycetota > Actinomycetes > Mycobacteriales > Mycobacteriaceae > Mycobacterium > Mycobacterium asiaticum_D. The sequence goes on along the minus strand of NZ_LZKQ01000287.1, from coordinate 4,806 downwards.
TGGGGGACGTGGGCGACGCATCATTCACCGGCTTGCCGGCGAATCGGGCGCGCCCCTGCCGCGTACCGAATGGCCCCTGGCGGGCGGGTGCGGCCCTGTGAGTGAGACCCTCGCCATCATCGGTGCCGGCGCAAAGGCGGTGGCAGTGGCCGCGAAAGCCGCGGTGCTGCGGGAGATGGGTATCGAGACGCCCGAGGTGCTGGCGATCGAACGGTCGTCGGTGGCGGCGAACTGGATTGCCGGCGGCGGCTGGACGGACGGCCGGCAGCGGCTGGGCACCAGCCCCGAAAAAGACATCGGCTTCCCGTACCGATCGGCGCTGGTGCCGGGTCGCAACGCCGAGATCGACGAACGGATGATGCGCTGGAGCTGGCAGGCCTACCTGGTCGCCACGGACCAGTTCGTCGGCTGGGTCGACCGGGGCAGGCCGGCGCCGACACATGACACCTGGGCTCGGTATCTGCGCTGGGTCGCAGACATGGTGGGGCTGAAAGTCGTTCGCGGCGAACTGATTCAGATGTCGGTGCGCGGCTCGCGCTGGAACCTGCACACCCGTGACACACAGCTGTCCGCGGACACGGTGATGATCACCGGGCCGGGCCAGCCGCAGCGCTCTATCCTTTCCGGCGACCCGCGCATGCTGTCGATCGCCCAGTTCTGGGAGCGCACGGCGTCCCATGATCGGATCGTCGCCGAGACGGTGGCGGTGATCGGCGGCGGCGAGACGGCCGCCTCGATGCTCAATGAGCTCTTCCACCACCGGGTTTCGACGATCACCGCGATCTCGCCGCAAGCTACCTTGTTCACCCGCGGTGAGGGGTTCTTCGAGAATTCGCTGTTCTCCGATCCCACGCACTGGCGGACGTTGACGCTGGCGGAACGGCGTGACTGCATCGCCCGCACCGACCGGGGGGTCTTCTCCGCGCGGGTGCAGGAGTTGCTTCTCGCCGACGAGCGGATCAAGCACCTGCGCGGCCGCGTCGCACACGTCGCCGATCGTCATGAGCGAATCTGGATCACCCTGCAAACCGACCAGTGCGGCGAACGGCTGGAGAGCGTGCACGATTTCGACCTGGTCATCGACGGGTCGGGGGCAGACCCGTTGTGGTTCCTGCCGCTGCTGAGCCAGGATGCGGTGGACCTGCTGGAGCTGGGGTTGGGTGGACCGCTGACGGGTGAACGGCTCGAGGAGTCGATCGGCCCCGATTTGGCGGTCGAAGGCGTCACCCCGAAGCTGATGTTGCCCAACCTGTCTGGGCTCAACGAGGGACCGGGCTTCCCGAACCTGAGTTGCCTGGGTCTGTTGTCCGATCGGGTCCTAGGCGGCGAGGCTGCCGTTCACGCCGGGCCGCGCGGGAGAAGCGGTGAATATCAATCCGTTTGACGACGACAGCGGGACGTTTTTCGCCTTGGTCAACGAGGAAGATCAACACAGTCTGTGGCCGGCGTCCGTCGCGGTGCCGGCGGGCTGGCGGACGGTGTTCGGCGCGGACACCCGAGCGAATTGCCTGAGTTACATCGAGCGGCATTGGGCCGACCTGCGACCCAGAAGTCTGAAAGAGGCGACGAACGCCGGCTGAGGAACGCGGAAAACTAGGCGTTCAGCTTGGCTAGCACGTCCGCGATCGATGCTCCGCCCAACAGGTCGGCGACCTCGAGATCGTGATTGAACTCCTGCTTGACCCGGCGCCGTAACTCCAACGCTTGCAACGAGTCCAGCCCGATCGCGACCATGGGGACACTGGTGTCGATCGTCTCGGCGCTGTCGAGGCCGATGGCTTGGGCCAGCAGGTCCACGAACCGCTGCGACGGGCCGGTTTCGGCGGCGGGAGGCTGCACCCGGGGTTCGGCGGCGCGCGGCGGCGCCGAGTCCAGCGCGGCCAACAGGGACTGACGACCGCAGGTCTGCAGCACCGATCGCGCCCGCTCCAGGTCGAACGCCGCGACGATCACGTTCTCGCCGAACCGCGCCGTGCCCACGGCAAGCGCGTCCGCGGGACGCATCGGCACGACCCCAAGGCCGGCCAGCATCGCCGCACCGGACCGGTCCAGATGCACGTCCCAATGCCCCCACTGCACGGAAATGCACTGCGCACCGGTGGATCTGACCTGGTGTGCCAACGCGTCGAGCATGCGGTTTCCGGCGGCGTAGAGCGCCAACCCACGACCCCCGACGGTCGCGGACACCGACGAGCACAGCAAGACGCGGCTATTGGACGTTCGCGGATAGCTGTCCAGCACTCCGGCGATGCCGACCACCTTGGCCCGCAACGCCGCATCGACCTTGTCGGCGGTGATGTCTTCCAGCTCGACACCTGAATACTCGACTGCGGCATGGATTATCAGGTCTGCGGGCGGACCCTGGTGGGCCAGTTCTTGTATGGCGGACGAGTCACTCAGATCGCAGGCGACGAACCGGATATCGGTCCGGGTGGCCGACCGGATGTGCTGCACCCGCGCGGCAGCCGCGGCGCTCTCACCTGACCGGTTGACGAGGGTGATCCGCTTCGCACCGCGGTGGGCGTAGTGCTCGCAGAATTCCAGCCCCAATTTGCCGGTCCCGCCGATGATCAGGACGTGTCCGGCGGCGGCGATATCGGATTCGGTTGTGGGGAAGTCTGTTTCGATCGCACGCTTGGCGTACAGCCCGCCCTCGCGTATCGCTAGCTCTGACTCGTCGGCGGTGTGCAGCGCCGCCACGATGGCCGGTGCGGTCGCGCTCGCTGATGCGCCGGATGCCGACGGCAGGTCGAGGTGCCGGAACCGGATGCCCGGGTATTTCGCTCCGACACTGCGGAAGCCGGCACTCGTCCCGGCATGCACCAGGTCCGGTGGGGCGTCACCGGCAACCACGGCCTCACCGGCCACGGTCACCAGCCAGAAGTCGGTGACCCCCGCTGCGACGCCCGGCCACCAGGTGCGCTCGGAGAAAAAGGCCGCCACCTGGGCTGCCGCTGCCGTGGCGTCGAGGTGTTGCGATTGCGGCATCAGGACCATGAGTGTGTCCAAACCGTCTGCCGCTGCAGCGGTCTCGGCGTTTACCAGCTGCGCGGTGGCGCCGACGGCGCCGGCGGCAACGCCGAGCGCATCGGCCAGCTCGGCGCACTCGCCGGTGTGGTCGATGACACCGATCGTCCGTGGCGGCACCAGTGAGCGTCGGGACGGGCGCATCCATTGTTCGGTCAGCAGGCGCGGCGTGGTCCTGTCGCTTTCGGGGACGGCCGCCTTGGCCGCTGCGGCGACGGTGGGTGTCCTTCCGGGAATGCGCGAGATGCCCTGTTCGTAGGGCATCCACAGCTTGGCGTCGTTGAAGACGGTGTTCGGGAAGTCGACCAGCGGCAGCGGGGGAGGGCCGTCGAGTTCGGTGCCGAGGCCGTCCCACGGGAAGGCCAGGTCATGCAACGCCAGTCGCATCAGGTTGCGGGTGAACTCGTCGAGATCGCCGGCAGTGCGCAGCGAGGTGCCGACGACCAGCGGCGGGCTTTCGTCCTCGACGCCGCTGTCGGCTGCCACGTTTTCCTGAATGGCCAAGTGCAAGGTGGGGTGCTCGGCCAGCTCGACGAAGGTGTCCACACCCGACGTGGTCGCCGCTGCGATGGCCTTGTCGAAGCGGACGGTGTTGCGCAGGTTCCAGAACCAGTACTGGTCCACCGGCAGATCCGGGGTGATGGCGGCTCCGAGAGTGGCGCCGACGCAGTCGATGTCGGCGTCGAGGAATTTCGGATTCTCCAGTTCGCGCTGGGTGGCGGCGCGTAGCTTGTCGTTGAGCTCGTTGATCACGCTGGTGTGCGCGGGATAGCGCACCCGGATGACTCGCGCGAAGATGCCGCGCTCGGTGCAGCTGTCGACGATGCTCTGCACCGCGTCCTGGTCGCCCGAAATGCCGGTCAGGTTCGGCGAATTGACCACCGAGAGCTCCGCCCAGCCGCAAGCGCGGGCGAGCAGGTCCTCACACGTCTCCCGGTCGGTGGCGATGACGGCCATCGCGTAGGCGTCGGCGACGAACTCGTCGGCGGCGCGCGAGCGGATCGAGACGACCCGGACCGCGTCGTCCAGGGTGATCAATCCGGACAGATATGCCGCCGCGATTTCGCCCTGGCTGTGTCCGATGGTGGACCGCGGCGCGACGCCGAAGGACCGCCACATGGCGGCCAGGCCGGCCATCTGGGTGAACAGGGCCGGCTGGACGGTACCGGCGTCGTCGTCAGCGGTAAATCCTTCGTCGAGAAGGTATTTCAGCGGTGACTGCCCCGTGTACGCCTCGAAGGCCGCTGCGCAATTCTCGACTTCGGTCCGAAACGCCGGCACGGATTCATAGAAGATCCGGCCCATGCCCGGTCGCTGACTGCCCTGCCCCGGAAAGACGAATCCGACATTGCGCGGAGTGGCCGCTGCCCCCGAGCGCAGCACCAGGGGATGGTCGAGGCCCTGGGCTATCGCACGCAGCGCGCTCAACAAGTCGCCCCGGTCGGACACCGTGGCCAGCGCGCGGTGTTTACGAGCGATCCGGGTACGGAACAGCATATCCGCGATCGCCTGCGGTGAAATGTCCGAATGTGTTGTGGCGTAGGAAAGTAGCGCGGCGGCTTCGCGTGGCAGCAGTTCGGCGGCGTCGGCGCTCAGCAGGACGGGAGTCGAGCCATTCGGGAGCCGGTAGCTAAGAGGCGTCACGTTCTCACTCTCGGAAACTCAAGCGCTTGCGGGCATCGCGACGATCGCGTGCGCATTGGCGCCGCCGGCGCCGAACGAGGACGCGGCACCGTACCGGACCCCGTTCTTGGGCTGCCACTCGTGCAGCTTGGTCGC
>NZ_LZKQ01000286.1 GCF_001668675.1 Mycobacterium asiaticum | reverse complement strand
ATCTGGCTGGGGTGGTGCGCAGTGTGCAGTCGGGCACTGGTGGGCTGGCGAACCTGCGTCTGCATGAGCTCGGTGGCGTCCCGACCGGCGGCGCGACGGCGGCCAGTGGTTGGGGATCGTTCGGGCGCAACGGTTTTGGGCCGGGCCTGTGGCGTTTCGGCGGTTCGGGTGCCGGTTTGCAGGCGTTGGTTGCGGGTCTGTCCGGTTCCGGGGGGCTGAACAGTCTGCTCAACAGCGCCACCGTGACGACGGCGTTGACCGGCGCGTTGAGCAGCCCGACCGTGAGCACCCTGCTGAACAGCCCGACGGTGAGCACCCTGCTCAACAGTCCGAGTGTGAGCAACTTGCTGCGTAGCCCGGCGGTGAGCGGCCTTTTGAGTAACCCCGCTATCAGTAGCGTGCTGAGCGGGAGTTTGTCGGCCAAGCTGAACAGTCTGTTGAATGTGCATTCGGTCGGCTCGGCGGAGGCCGCGGTCGCTGACATCTTCGGTAATACCGGCACCGGCAATATCGGCTTCGGTAACACTGGTGACAACAACATTGGGTTCTTCAACACCGGTGACGGCAACGTGGGTATCGCCAACTCCGGCTTTGACCTCAAGGGCATTCTGAACGCCGGGGTCGGTAATGCGGGGTTGTTCAACACCGGCAGCTACAACACCGGGATCGGGAATTCCGGTATCGGCAACACCGGGTTGTTTAATCCGGGCAACTTCAACACCGGTATCGGTAACCGCGGAAGCTATAACACCGGAAGCTTCAATGCGGGCAGCTTCAACAGCGGTGATTTCAACGGCGGTGACACCAACACGGGTTGGTTCAATACCGGCGACCTCAACACCGGTATCGGCAACTCCGGCAACATCAACACCGGTATCGGCAACTCCGGCAACATGAACAACGGGATGTTCGTCCGCGGCGACGCCCA
>NZ_LZKQ01000285.1 GCF_001668675.1 Mycobacterium asiaticum | reverse complement strand
CGGCCCCCGGCGGGGCGGGGGGCGGGGGCCCCCCCGCCCGCGGGGCCCCCCCCCGGCCCCCCCCCCCCCCCCGCCCCCCCCGCGGGCGCCCGCGCCACAACCTGCGCCGCACCGCGGGCTGGCTGGCCGCGGTCACGGCGCCGTATGCGGTGTACTACGTGGCCGACCCGATGGGCAGCTTCGAGCACAAGGTGTTCTGGACGCAGATCCCGGCGGCGATCGGGCCGGTGTTCGGCCGCGACACCAAGAGCTTCGTGCATCTCGGCATGGCCGTGGGCGTGTGGATCGTCGGGACGACGTTCGCGGTGCTCTGGGTGCGTAAACGGGGGTTGCAGTTCGGCTGAGGCGAAATGGCGCCGAATTTGCCCCGCCCGAGTCCAGCAAAGCGCACAATCGAGCTGACCGGCAGATCACAGCAGGAGGTTGGGCATGGGCCGCTTTCTTCGGCGTTGCGCGATCAGCGCGTTCGTTCTCGCATCGACGGCATTGACGTCACTGGCCGCGCCGGCCGTCAGTCGCGCCGACGACTGCGCGCCCGGCTGGGCGTGGAGCTTCGAGTTGAATCAGTGCGTCTTCGTGCTTCCCGCCGTGAATGGGCCCGGCGGCCCAGGGGGACCGGGCGGACCCGGTGGTCCAGGTGGCCCGGGCGGTCCCGGTGGACCCGGCGGCCCAGGTGGCCCGGGCGGTCCCGGCCGGCACTGAAACCGGTCGCTGTGAGTCGCTTCACACCGTCCCGGTTCTTAACCTAGCTAAGCGTTAAACTGGCTAAGTATCCTCTGGCCGACATTGGGAGAACAGCCGTGCCACGCACCGACAACGACACTTGGGATCTGGCGACCAGCGTTGGCGCCACCGCGACCATGGTGGCCGCCGCCCGCGCAATCGCGACCAACGCCGACAACGCGGTGATCACCGACCGGTTCGCCGAACCGCTGGTCCGGGCCGTCGGCGTGGACTTCTTCACCCGCTGGGTCAGCGGCGATCTCGCCGCCGCCGACGTCGACGACGACGAGTCAACCTGGAAGCTCGAGCACATGCCCGCCGCGATGGCCGCGCGCACCCGGTTCTTCGACTCCTTCTTCCACGACGCGACGAACGCCGGGATCCGCCAGGCCGTCATCCTGGCGTCCGGACTGGACGCCCGCGCCTATCGGTTGACGTGGCCCGCGGGCACCACCGTGTTCGAGATCGACCAGCCCGAAGTGATCGCGTTCAAGACCACCACACTGCAGAGTCTGGGCGCCGAGCCGACGGCAGAGCTGCGCACGGTCGCCATCGACCTACGCCAAGACTGGCCCGCCGCACTCGTCGAGGCCGGCCTGGACACCAGCAAGCCGACCGCCTGGATCGCCGAGGGCCTGCTTGGGTACCTGCCGCCCGAGGCCCAGGATCGCCTGATGGACAACATCACCGCGCTCAGTGCCGACGGCAGCCGGCTGGCGGTCGAAGCGATCCCGAACCGGCCGGAGCGCGACACCGAGCAGGCGCGCGAGATGATGCGCCGCGCCACCGCCAAGTGGCGCGAGCACGGGTTCGAGCTGGACTGGGAGAGCCTCGGTTTCGAGGGCGAGCGCAAGGACGTCGCCGAGTATCTGCAGCAGCTCGGCTGGCAGACCAGCGGAGTGCAGATGGGCCAGTTGCTGGACGAACACGGACTGGAACCCGTTCCGCAGTCCCATGACTCGGTGACGATGGCCGACACCATCTACTACACCTCGGTCCTGACCAAGTGACCGCTCCCCGTCGCGTGCTCAACGGCGCGGTCACCTCGATGTGGAGCATGCTGTCCCCGGCCTACGACCTGCCGTTCCTGCAGCAGTGGGTCTACCGGCCGCCGCACGACGAGGTGATCGCCCAGCTGCGCGCCCACGGGTCCCGCCGGATCGCCGACATCGCCTGCGGCACGGGCGTCCTCAGCACCCGGATCGAACGGGAACTGCAGCCCGACGAGATCTACGGCGTCGACATGTCCGACGGCATGCTGGGTCAGGCCCGCGCCAAGTCCGAGACGGTGCGCTGGCGGCGCGGCCCGGCCGAGCAGTTGCCGTTTGCCGACGGGCAGCTGGACGCGGTGGTGACGACCTCGGCTTTTCATTTCTTCGATCAGCCGGCGGCGCTGCGCGAGTTCCACCGCGTGCTCGCGCCCGGGGGGCTCGTCGCCGTCGCGACCCTGAGCACCCGGCAACGGTTCCAGGTGCCGAGCAGGTGGAAACCGCAGCACAACCCGTCACCAGCGGAGGTGCGGGCCCTGTTCGAGGACGCCGGGTTCACCGTCAGCGACCAGCACCGCATCCCGCGGCCGGTGTGGACGCAACTCATCTCGGACTTGTTGACGGTGGGCACGAAGGGTTAGCCGCGCCGAATCTGTCGCGCAGAGCCGGGTAAAAGGCCAGGTAACTTCTTCCCGCTTAACCGCGCAGGTGGGGGACCCGTCACATCAGGTGTATCGGCGCGAGCATTCGGGTAGCCCAAAACCCGTGAGTGGTTCCACGTCAAGCGATCCGGTCGGCATAGGTAGTGCCGACGAGTTCGGCGACTCCCATACCGGGACGGCCGACCCGCACACCGTGGCCATGATCCGCCGCAAGTTCGGCCACTGGCTGGATCAGCATCTGGAACTCGACGAGGAACGCGCCGCCGACATCGTGCTTGCTACCGACGAGGCGATGTCGAACTGCGCCGACCACGCCTACCGCGCACTCGACCGCGCCGGCGATCTGACACTGAAGATCAATTACTACCCGGTGACTACGGAGCTGCGGGTCTGCGTCATCGATCACGGCCACTGGGTGGAGCCCGACACCTCGCCGTCGAATGCCCGAGGCCGGGGCATCATGCTGATGCGCACACTCGCCGATGACTGCACCATCGACGGCGGAGAGGGGGGCACCACCGTGTGCCTCCGGTTTCTCGGCTGCCCGCCGAACAACTTCGTCTTCAGCCAAGCAAGTTGATCGCCGCAAAGTCGCGCGTTTCGAGCCCGATGAATGCGGCTAAACCCCGGCAGGTTCATAAGTGAGCCTTCAGCGGGTCGATTTCCCCCGAGTGGTTGAGGAGCGCAGCATGAGCCGTGCCGTCACCGAAGTCTTCGCTACCCCCCTGCGATTGAGCGCGCGCCTGGTCTCCGAACTCGGTGCCGAGAACAGCACGATGCGCGCCACCGTCCAGGGCTTCGACTCGGCGGTCATCGTCTATGTCGGTGGCGATATCGACGCGTGCAACGACGGCAATTGGCGGCTACTGCTGGCGGAGGCGTCGGCTTTCGTCACCGCACCTCAACTGTTCATCGTGGATGTCAACAGCGTGGAATTCATGTCCTGCTCGGCCTACGAGGCGCTGGCCGAGGAAGCCCACCGGTGCCGGGAACGCGGCATCGAGTTATGCCTGGTCAGCATTGACCCGTCGGTCAGCCGAATCGTCACCGCGTGCGGTCTCGATGACATCCTGTCCGTGCACCCCAGCACACCGCAAAGAATGCAGCTCGTCGACCCGTCACACCAGTATCAAGCCTGCTGATCCGGCGCCTATGGGCGCTGCAGGGTGACGATGGTGATGTCGTCCTCGGTGTCGTCATGGGTCGCCATCGCCGTCCAGATCCAGGTCGCCGTGGCATCGCCGGTCCGGCTCAGTGTCTCGGCCAACCGGTCCAGTCCATCGTCGATCGACTCACCGCGCCGCTCCACCAAGCCGTCGGAGTACAAGACCAAACCCTGCCCGGGCTCGAGGGTGAACGCGCTGGCCGAGTACGTCACGCCACGCACACCGATTGGCGGGGACAACTGGATCGGCGCCGGAACCGAGCCGCCGCCCGAAGTGGTCAGGTAGGGGATCAGGTGCCCGGCACACGCGGCCTCGACCTCTCCCGAATCCAGATCGACCCGCGCCGCGATCACGGTGGCGAACGCGCCGGGCATCAGGTGCAGACAGAAGTCGTTGAGTTGCCGCAACGCCTCGGCTGGCGCGGCGCCGGCGAACAACAGCGACCGCAGGGCGTTGCGCAGCTGCGCCATTGTGCCGGCCGCGGTGACGCCGTGTCCGGCGATGTCGCCGATCAGCACGATCAGCCGGCCGTCGCGCAACTCGAACGCGTCGTACCAGTCACCGCCGACGTTGTCGCCGGCCGCGGGCTCATAGTGCGCGGACAGCTGCCAGCTGTCCAGCGCCGGAATCGAGTCGGGCAGCAGACTGCGCTGCAGCGTCTCCGCCACCCGCAGCGCCCCCCGCGTCCGGCGGTACAGCGCCTCCACCAGGTAGCGGCGCAACGCCTCGGCGGACTCGCGCTCGGTCACCGTCCACGGTTCGCTGCGTTGGTGGACGACCTCGCGCCACCGGTCGAACGACTTGCGTGGACTGAGCCGGACTCCGGAACCCTCGTTGGTCGCGATCGCCTTGTTGTGCGGGTCGCCGCCCCAGTCCACCGAACGCAGCACCTCGCGCCGGAACCAGATGGCCGACTGCCCGTCGGGCAGGTTCAGCGCCAACGCGCCGGCCGCGAGCTGCGAATCGAGGCCGAGCTCGGGCAGCTCGTCGGACAGGCATTCACTGCTCGCGATCTCGTCGCCCGCGCCCCGTGCCCACGCGGCGACGGCGGAAACGATTTCCGGCGGCGGCACCGACCCGTGCGTCCGGCGGTCGCCCTGAATGTCGACAACGACACCGTCCGCGGGCACCAAGTCGATCAGGTCCGGCGCCCCGAGCAGCGTTGCGGCCAGCGGTTGGCCGTCGTCCGCCGCGGCGGCGGTGAGCTTGGCCAGCATCGCCTGCGCCGCCAGTCGCTTCTGCAACAGGTCACCCTCGAACCGGTCGACCAGGCGCAACGACAGGGTCGATCCGAGGAACTCGGCCGCGGCGCGAGTCCCGAACGGCGGAAGGTGCGGGCCGGCGTAATGGTGGCAGGCGATCAGCCCCCACAACCGTCCGTGCCGCAACAACGAGATCGACATCGACGCGTGCACACCCATGTTCTGCAGGTACTCGATGTGGATCGGCGAGACACTGCGCAGCGTGGCGAAGGTGAGGTCCAGCGGCGCGCCGTTCGACGGGTCGATGGTGGGCACGATCGGCACCGGCGTGTAGTCAACGTCGGAGATCAGCCGAATCCAGTTCTTCTCATACAGCGCGCGGGCCTGGGCCGGGATGTCGCTGGCCGGGTAATGCAAGCCGAGGAACGAGTTGAGGTCGGCGCGCTTGGATTCGGCGACCACTTCGCCGTTGTAGTGCGCGTCATATCGGTACACCATGACCCGGTCGAACCCGGTCAGGTCGCGCACCGCGCGGGCGGCCATGTCGTACAACTCGGTGAGGGTGGCGGCGCCGTTCAAGTCCTCCACCGAACTGCGGACGGCTTGGTAGGTGTTTGGAAAGGAGAACGGGCGTTCGCCATAGGCGATCTCGATCTCGACCAGCAGTACCCCACCGGGGTCGCGGTGCAGGATGATGTCGAACGCCTTGTCTTCGCCGGCCACGTCGATCACACACTCGACCGGATTGCGCTGCGCGAGGTTCCCGAACGCCGAGGCGGTCTGCTCCACCCGGGCGGCCTGCTCCTGACCGAGCAGCGCCGAGAGGTGCCGGCCCACCACGGCGTCCACGGGACGACCCAGCAGCCGTTCGACGTTGGCGCTGACGTGACGAACCTCAAACCCGGGTTCGTGCACCACTGCAAGCACGCCGCGCGGCTGGATGCTGCCCGGGATGTGAATCGGCTCGCGGGCGCAGTTGTCCAGATCGATGGGTGTGCCGACCGGAACCAGGTCTGGAACAGGTTGACCTTCCGGCGGCGGCGTCGGGATCCGACTCACGCGCACTGCACCAACATTTTCCGGACCTCACAGGACCTCGCGGTTGTCGGCGGAGGCTGATTCGAAAACGTGTCCGGTTCCCGGACGTTCCCGGAACTGACTCCGCGCCTTGTGTCGACTAAAGGCTGCAAGCTCAACCCGGTAGACAATCTACGCACACTCGTGCGGCACTGCACGATCCGCGCCGCGGAATCGCCCTATTCATGGCTAGCGAAAATGTTTTCCGCCATCATCCGCCGGCACCACGGTCGATAGCGTTCCGCGGTCCAGCCGTCCCGGGTGAGACGCAGATAGCTGTCGACGCTGCAGATCACCGCGGTGGTTTCGACGAGCTCGTCGAAGGGCAGGTCCTCGCGCAGCCAGCCGCGCTCGCGCGCAACATCGAGGATTCGCCGAATTTGGCGGTTGATGCTGGCATTCAACTCACTTAGAAAGCGATCAACGTCGGGATCGTGGCTGGCCGCACCAATCAGAGCCGGCGCAATTCGAGCCGTCCCGAGGTGGACCTTCGTCAGCGCCTCGACCAGATGACCCAGCGCCTCGTCGCTGGTACTGCTGGCGGCGAAGAGGCGCCCCACTTCGAGGTTGCGAATGTCCTCTTCGCCGGCGACGCCGAATGCGGCGTACTCGACTGCTGCGGTCAACAGCGCGCCCTTGGGCCCGTGGCCCTGCACGGTTTCCGGCGAGACGCCGGCGGACGCGGCGATCTTGGCGAGCGTGGTGCGGGCGTAGCCCTGTTCGGCGAACAGCTCGGCGGCAGCGGCGAGGATGCGTTGCCGGGTCTGCTGAGCCTGGCGTTGGCGCAGCTCCGATCGATACGCGCGGGCGGGCCGCGTGGACGTTTTCGATATTGACTCCGATGCCACAGTAATGAATACTACCATCAGGTAGTGAAGCATGACGCCAGGGGGCGTGACATGGCATCGATCATCATCGGCAGCTTTCCCGCCCACGGTCACGTCTCGCCGATGGTGGAGATCGCCCGGAAATTCGTCGAACGCGGCGACTTCGTGCGTTTCATCACCGGTGCCCGCTTCGCCGACCGGGTGCGCGCGGTGGGTGCCGTGCACATTCCGCTGCCGCCCGACGCCGACCTCGATGAGACTTTCCTCGATCAATTCCCCGATCGCGCAAAGTTGAAGGGGCTCAATGCCGCCGCGTTCGACATCGAGCACGTCTTCGTACGCCCGACGGTCTCGCAGTACCAGACCATCAGGGCAGCGCACGCCGCCGCGCCCGCGGACTGCGTGCTGCTGGAACCGGCCACCATGGGCGGCGCGCTGCTGCTCGGCCACCGGTGTCCTACCCGGCCGCCGATTGTCGTGTGCGGCGTCGTGCCGCTGCCGATCGCCAGTGCGGACACGGCCCCTTATGGCATGGGATTCCCGCCCGCCCGCTGGGCGAACCGGCAACGCAACGCGGCGCTGGCCGTGCTCGGCCGACGAATGTTGGCTCAGCCCAACAGAACTGCGGACGAGCTGTATGGCCAGGTGCACGGCCGGCGGCTACCCTTTTCGCTGATCGACTGGTGCGGCTATGCCGACGCGATCGTCCAGTTCACGGTTCCTTCGTTCGAATACCCGCGCTCCGATGCACCCGCCACACTGCACTTCGCCGGACCGCTCGGCGCCGCCGGGTCCCAAGCGCCACTACCGGACTGGTGGTCCGACCTGGACGGCTCCCGCCCGGTAGTGCACGTCACCCAGGGCACCGTCGCCAATCTCGATTACCGCCAAGCCATTGCGCCGACGCTGGCGGCACTGGCCGAAGAGGACGTGCTGGTGGTGGTCAGCACCGGTGGGCGTCCGCTGGACACGTTGCCGCCGTTGCCCGAAAACGCCCGTGCCGCAGTGTTTCTCCCGTACGACGAGCTGTTGCCGCGCACGGACGTCTACGTGACCAACGGCGGTTACGGGGGAGTGCAGTACGCGCTGCGATACGGCGTGCCGATCGTGGCGACCGGCGGCAAAGAGGACAAGCCCGAGGTTGGCGCGCGGGTGGCGTGGTCGGGCGTCGGGCGTCGGCTGCGCACCGAACGGCCGTCGCCGAGGGCATTGCGCCGCGACATTCTCGCCGTCCTCAACGAGCCGCGCTACCGGGAACGAAGCCGTCACATCGCGGCCGAAATGGCCGCGGCACCCGGGTTCGCTTGCCTGGCGAACGTCGTCGACGAGCTGATGCGCGCACCCTCGCCGCGGTGACCCCCGGCTCACCAACGATTCGCATCTGACTAAATTCAGGGCGGGTAGTTAGCTTAAGAGCTGGGAAGGAACCTCATGAACGCGCAGGTCGAGCAGCTGGAATTCCAGGCAGAGGCCCGGCAACTGCTGAATTTGATGGTCCATTCGGTCTACTCCAACAAGGACTCATTCCTGCGGGAGCTGATCTCGAACGCCTCCGACGCCCTGGACAAGGTGCGGCTGGAAGCGTTGCGCAACAAAGACCTCGATGTCGACACCTCCGATCTGCACATCGAACTCGACGTCGACAAGCAATCACGCACCCTGACCGTCCGCGACAACGGCATCGGCATGACCCGCGCCGAGGTGGTGGACCTGATCGGCACGCTGGCCAAGTCGGGCACGGCCGAACTGCGTCAACAGCTCCGGGAAGCCAAAAGCGGTGACGCATCCGAGGAACTGATCGGGCAGTTCGGCATCGGCTTCTACTCCTCGTTCATGGTCGCCGACAAGGTCGAGTTGGTAACCCGTAAGGCCGGCGAAAGCGAGGCCACCCGCTGGGAATCCAGCGGTGAGGGCACCTACACCATCGAGACCGTCGAGAACGCCCCCCAGGGCACGTCGGTCACACTGCACCTCAAGCCCGAGGACGCCGAGGACGAGCTGCACGACTACACCTCGGAGTGGAAGCTCAAGAGCCTGGTCAAGCAGTACTCGGACTTCATCGCGTGGCCGATCCGCATGGAGGTCGAACGCCGCACGCCTCCGGAAGAAGAGGGTGGCGAGGAGACCGTCACCATCGAGACCGAGACCCTCAACTCGATGAAGGCCCTGTGGGCCCGGCCCAAGGAGGAGGTGTCGGAGGAGGAGTACAAGGAGTTCTACAAGCACGTCGCGCACGCCTGGGACGACCCGCTCGAGGTCATCGCGATGAAGGCCGAAGGCACCTTCGAGTACCAGGCGCTGTTGTTCATCCCCTCCCAGGCGCCGTTCGACCTGTTCAACCAGGACGCCAAGATCGGGGTCCAGCTCTACGTCAAGCGCGTGTTCATCATGGGCGACTGCGAAGACCTGATGCCCGTGTACCTTCGGTTCGTCAAGGGGGTCGTCGACGCACAAGACTTGTCGCTCAACGTTTCTCGCGAGATCTTGCAGAAGGACCGGCAGATCAACGCGATCCGTCGTCGGTTGACCAAGAAGGTGCTGTCCACGATCAAGGACATCCAGACCCAGCGGCCCGACGATTACCGCACCTTCTGGACCCAGTTCGGCAAGGTGCTCAAGGAAGGCCTGCTGTCGGATTTCGACAACCAAGAGACGCTGCTGGCCGTTTCGTCATTTGCCTCCACGCACAGCGAAGAGGAGCCGACCACGCTGGCGCAGTACGTCGAGCGGATGAAGGACGGGCAGACGCAGATCTTCTACGCCACCGGAGAGTCGCGCCAGCAGCTGCTGAAGTCGCCGCACCTGGAAGCGTTCAAGGCCAAGGGCTACGAGGTGCTGCTACTCACCGACCCGGTCGACGAGATCTGGGTGGGCGTGGTCAACGAGTTCGACGGCAAGCCGCTGCAGTCGGTGGCCAAGGGCGAGGTGGACCTGGATTCCGAGGAAGAGTCCTCGGCGGCCGAGCGCGAGGAGCAGGCGAAGGAATTCGCCGACCTGCTGAGCTGGCTCAAGGAAGCCCTGAGCGACCAGGTCAAGGAGGTGCGGCTCTCCACCCGCCTGACCGACTCGCCGGCCTGCCTGATCACCGACGCGTTCGGGATCACCCCAGCCCTCGCGCGCCTCTACCAGGCCTCCGGACAGGATGTGCCGGTGGGCAAACGGACCCTGGAGCTGAACCCGAACCATCCGTTGGTGACCGGGCTGCGCCAGGCGCACGCGGATCGGCCGGACGATGCCACCGTTGCCGAGACGGCCGAATTGCTTTACGGCACGGCCCTGCTTGCCGAGGGCGGCGCTTTGGAGGATCCCGCCCGGTTTGCCGAGCTGCTCGCCGACCGGCTGGCGCGCACGCTGTAAAAAACCAGGTTGACGGGTTGAATTCGGCTCGAAACGGTTACATTCATCGCATGACTGTGTTCCGGGCCATAGATCCGCACGGTCATGTGGTGGCGACCAGCGACTTCGACGACGCCGAGGCCGCGCACCGGTGGTTTGCTCAGACGATCGCCGGGCGCTACCAGCATGGCTGGCGGATGGAGGTTGACGACGACGGTCAGTGGGCCGGTTTCGACGACACCGGGGGCTTCACGGCCCCGCTGAGTCGACGCCGGGTCGCCCACTGATCAACGTCCCAGCTTCTCCTTGACCAGGTCGGTGACGAACCGGCCGGTCGAGACCGGCTTGAACGCGCGTGCCGCGGCGGTGAGC
This sequence comes from Mycobacterium asiaticum, assembly GCF_001668675.1. Taxonomy (GTDB): domain Bacteria; phylum Actinomycetota; class Actinomycetes; order Mycobacteriales; family Mycobacteriaceae; genus Mycobacterium; species Mycobacterium asiaticum_D. The sequence goes on along the minus strand of NZ_LZKQ01000285.1, from coordinate 12,005 downwards.
GCGTCGCGCGACTCGGCGCTCAGCTCGATGTCAGCGGCGGCCACATTGAACTCCAGCTGCTCGACGCTGGAGGCGCCCGGAATGGCGACCACACCCGGCAGGCTGATCAGCCAGGCCAGCGCGACCTGCGCCGGCTTGGCGTCGACCTCGGCCGCCACATCACGCAGCGTCTGCAGCAGCGGCTCGATGCGGCGCAGGTTCTCGGTGCCGAACAGCGGATTGGCCGCGCGGACCCCGCCGGGCCGGCTGTCGACGCCGTACTTACCGCCGAGCAGTCCCTGCGCGAGCGGGCTGTAGGCGATGATGATGCGGTTCTCGCGCTGCGCCCAGGGCACCATGTGTTGGAGCACCCGCGGTTGGGCCAGCGAGAATTGCACCTGATTGCTGATCACCGGACGCCCCAGCGCGTCGTCGGCCTGCTGCCAGCGCGACAGCGAATAGTTGGAGACGCCGGCGGCGCCGATCTTGCCCGCGTCGAGCAGGTCGCGCATGCCCGGCATGATGACCGAGTCGGGGACCAGCGGGTTGGACTGGTGGATCTGATACAGCGGGATGCGGTCCAATTGCAGTCGGCGGGCGCTGGCCCGCGCGCGCTGCTTGATTACTGCCGGAAACGGGGCGACCGGAAAGATCTTGCTGGCCACCGCCACCTCGGCGCGCTCGTCACCGAGCGCCTCGCCGAGAATCCGCTCACTTTTGCCCAGGCCGTACACCTCGGCGGTGTCGAACAGTGTGACCCCCAACGCGCGCGAGCGCTGCACGATGTCCCGGGCAGCGCCCGAGGCGTAGCTGTCCCCGTAGCCCCATTCGCGTGAGCCGAACTGCCAGGTGCCGAGTCCGATGCGACTGACCTGTCCGACACCTTCGACGTCCACATATTTCATGAGCCCCACCGTACCGACAGCAGATGACCTTGACATGCCCAGGCGGGCGTGCAATGACTGTCGGTGGCCGCCCTGGACGGAAGGAGGTGCTCGATGAGCCGAATGTTTGGCAGCATCAACCAGATTGGCTACGTGGTGCGCGACATCGACGTCGCCATGGATCGGTGGGTGCGTCACGGTGTCGGCCCGTGGTTCTACATCGGGGATGTCAGCGTCGACTACTTCCGCTACCGGGGCACTAACTCAGACCTGAAAATGAGCGTCGCGCTTGCCAATTCGGGTGACCTGCAGCTCGAGCTGATCCAGCAGCGCAACGACGCGCCGTCGATGTACAAAGACTTTCTCGACTCCGGCCGGGAAGGGGCTCAACACATCGCCTATTGGAGCGATGACTATCAGGGACTGTACGACCGTGCGATCGCGGCCGGATACACCGTCGCCCAGGAGGGCTGCATCGGCGGTGAGCGAGGGCGGTTCGCGTATCTCGACACCGAACGCGAGCAGGGCACCGTCATCGAGATCAGCGACATCAGTGGCCCCAAAGGACAACTGTTCGGCTACATTCGCGAGGTGGCCGCAAACTGGGATGGCACCGAACCCGTCCGGGTGCTCGGGTGATCGGCGGAGAGGCAGCCGGATGAAAGTTCACCACCTCAACTGCGGCAGCATGGACGTGCCGGGCAGCGCCATGGTGTGTCACGTGCTGCTGGTCGAGTCCGATCAGGGACTGGTGTTGGTGGACACCGGATTTGGCCTACGTGACTGCGAGAGCCCTTCGCGGGTTGGGCCGTTCCGGCATGTGATGCGCCCTGCGTTCGATCCGGCCGAGACCGCGGCGCGCCAGATCGAGGCACTGGGCTTCCGGCGCACCGATGTTCGCCACATCGTGGTGACGCACTTCGACTTCGACCATATCGGCGGAATCGGTGATTTCCCGGATGCTTTCGTTCATGTGACCACGGCGGAGGCGCGGGGCGCCGTGCATGCTCCGTCGCTGCGGGAGCGGGTCCGGTATCGCAGTGTGCAGTGGGCTCATCAACCGAAGCTGGTCGAGCACAGTCCGGACGGTGAAGGGTGGCGGGGATTCCCGGCGGCCAAGCCGTTGTCCGAGATCGGTGCTGGGGTAGTGCTGGTGCCGATGCCGGGACATACGCGCGGTCACGCCGCCGTCGCGGTCGACGCCGGGGGCCATTGGATCCTGCATTGCGGGGATGCTTTCTACCACCATGGCAGCCTGGAGCGATCGCGGGTGCCCTTCCTGCTGCGGCTGCAAGAGGAGATGTTCTCGTTCAACCGCAAACAGCTGCACGACAACCAGTCGCGGCTTGCCGAACTCTATGAACGGCGGGATCCGGACCTGCTCATCGTCTGCGCGCACGATCCGAGCCTGCTGGCCCGTGCTCGGGAGACAGCCTGAGTCAGCTGGTAGGTGGCGGCACGGGTTCGGCGGAATGTGCGTCGTGCCAGCGCAGTTCCGCGTCTCGAACCTGGCGGTGCGCACGGCGTAACCACGCCAGTCCGGCGCCGCCGATCACGAGGCCGGCCACGGCGCAGACCGTTCCGGCCGCGACGCTGCCGTTGGCCAGCGCGGCCAGGCCGATGATCAGGACAGCTACCCCGAGCGCGACGCCAACGATGCCAGGAGCGTTGGTGCCGTTCTTCATCGTCTCGCCGGCGTGCTGCCGGGTGGTGCGATGGTGGTCGATCGGGTCAATCTCTGGATTGGTCACATTTACTCCTTGCCGTGAGCCCGTTTACCCGCGGCCTCGCGGGCACTAAACGGTGACGCGGGCCACCCCGGGTGGGTGACGTTTGGTCGCGGGGTCGTGGGGTAGCCGATCAGAGGCGCGAAAACAGCCCAGCGCACAATCCGACTTCCAACGGGAGGAAACTTCATGGCTCAGACCGCCATCCAGTCGCCGAACGATGTGGTCGACTTCCTGGTCAACCAGCACGAACAGATCAAGTCGCTGTTCGACAAGACCCTGTCTTCGTCCGGCAAGCAGCGCGAAGATTCGTTCGTGGAACTGCGGCGACTGCTCGCCGTGCACGAAACGGTCGAAGAGGAAATCGTGCACCCCCGCGTCAAGCGGAAGGTCGCCGACGGGAAATCCGTGGTCGAACCGCGGCTGCAGGAGGAGCACGAAGCCAAAATCCGGTTGCGCGAACTCGAGAAGATCGACGTCGACAGCGCCGTGTTCACCAATCAGCTCGCCGAGCTGCGGGAGGCCGTGCTCGCGCACGCCGAGCACGAAGAGCGCGACGAATTCACCAAACTGGCACAGCAATTGACCAACGACGAGCTCGATCAGATGGGGCGCGCGGCGAAGCTGGCCGAAGCGGTCGCGCCGACCCGGCCGCACGCCGGCGTCGAGTCGCAGATGGCCAATCTCGTCGCGGGGCCGTTCGCGGCGATGCTGGACCGGGCGCGTGACGCGATCCGCGGCAAGGGCTAGCCCCGTCGGCCGCACGGCGGCATCGGCGGCATCGGCCGCATCGGCCCAGCGCAACGTCATGCTGCCAAACCGGTAACCCCGTTCTCACTCGCATCTGGTGGTGTGTCATAGTCGGCTACGGAGGTCGATATGGCGAGAACAGTGGTGATCGGAGCCTCGAGCGGTCTGGGGCGCTGTATTGGTGTCGGCTTGGCGCAGCGGGGCGATCAGGTCGCGCTGCTCGCCCGGCGGCGGGAACGCATCGAGTCCGCCGCTCACGACGCCGGATCGGCGGCCACCGCCATCGAATGCGATGTGACCGATGAGGCATCCGCGCGAGCCGGCATCGACGCCGCGGCCGAGGCGTTGGGCGGCATCGACAACCTCGTCTACGCCCCGGCCATCAGTCCGCTGGTGCGGCTGGTGGACACGGACGCGCGGACCTGGCGGCGGGTGTTCGATACCAACGTGATTGGTGCGTCGCTGGCGACGGCGGCTGCCGTCGGCCATCTGTCGGCGTCAGCGGGCAAGGTGGTGTACCTGTCGTCGGATGCGGGCACGTTCGGTCCGCCGTGGCCGGGCCTCGGCGCATACGGCGTCAGCAAGGCGGCGCTGGAGCGGCTGGTCGAGGCGTGGCGCGCCGAACACCCAGGGATCGGGTTCACGAATCTCGTCGTCGGCGAGTGCGCCGGCGGAGAGGGCGAGGCCCAAACGGGGATGAACGCCGGGTGGGATCGCGAACTTGCCATGCAGGCCTACCCGCTGTGGGTGTCGCGCGGCTGCATGCCGGGCCAGCTGATGCCGGTCGAGGATCTCGTCGAGGTCGTGCACACGATCCTGCGCACCAACGCTTCGACGTCCATGCCGGTGGTGATCGCCCGGGGCGCACCGGCGCCCGCCGCGGTCCTGGGGAACGGCCAGCGGCCCTAACTGCCGGGGGCGGCCACCAGGCACCGACCGCCGGGGGTGTCGAAAAAGACGTCGGCGACCGCGGATTGCGGAATGGCCGGAAACTCGAAGCGGTGCACCTGTTGGCCCGCCTCGATGGTGCTGTCCAGCGTTTCGGTGCTGCCGTCCTTCTTGATCACCACCGCGGTGACCTGCTCAGCGGTCGAAATATGTTGTGGCTCATGAAAATACCACACTTCGATGCCGGCACCGGATGATGTCGGTTGCCAGCCGTCGGAGGAGAAGCAGGCTGGTGCGGCCGCCGCGGCCTGCCATCCGGCGGCCGCGAAGCAGCCCGCGGCCAGGACGAGCGCAAACATCTTCGACATAGGGTTTCCTTCCCGGTTCCCGGCTCAGCTGCGCGGATGAATGAAAATACCCTCCGCCGACACCATTACGCCCGCTTCACCGCTGATCTGTCCCGCCGCGAACGTCTTGACGCCCTCGATCCTGTCCACCCACGCGTCCGCGCGCAGTGGCTGCCGCAACGGTGTGGGTTTGTGGTAGCGCAGGGTCAACGTCCCGGTATAGGCGGGCTTGCCCGGCTGATGCGCCGTGGCGCCCAGCACGTGGTCGAGGATCAGCGCCGACACGCCTCCGTGCACGTGCCCGACGGGCCCTTCGAACGCGGCGCCCAAATTGAACTCGGTCCACACCGATCCGTCGTCCTCGTGGTGAACCACCAACGGCGGCGCCGACGGATTACGAACGCCGATAACGACATTGCCGGATGCGATGCCCTGACCGTCGTCGATTTCCCGCTGGCCGAACGTGCCCGGCATGAGCTCGGCGCTCAGTTGCGCGGTGACGCTGTCGATTCTGGCGGTGGCGTCGGCGATGACGTCGTGGTCGACCTCGGTGCGGATCGTCGCGTCGATCAAGCGGCGCACCGACGCTGCCAGCGTCTCGTAGATGGGCAACGAATCAGTCATCGACGCAAACGAATCCACCATGCCCGTCACGATAGAGCAGCCGTGATTGTCCCGGTCAGCGGTCCGTGCCTGGGCGATTCGGCGGTGGGGGTTGTTAACCTGGCGAAGTGAGCGAACCCGGCGCACCCAGCGACAAGGTGAAGTCGGCGCTGGCCGCCACCAGCTGGGCGTTGCTGGGCATGATGTCCTACGAGGAAGAAATCTCGGGCTACGACCTGAAGAAGTGGATCGATTGGAGCGTCGACCTCTACTACTGGAGCCCGTCCTACAGCCAGATCTACACCGAGCTGAAGAAGCTGGAGAGCCTCGGGTTGGTGACATCGCGCGTCGAGCGCGACGAGGGCACCCGCAGCCGGCGCCTCTACAAGATCACCCCGGAGGGCATGGCCGCCATCACCGACTGGACCAACAACGCGCCGCTGGACCCGCCGGTACTCAAACACAGCATGCTGCTTCGGGTTACGTTCGGCCACCTGAGCAACCCGACCCGGCTCAAGGAGCTGCTGGCCGAACACGTGTCCTACGCCGAAGCCCGGTACCGCAAGGCGGTCGAGGACGCCGAGGGCGCCGAGGTCCAGCCCGCGTGGGCGTATTCGGTGATGGCCCTGCGCTGGGCGGCCAAGTACTACGCGGCCGAGCGTGAATTCGCGCTGGAGTTGATGAAGGACATCGATGAGGCCGGGGCCATCATAGAGAACGCCGCCAAAGGCGGATTCGGCAAACCGCGGCCCACCCCGGGCTATTGGCGCGAAGTCGAGAAGCAGGTCCAGGCCAAGCGCGCTGCCGATTAACCCGCAGCGTCTCTGGCGGCGTCGCGCGCCGCGATGTAGCCATACACCAGGCCCTGCGCGATCGTGGCGCCCGCACCCGGATACGAAGTGCCGAACGCGTTGGCGGCGGTGTTGCCGATGGCATACAACCCGGGGATCGCGCTGCCGTCCTCGCGCAGCACCCGCGCGCGTTCGTCGGCCTTGAGTCCACCGCAGGTGCCCAAATCGCTCAACACCATTCTCACCGCGTAGAACGGTCCGTTGGTCAGCGGGCGCAGGTTGGGGTTGGGTTTGATGGTCGGGTCGCCGTAGTAACGGTCGTAGGCGCTCTCGCCGCGGTGGAACTCGGGATCTGTGCCTGCGGCGGCGTTTTCGTTGAATCGGCGCATCGTTTCGGTGAATTCGGTTGTGGGAATGCCGATCTGCGCCGCGAGATCGGCCAGCGTGTCGGCACGCGCGGCGATCCCCGCGTCGAACCATGTTTGCGGCACCTTCATCCGCGGGAAGAGTTCGGCGCCAAAGACATAACTGTTCCGGTATTGCCGGTCGAAGACGATCCACATCGACTCGGCGGGACTGCCGGACCGCTCCAGTTCGAGTAACCGCTGGCCGAACGACATGTAGTCCGACGCCTCGTTGGTGAACCGGCGACCGTGCTGGTTCACGATCACACAACCCGGTAGCGACCGTTCGGCCAGCATCACCGTCGGCGCTTTGCCGGGCAGCGGCGCGATCGCGGGGAACCACCACGCCTGGTCCATCAGGTCGATGCCGGCACCGATTTCCTGGGCCACCCGGATTCCGTCGCCGGTATTGGTGTCGGCGCCGAGGCTGTGATTCGGCTTCAGTGACTCCGACTGAAACTTCCACCGCATGTCCATGCTGTGGTCGAAGCCTCCGGTGGCCAGCACCACGCCGCGCCGGGCTGTGACGGTCACCTCCCGGCCGCCGTGGCTGAGCACCGCGCCGGTCACCCGGTCACCGTCGTCCAGCAGGCGCGAAAGAGTGGTGCCGGTCCACACCGGGATGCCGGCGTTGATCACCCCGGCGAACATGCCGGCCGCCAGGCCCTGGCCGCCCGCGGCGTAGCGCCGCCCGATCAGCAACCCGCCCATGCCCTGGGCGATCCGCTTGCCGAATGTCGGGATGCCCTTACGCGGCACGCGCGCAACCAGATTCATCCACCGGTAGTCGGCGCCCGTTGTCGGGATCGTAACTGCGGCCTCCATGACCCCGGGCCGCAGGCGGGTGCGGTACTGGCCCAGGATCGCGGTGTCGAACGGATGGCACTCGCAGGTGCGGCCCGCCGCGCTGCCGCCCGGTTCTTCGGGGTGGTAGTCGGAGTAGTCGCGGGCCCAGAACAGCCGCAGCGGGGTGGTGCGGCGCAGCATGTCGACCATCGCGGGCACGTGTTGAACAAACCCGGTGGACCGCTGTGCGGGGGCCGATCCGGCGACCACCGCCTCGAGGTAGCTGGTGGCCTTGGCGGCGGTGTCGCCCGCGCCGGCTTCCTGGAGGACGGGCCCGGCCGGCAACCAGAGGGCGCCGCCCGAGCGGGCAGTCGACCCTCCCACGTACGACGACTTCTCCACGATCAGCACCGAAAGCCCCAGCTCATAGGCAGTCAGCGCGGCGGCCATGCCGGTGCCCGAGCCGACCACCAGCAAATCCACCGAGGTGTCGGCGATGGCGAGTCCGGACGGGATCGTCGCGCTGGGTGCAGTCACGGTTCTCACGCTAGGCCGGTCTGGTTTGGGCGCGGAAGATGCTTCCTGATCAGTGGAACAAGTGATCGCCAAGCCGGGTTGGGAAGCGTTGAATGATGGCTATGACGTCGCAGCCCGAGGCCGACGAGATTCGGCTGATTGAAGCCCAGCCCGCGCCCACCCGGTTCGCCCGGGGCTGGCACTGCCTGGGCCTGGTCCGAGATTTCGGCGACGGCAAGCCGCACGCGATCAACGCGTTCGGCCAGAAGCTCGTCGTCTTCCGCAGCGGGGACGGCAGGATCAACGTGTTGGACAGCTACTGCCGGCACATGGGCGGTGACCTCTCGCAGGGCGAGGTGAAGGGCGACGAGATCGCGTGTCCGTTCCACGACTGGCGGTGGGGCGGCGACGGCCGCTGCAAGCAGGTGCCCTATGCGCGGCGCACGCCGCGCACGGCCCGCACGAAAACCTGGACCACGATGGAGCAGGACGGGATGTTGTTCGTGTGGAACGACCCCGAAGGCAACCCGCCGTCGCCGGACGCTTCCATCCCGCGCATCGAGGGCGCCAGCAGCGACGAGTGGACCGACTGGCACTGGTACACCACCGTCGTCGGCAGCAACTGCCGCGAAATCATCGACAACGTCGTGGATATGGCGCACTTCTTCTACATCCACGGCTCGCTGCCCACCTACTTCAAGAACATCTTCGAAGGGCATGTGGCTACCCAGTACATGAACGGCGAGGGGCGCCCGGATATGGGTGGCGAGGGCTCGAAGATGCTCGGCACCACCTCGGTGGCCTCATACTTCGGCCCGTCGTTCATGATCGACGATCTGACCTACCACTACGAAGACGGTGACCAGCAGACGGTCCTGATCAACTGCCACTATCCGATCGACGCCAATTCCTTTGTGCTGCAATACGGCATCATCGTCAAGAAGTCCGAGACGCTGCCCGAGGAAGAGGCCATGCAGACCGCGATCAGCCTCGGCGACTACGTGAAGATGGGTTTCGAGCAGGACGTCGAGATCTGGCGTCACAAGGCGCGGATCGACAACCCGTTGCTCGTCGAGGAGGACGGCCCGGTGTACCAGCTGCGGCGCTGGTATCAGCAGTTCTATGTCGACGCCGCCGACGTACAGCCAGACATGGTGGATCGCTTCGAGTTCGAGCTGGACACCACCCGGCCGTACGAGGCGTGGATGAAACAGATCGAGGCGAACATGGCCGCCAAGGCGGGTTCGGTGTCGTGACGCTCTCGGTGCGGACCGACAACCGGCTCGACGACATGCCGATGGCGCCGGTGTCGTGCGGCACGTGTGGGGCCGCGGTGCTGGTGCGCAAGAGCAGCTGGAATCAGACCAGCGTGCAGTGGAACGCCGCGGCGTCCGCGCAGTGTGCCGAGCGTCGCGACGCCGACCGGATCGCCGGGCACCACCGGCGGCCGTTCCTGGCCTGCTCGGCCCTGCGGGAGTCGATCGAAGCCGCCATTGCGGCAGGGGATTTGGCGATCGTTGACGGACTCTGACGCTCCGGTTGCGGTGGTGACCGGCGCCAGCCGCGGTGCCGGCCGCGGTATCGCCTGGGCGCTTGCGGCTTCCGGATGGCGGGTGTATGGCACCGGGCGCACCATCACTGACGCCCCACCGGGTGGGGTCGCGGTTCGACTCGATCACAGCGATGACGACGCGGTGTCCGCATTCTTCGACCGGGTGCGTGCCGACGGTGGCCTGGATCTGCTGGTGAACAACGCCGCCGTCATCTCCGGCGAACTGGTCAGCCCGAAACCGTTCTGGGAGAAGTCGCTTGGGTTGGCGGACGTGTTGGATGTCGGGCTGCGGTCGTCTTACGTGGCGTCCTGGCATGCCGCGCCGCTGCTGGTGTCACGCGGTCGGGGCCTCATTGCCTTCACCTCGTCGCCGGGATCGGTGTGCTACATGCATGGGCCTGCCTATGGGGCCCAAAAGGCCGGCGTCGACAAGATGGCCGCCGACATGGCGGTCGATTTCCGTGGGACGGGCGTTGCGGCGGTGTCGATCTGGATGGGCATTCTGCTCACCGAACGATTGCGCGGTGCCTTCGATGGGAATCCGGAGGCGTTGGCCGCGACCGCTGAGCACGCCGAAACACCGGAGTTCACCGGGCATTTGATCGATGCGCTGTACCGGGACCCCGAGCTGACCGAGCTGAGCGGGCGGACGTTCATCGGCGCGGAGTTGGCGGAACGTTATGGCATCACCGAGGACGGCGGCCGCCGGCCGCCGTCGCACCGGCACCTCGGCGTGCCGCGCGACCCGAGCGGTGTGGTGGTCCGGTAGCTTTCGCGAGCAGTGTGTAGGTTGGTCGCCTCTATTCGCGAGCAGACGCAGAATCGCACGAGGAGCGCTGTTTGAGTGCGATTCTGCGTCTGCTCGCGGGGATACTGCGCGCTACAGCTGGAAGGCGCTGATGGGCGCTTCCTCGGGGTAGACCGCCGGCCCGCCGAGGTCGAACGCCGCATTCAGCGCACTGATGAACGCCGCGTCATGCAGTGGCTCGCTGGGAATGTCCAGCTTGATGCCCCGGGCGCCGGCGTCGTCGACCATGATGTCGATGGCTTTCTCGATGGTCAGGTCGTCGGAGCCTTCCATGTTCTTCTTCAGTTCGTCGAAGTCGGAGAACACCTCGGCCGACCAATGCACCAGGAACCGCAGTTCGTCGGTGTGGTGGCGAGCGATCACATCCTCGCCATTCTTCAGCAGCCAGTGGTCGCGGTCGCCCGGGTCGCCGGTGAATACGGTGTCGAAGGCCAGGCCGGCCGGAATCTGTTGCTCCAACGGCCCGTTCGCCTCGCCGCGGTGCACCATCATCTCGTTCTGCACCACCACGCCCCGGTTGTAGATCGGCGGCAGCACCCGCTTGGGCGCTTTCAGCGGGCCGTCCGGCCAATAGGTGAAGCCGCTGCTGCCGTCCAGCGAGAACCAGGTGATGACCTGAGCCATCTTGATCAGATAGTCGGTGAACAGGCCGGATTTGCCCATCACGCTGGTCAGCCATGTCGGGGCGTTCTCGTGCCGCACACCGCGGAAACTGGGTGAATCCAGGTGTCCCGGATCGCGATTCGCGCACGGCCCGTTGATGTTGAACAGCATCAGTTGGGGTTTGGCGTACTCGGCGTTCCAATAGCTCTTGGCCAGCTCCAAAAACCGTGCGTTGTAGAAGCAGTCGTGCAGCTGCGGGTAGAGCACCGCACCGTAGTTGGCGAGGTAACCCCGGAATGTTGGCGTGAGGAAGAGGTCCAGCGACGGGGTGTAGCCCTCCGGGAACAACCCGCTCATCGTCGCGATGAGTTCGTCGGCCGACGCGAAGTGCTGCGAGATGATCAGCCGCCACGGCCCCTCGGTGCGCACCACATCGAGCAACCGCTCACGCTGGTCGTCGGTGTAGACATTGTCGACCTCGCGGGGCGGTGCGGCGGGCCGCAAGACATCGGACAGCTCCAACCGTCGCTCCTGGGTGAGCATCAATTGTCTCCTTCTGCCGCTGCGATTCCCCTGCGATTCTGCGCAGCACTGGCACGCCACGGAGCCCGGTTGTCCGGTGACCGGGACGCTAAAAGCGAAGGGGGTTCTCGAACTTTGCGCGCAGCAGTGCGCCGGTCTCTGCGATGGCCAGCCGGCCGCGGGCCGTCGCCTCGGACCGCATCAGGAAGCCGTGATACATCCCGGGGTAACGCGTGCACGTGGTCTGCACGCCGGCGTCGCGGAGCCGGTCGGCATAGCGTTCACCCCAGTCGCGGATCGGGTCGCATTCCGCGGTCACCACGATCGCCGGCGGCAGCCCACTCAGGTCGGTCGCGTACGCCGGAACGAGATAAGGGTCGGTACCCATGTCTGCCAGCGAGTGCAGGTAGTCGATGTCGTCGCGGGACAGCATTGGCGCGTTGGCGAGCAGAGTGATCGACGGCGCGCTCATGTCGCGGTCCAGGCCGGGGTACAGCAGGACCTGCGCGCAGATCGCCGGCCCGGTACGGTCGCGGGCGGCCAGCGCCACTCCGGCCGCCAGTGACCCGCCCGTGCTGTCCCCGACCACCGCGAGTCGCCCGGCGTCCACACCCAGTTCCTTGGCGTGCGAGGCAACCCACTCGGTCGCCGCATACGCGTCGTCGAACTGGGCGGGCGGCGGCGATTCGGGCGCCAACCGGTATTCGACGGCGACGACGACCGCACCGGACGCCGACGCCAGCGCCCGGGCCAGCGGTTCGAACGAGTGGTTGGTGCCCATCACCATGCCGCCGCCGTGGAAATACACCAGCACCGGCTGGCCGGCAGCGTCGGTGGGGCGGTAG
>NZ_LZKQ01000284.1 GCF_001668675.1 Mycobacterium asiaticum | reverse complement strand
GGGCGGGTGGGGGTCCCGGGTGGGTTGCCGGGCCTCAGCCCTCCTCGGGCTCCAGCACCAACCGGACGAACACCTTGCGCCCGTTCTCGTCGACGAACCATGCATTGCGATAGTCGTCGTGTGTCAACGCCCGCAGTCGATTCAGGAATTGGCCGAACGTTCCTTGTTCGCCGAGGTCCAGCTGCCGGAGCTCGGCGAAGTCCTTCTTCAGGTTGAGGTTTCCCTCGCCGGGCATCGGCGAGGCGGTGTAGTTGCCGTCGCGAATGGCCTCGAAATGTTCGAGCACCAACTCGCGCTCGATCTCCAGCAGCCGGGCATAGACGCTGCCCGAGGTGTCCCAGGATTCGATCGGGCATTCGCGCTGGGCGATTATCGGGCCGTGGTCTAACTGGTCGTCCATCTCGTGGATCGTCACCCCGACCTTCTGCCCGTCGATGATCGAGAAAACCTGCGGAAACCAGCCGCGGTTATAGGGATTCAAGCCTGGGTGCACATTCACACACCGCACTCCGTCGAGTAGTGCGTCCGGGAACTTCTGCTTGCAGTGCAGCGAAAGCACCAGCCCATAGCTCTCGACGATGTCGGCCGTGCGCTCCTTGACGTCCAGCCGCGGCACACCCGGCAGTTGCCCGATCGGAGTCTGGAAGACGTCGACGTCGTCGTACTTGGCCTGCAGTTCAGCCGCGACCGCGTGGGCGTGCACATTGTCGGTCAGGATCAGAATTCTCATCGCCCGCGCACCCTACTTGACCACTCAGTGCGGTTCGATCAATCGGGTCGCCTCATCGATCACCGCCTGCCGCAGATCGGCGTCGGTCAGCTCGTCGAGCCCGGTCGCCGAGCGCAGCATCGGTTCGAACAGGCGCCAACCCAGTCGCAGCGCAAGGGCATTCGCGACGGCCAGCCGCGCGTCGGACTCTTTGTCGTGACGCGTGCGGGCATAGTCAAGCAGCGGGACGACGTTGGGAAAGCGGGTCTTCAGTTGCTCGGCCGAGTACCCGTCGAGCAGAGCCCGGGCCCACACTCGCATTTGGCGGTCCATCGCCCGATCCACAACTTCGGACTCGGCATCCGAATGCAACAGCGTCGTCAGCTCGGCGCCCAGGTGATCCAGCACGGCGCGGACCAACTGTTCCTTGGTGCCGAAGTGACGAAACACCAAGCCGTGATTGACCTTTGAGCGGGCAGCGATGTCGCGGATCGACGTCGCGGCCGGGCCTCGCTCGGCAAACAGGTCGGCCGCCGCCTGCAGGACCGCGGCCGCCACCTCTTCCCGCCCGGTGGGAATCGGGCCGCGCGAGGCGTTTGCCGACGGTGTAGTCACCCGCCAACGGTAACTGGTCTGAAGCCCGCGTCGAACGTGGGCCGTGTGGATGCACCGAGCGGGTTTCAGCTGCGTATGACCCACGCTCGGCGCGATTGGGAGCCGCCCCTTGTCGTGGCGTAGTCAACTGACTACACTCCAACCGTAGTCGGATGACTACACCCCTTTCAGAAGGACGAGAACAATGGCAGACCTGATAGCTGTGCACCAGCTCGGCAGCCGCATCGGCGCCGAGGTCAGCGGAGTGCGCCTAGGCGGTGACCTCCCCGCTGCCGCGGTCGAAGAGATTCGCGCGGCCCTGCTGGCCCACAAGGTGATCTTCTTCCGCGACCAGCATCATCTCGACGACGCCGAACAGCTGGAATTCGCGGCGCTGCTGGGCACCCCGATCGGTCATCCGGCTGCCGCCGCCCTGGCGGCGGACACCCCGATCATCACCCCGATCAACTCCGAGTTGGGCAAGGCCACCCGCTGGCACACCGACGTCACCTTCGCCGCGAACTACCCGGCGGCGTCCATCCTGCGTGCGATTACATTGCCCAGCTACGGCGGGTCGACGCTGTGGGCCAACACCGCCGCGGCGTACACGGCGCTGCCCGAGCCGCTGAAGTGCCTGGTTGAAAATTTGTGGGCGCTGCATACCAACCGCTACGACTACGTGGACAGCGCGTCCACCACACCGGTCAGCGACCTGCAGCGGGCGTTCCGGCAGGCGTTCGAAAAGCCCGATTTCCGCACCGAGCATCCGGTGGTGCGGGTCCACCCGGAAACCGGTGAGCGCACGCTGGTGGCCGGCAACTTCGTGCGTGGCTTCGTCGGCCTGGACAGCGCCGAGTCCAACGCACTGTTCGAGCTGCTGCAGCGGCGAATCACGTTGCCGGAGAACACTGTTCGATGGAACTGGCGGCCCGGCGACGTCGCCATCTGGGACAACCGCGCCACCCAGCACCGCGCGGTCGACGACTACGACGACCAGTACCGGCTGATGCACCGGGTCACCCTGATCGGCGATATCCCCGTCGACGTGCACGGCCGGCACAGCCGGGTCGTCAGCGGGGCACCGCTGGCCCTGGCGGGCTGAGGGTCGGCCTAACTCGCGTCGGCCGTCGGGGCGATTTCCTCCATCGGCAACCGGCGCAAGGCGCCGGGCGCGTCGGCGGGCACCACCGGGTGCTCCGGCTCGATCGGATCCAGCCGGCGGTAGGGCTCACCCTGCTTGGGCCGCAAGTCATCCTGACCCTTATTGGGCCACAGCGCGGCGGCCCGTTCGGCCTGCGCGGTGATCGACAGCGACGGGTTGACGCCCAGGTTCGCCGAGATCGCCGCTCCGTCAACTACGTAGAGGTTCGGGTAGCCGTAGACCCGGTGGTAGGGGTCGATCACACCGTTGTCCGGGCTGTCCCCAATCGCCGCCCCGCCCAGGAAGTGCGCGGTCAGCGGGATGTTGAACAACTCGCCCCAGGTACCGCCGGCGACGCCGTCGATCTTCTTGGCGATCCGGCGGGTTACTTCGTTGCCGACCGGAATCCAGGACGGGTTCGGCTCGCCGTGGCCCTGCTTGCTGGTGTACCAGCGGATGCCGAGCTTGCCACGCTTGGTGTAGGTGGTGATCGAGTTGTCCAGGTTCTGCATGACCAGCGCGATCATGGTGCGCTCGCTCCACTCTTTGGTGTTGAGCAGCCGGATGATCGCCTTCGGGTCCTCGCGGGCCAGCCGGATCAGCTGGCGCCACCGCGGCTCGTCGGTACCCTCCGGGCCGGAACCGTCGGTCATCAACGTCTGCAGCAGCCCCATGGCGTTGGAGCCCTTGCCGTAGCGGACCGGTTCCACATGCGTGTCGGAACTGGGGTGGATCGACGACGTGATCGCCACGCCGTGTGTCAGATTCAGGTCCGGCGACACCTTGAGCCGGGCGGCGCCGACGATCGACTCGGAGTTGGTTCGGGTCAGCACGCCCAGCCGCTTGGACAACCGCGGCAACTTGCCCTTGTCGCGCATGTTGAACAGCAGGTGCTGGGTGCCCCAGGTGCCCGCGGCGAGAATGAGGTGATTGGCGGTGTAGGTCCGGCGGTCGCGGCGCAGCCAGCTCCCGGTCCGCACGGTCGCCACCTCCCAAACCCCATCGGAGCGCTGCTCGAAGTTCTTTACCGTCGTCATCGAAATGACTTCAGCCCCAGCTGATTCCGCGAGATAGAGGTAGTTCTTCAACAGCGTGTTCTTCGCGCCGTAGCGGCAGCCCGTCATGCAGCAGCCGCATTCCAGGCAGCCGGTGCGCTCGGGCCCGGCGCCGCCGAAGTAGGGGTCGGGCACCTTTTCGCCGGGTGTCTTGGTGCCGTCCGGGCCGAAGAACACCCCGACCGGTGTCGGCACAAAGGTGTCACCGCAACCCATCTCGTCGGCGACCTCTTTGACGATGCGGTCGGCGTCGGTGAACGTCGGGTTGTAGACCACCCCGAGCATCCGCTGGGCCTGTTCGTAGTGGGGCATCAACTCCGACCGCCAGTCGGTGATGTCGCGCCACTGCGGGTCGTTGAAGAACGGGTCGTTCGGGATGTACAGCGTGTTCGCGTAATTCAGCGAACCCCCGCCCACCCCGGCACCGGCCAGGATCATCACGTTCTTCAGTGGGTGGATGCGCTGGATGCCGTAGCAACCCAGCTTGGGCGCCCACAGGAATTTGCGCAGCTCCCACGAGGTCTTGGCGAATTCGTCGTCGGCGTAGCGCTTGCCGGCCTCCAGCACGCCGACCCGGTAACCCTTCTCGGTGAGCCGCAGCGCGCTGACGCTGCCGCCGAATCCCGAACCGATAATCAGGACGTCATAATCAGGCTGCATTGCTGCAGTATGACCGGCTTTACACCGGGACTGAACAGCACCCCTAGGTGCTTACCGTCAACCCGACTTTCTGGAATTCCTTGAGGTCGCAGTATCCGGCCTTGGCCATCGAACGGCGAAGTCCCCCAACAAGGTTCAGCGTGCCAAACGGGTCGTCGGAAGGGCCGTTGAGCACCCGTTCCAGCGGCGGCCGCTCACCGACGGCGATCTGGAGCAACGCCCCGCGGGGCAACGAGGGATGCGCGGCGGCGGCCGGCCAGAACCAGCCGTCGCCGAGCGCCTCGGCGGATTCGGCCAGCGGCGTACCGAGCACCACCGCGTCCGCCCCGCAGGCGATCGCCTTGGCCAACTCACCCGAGTTGTGAATGTCCCCGTCTGCCAGCACGTGGACGTAACGCCCACCGGTCTCGTCGAGGTATTCGCGGCGCGCTGCGGCGGCGTCGGCGATCGCGGTGGCCATCGCCACATTGATGCCCAGCACCTCGTCGGTGGTGGTGACGCCCTGGGTGGAGCCGTAGCCGACGATGACCCCCGCCGCGCCGGTGCGCATCAGGTGCAGGGCCGTGCGGTGGTCCTGCACGCCGCCGGCGACGACGGGGATGTCGAGTTCGGAGATGAAGGTTTTGAGGTTGAGCGGCTCCCCGTCGCTGGCCACCCGCTCGGCCGACACGATGGTGCCCTGGATGACGAGCAGGTCGACACCGGCCTGCACCAGCACCGGGGTCAGCGCCTGCGCGTTCTGCGGGCTGACCCGTACCGCCGTGGTGACGCCGGCCTCGCGGATGCGGGCCACCGCGGCGCCGAGCAGGTCGGGGTTCAGCGGGGCGGCGTGCAGCTCCTGCAGCAGCCGGATCGCCGCCGACGGCTCGGGCTCCTTGGTGGCGGCCTCGACCAACTGGGCGACCTTGGCCTCGACGTCGGCGTGCCGTCCGTACAACCCCTCCCCGTTGAGCACCGCCAGCCCACCGAGCCGGCCCAGCTCGATGGCGAACTCCGGGGACACCAGGGCGTCGGTCGGATGGGCCAGTACCGGAATCTCGAACCGGTAGGCGTCCAGCTGCCAGGCCGTGGACACATCCTGCGACGAGCGGGTGCGCCGCGACGGCACGATGTTGATGTCACTGAGCTCATAGGTGCGACGGGCGCTGCGGCCCATGCCGATCTCGACCATTTCGATGTCCGCGCGCTCTATCGGGCGTAGTAGTTGGGCGCTTCGACGGTCATGGCGACGTCGTGTGGGTGACTCTCCTTCAACCCCGCCGGCGTGATCCGGACGAACTGCGCCTGTTGCAGCACCTCGATGGTGGGCGCGCCGGTGTAGCCCATCGCGGCGCGCAAGCCACCGGTCAACTGGTGGATCACCGATCCCAGTGGACCGCGGAACGGCACTCGGCCCTCGATGCCCTCGGGCACCAGCTTGTCCTCGGAAAGCGCGTCATCGGCGAAGTAGCGGTCCTTGGAGAACGACTTCGTCCCGTTGCGGCCCTGCATGGCGCCCAGCGACCCCATGCCGCGGTAGCTCTTGTACTGCTTGCCGTTGACGAAGATCAGTTCGCCGGGCGCCTCGGCGGTGCCGGCCAGCAGCGAGCCCAGCATCGCGGTCGACGCACCGGCGGCCAGCGCCTTGGCGATGTCACCGGAGTACTGCAGTCCGCCGTCGGCGATCACCGGCACACCCGCCGGGCGGCACACCGCGACCGCTTCCAGAATCGCGGTGATTTGTGGCGCCCCTACCCCTGCCACAACTCGGGTGGTGCAGATCGAGCCCGGGCCCACGCCCACCTTGACCGCG
The DNA here is from genome assembly GCF_001668675.1 of Mycobacterium asiaticum. Taxonomy (GTDB): domain Bacteria; phylum Actinomycetota; class Actinomycetes; order Mycobacteriales; family Mycobacteriaceae; genus Mycobacterium; species Mycobacterium asiaticum_D. The sequence goes on along the minus strand of NZ_LZKQ01000284.1, from coordinate 619 downwards.
TCGGCGCCGGCATCGACCAGCGCCGCGGCGGCCGAGCGGGTGGCGACGTTGCCGCCGACCACCTCGACGCGGTCACCGACCTCGAGCTTGAGCTTGCTGACCATGTCCAGCACCAGCCGGTTGTGGGCGTGCGCGGTATCGACCACCAGCACGTCGACCCCGGCGTCGACCAGCATCATGGCGCGCACCCAGGCGTCGCCGCCGACCCCAACGGCGGCGCCCACCAAGAGCCGGCCGTCGCTGTCCTTGGTGGCCAGCGGGTGTTGCTCGGTCTTGACGAAGTCCTTGACCGTGATCAGCCCCGTCAACCGGCCGTGGCCGTCCACGATCGGCAGCTTCTCGATCTTGTTGCGACGCAGCAGGCCTAGTGCCGCCGACGCGCTGACGCCCTCCTGGGCGGTGATCAGCGGCGCTTTGGTCATCACCTCGGCGACCTGCCGTGACTGGTCGACCTCGAAGCGCATGTCGCGGTTGGTGATGATGCCGACCAGCGCGCCGTCGTCGTCGACGACCGGCAATCCGGAGATCCGGAACCGGGCGCACAGCGCGTCGACCTGGGCCAATGTGTTGTCCGGACGGCAGGTGACCGGGTCGGTGACCATGCCGGCCTCGGACCGCT
>NZ_LZKQ01000283.1 GCF_001668675.1 Mycobacterium asiaticum | reverse complement strand
TGAACCCGGTGTACTTCGCGCTGCTCGCGCGGCGCCGGATGGATCTGTACGGCGCGACGTCGGAGGACTTCGCGCAGGTGAAGGTGAAGAACTCCCAACACGGGCTGCAGAACCCGAATGCCCGCTACCGCAAGGAGTCCTCGATCGAGGACGTGCTGGCCAGTCCGGTGGTGAGCGACCCGTTGCGGCAGCTGGACATCTGCGCGAAGTCCTCCGACGTCGCGCCGTACAGATCCATCCGGCGCCGCGCGAGCAGCGCGAAGTACACCGGGTTCATCGCGCCGATCAGGTGGAAGCGCTGCCAGTCGGGGTCGTTCTTGCGTTCCCCACCGACGGGCGCGAACGCGCCCTTGGGTGTGGTGTCGGCGCCGATCACCAGTGCGACGTCGCAGAAGCCGGCCAGGATGTGGGCCCGGGCGCTCTGCAGCGCTTGCGAACCGCTGGCGCACGCGGCGTAGCTGGAGCTGACCGGCACGCCGTTCCACCCGAGCTTCTGCGCGAAGGTCGACCCGGCGATAAAACCGGGGTAGCCGTTCCTTATCGTGTCGGCCCCGGCGACCAGCTCAATTTGTCGCCAGTCCAAGCCGGCCTCGGCCAGCGCCGCGCGGGCGGCGACGACGCCGTATTCGGTGAAGTCCCGGCCCCATTTGCCCCACGGGTGCATGCCCGCGCCGAGGATGTACAAAGGCTCCGGACTACTCATGATGAGACCTTCCACGCGTGCACCAAGCGTTCAACACCGTCCGCGTCGGTGAACAGCGGCATGATCGTCAGCTCCATCTCCATGCCCACCTTCAGATCCGCCGCGAGCGTGCCCTCGACCACCTTGCCGAGCACGATGAGTCCCTCGTCGGCCAGCTCCACGGCGGCGATGGCGAACGGTTCGAACGGCTCCTGCGCGGGGTAGGGCGCAGGCGGCGGATAGCGGTTCTCGGTGTAGCTCCACAGCTTGCCGCGACGCGACAAGGCGACGGACTCTAGTGAGTCGCTCGCGCACGCCGGGTTGGGGCAGTTGTTCTCCCGCGGCGGGAACACATAGGTGCCGCACGCGGGGCACTTGCTGCCGATCAGGTAAGGGTTTCCGGCGTCGTCGGTGGCGAACCACCCGTCGATCGCCGGCTGCTGGTAAGTGACCTCTGGCACCGGCTCAGCGTACCCAGCCCGAGCACAAAACTGAAACGTGTTCCAGTTCTGGCGCCGCGGAGAGCGTCGCACCGGGTGCCTAGAGTGTGAGCCGTGAGTGCCCCGCCTTCGAAGAGCGCAGAATCCACAAAACCGACGCTGATGCTGCTGGATGGCAACTCGCTGGCTTTCCGGGCGTTCTACGCGCTGCCCGCGGAGAACTTCAAGACCCGCGGCGGGCTGACCACCAACGCGGTCTACGGGTTCACCGCAATGCTGATCAACCTGCTGCGCGACGAGGCGCCCACGCACATCGCGGCGGCGTTCGACGTGTCCCGGCAAACGTTCCGTTCCGAGCGCTACCCGGAGTACAAGGCCAACCGGTCCTCGACGCCCGACGAGTTCCACGGCCAGATCGACATCACCAAGGAAGTCCTTGGCGCACTGGGCATTACCGTGCTGGCCGAGCCGGGTTTCGAGGCCGACGACATCATCGCGACGCTGGCCACCCAAGCCGAGGGCGAGGGCTACCGGGTGCTGGTGGTCACCGGCGACCGCGACTCACTGCAATTGGTCAGCGACGACGTGACGGTCCTCTATCCCCGCAAGGGCGTCAGTGAGCTCACCCGGTTCACCCCGGAGGCCGTCGTCGAGAAATACGGTCTGACCCCCAAGCAGTACCCGGACTTCGCAGCACTGCGCGGCGACCCGAGCGACAACCTGCCGGGCATCCCCGGGGTGGGGGAGAAGACCGCCTCGAAATGGATCATCGAATACGGGTCGCTGCAATCCCTGGTCGACAACGTCGACTCGGTGCGCGGCAAGGTCGGCGACGCGCTGCGTGCCCATGTCGCCAACGTCGTGCTGAACCGGGACCTCACCGAACTGGTGCGGGATGTGCCGCTGGCGCAGACCCCCGACACCCTGCGCTTGCAGCCGTGGGACCGCGACCACATCCACCGGCTCTTCGACGACCTCGAGTTCCGCGTCCTGCGGGACCGGCTCTTCGACACGCTCGCCGCCGTCGAACCCGAGGTGGACGAGGGGTTCGACGTGCGCGGCGGGGCGCTGGAACCAGGCACCGTTGGCCGGTGGCTGGCCGAGCACGCCGGTGACGGCCGTCGGTCGGGGCTGACGGTGGTGGGCACCCACCTGCCGCACGGCGGTGATGCCACCGCGCTGGCCATCGCCGCCGCCGACGGGGAGGGTGCCTACCTCGATACCGCCACGCTGACACCCGAGGACGACGCCGCGCTGGCCGCCTGGCTGGCCGACCCGGACAAGCCCAAGGCCCTGCACGAGGCGAAGGCGGCCATCCACGACCTGACCGGGCGGGGCTGGACCCTGGCCGGCATCACCTCCGACACCGCGCTGGCCGCCTACCTGGTGCGGCCGGGACAGCGAAGCTTCACCCTCGACGACCTCTCGCTGCGTTACCTGCGTCGCGAATTGCGGGCGGATAACCCTGAACAGCAACAACTTTCGTTGCTCGACGACATCGACGGGGTGGACGAGCAGGCGGTGCAGACCAGCATTCTGCGGGCCCGGGCCGTCGTCGACCTGGCCGACGCCCTGGACGCCGAGCTGGCCCGCATCGATTCCACCGCGCTGCTGGGCGAGATGGAGCTGCCGGTGCAGCAGGTGCTCGCCGAGATGGAGCAGGCCGGCATCGCGGTCGACCTGGCCAAGCTCACCGAGTTGCAGTCCCAGTTCGCCGATCAGATTCGCGACGCCGCCGAGGCCGCCTACGCCGTGATCGGCAAACAGATCAACCTCGGCTCGCCCAAGCAGCTGCAGGTGGTGCTGTTCGACGAACTCGGCATGCCCAAGACCAAACGCACCAAGACCGGCTACACCACCGACGCGGACGCCCTGCAGGGTCTTTTCGACAAGACCGGCCACCCGTTCCTGCAGCACCTGCTGACCCATCGCGACGTCACGAGGCTCAAGGTCACCGTCGACGGGTTGCTGAATTCGGTGGCCGGCGACGGCCGGATCCACACGACTTTCAACCAGACCATCGCGGCCACCGGCCGGTTGTCCTCGACCGAACCGAACCTGCAGAACATCCCGATCCGCACCGACGCCGGCCGGCAGATCCGCGACGCATTCGTCGTGGGACGCGGCTACGAAGAGTTGATGACCGCGGACTACAGCCAGATCGAGATGCGGATCATGGCGCACCTGTCCCGCGACGACGGCCTGATCGAGGCGTTCAACACCGGCGAGGACCTGCACTCATTCGTGGCGTCCCGCGCCTTCGGCGTTCCGATCGAGGAAGTCACCGGCGAGCTGCGGCGGCGGGTCAAGGCGATGTCCTACGGCCTGGCCTACGGGCTCAGCGCCTACGGCCTGTCCGCGCAGCTGAAGATCTCCACCGAAGAGGCCAAAGACCAGATGGATCAGTACTTCAACCGGTTCGGCGGGGTGCGGGACTACCTGTTCGCGGTGGTCGAGCAGGCCCGCAAGGACGGTTACACCTCGACGGTGCTGGGCCGCCGGCGGTACCTGCCCGAGCTGGACAGCAGCAACCGGCAGGTGCGCGAGGCCGCCGAGCGGGCGGCGCTGAACGCCCCGATCCAGGGCAGCGCGGCCGACCTGATCAAGGTGGCCATGATCGAGGTGGACAAGGCGATCAAACAGGCCGGGCTGACGTCCCGAATGTTGCTGCAGGTGCACGACGAGCTGCTGTTCGAGGTCGCGCCCGGCGAGCGCGACCAACTCGAGGCGCTGGTCCGCGACAAGATGGGCGGCGCGTACCCGCTGGACGTGCCGCTTGAGGTGTCGGTGGGCTACGGCCCCAGTTGGGATGCTGCGGCGCACTAGGCGGCGAACTTAAACTGCACGGGTGTCGGAACCGGCTCAGCGACCGCCGCTGCTGCGCTATCCGCTGGTCGTCGCCTCGAGGCTATTCGGTCTGTTGCCGGCGCCGGTCGCCGACGCGCTGTTAGCCGTCGTCGCGCGGCTGGTGTACTGGCGCGGCCGTGCCCAGCACCTGCACGTGTTGCAGGACTTCCGCGACAACGTGGACCCGACGGCGCAGTTCTCGTCCCGCAAGTGGCGGCCGGTCCAGGCGATGTACCGGGCGCTGGTCCGCAACGCCAACGATGCGATCTGGTTCCTTGCCGCACCGCACGACGCCGCACTGCGCCGGTTCCGCATCGCTGACCCGTCCCCCATCCATGCCGCCCTCGAAGCCGGCCGAGCGGCCGGTGTCGGCGTCATCGTCGCGTTCCCGCATCTGGGTTCCTATGCGGCGCTGCCGATCGTGCTCGCGCTCAACGGGCTGCCGACGACGGTGGTCGCCAACCGGCAGCGGGCGCTGATGCAGTGGGTGATCCATCGTGGCGCGCAGAAGGCCGGTCTGGAACTGATCGTCGTCGAGCGCACCGGCGGCGCCAGCATCACCGCGGCCATGGCGGACGCGCTGCGCCGGGGCCGGATCGTCGCGATCGCCGGCGACTATTTCCGGGCCCGCGAGGGCACGCAGGGCGGGGCGAGCGCCGGCATCCACGTCGACCTCGCCGGCATCAAGCGCCCGGTCGGTCCGGGACCGGCGCTGCTGGCGCTGCGCACCGGAGCGCTGATCGTCCCGGGCGCGGTCTTTCAGCGCAGGCACCAGCGCGAACCGGTGTTCGGCGAGCCGATCGCCGCCGATGTGCCGCTGGGCGGGGACGACCACAGCGTGCGCGACGCCGTGCAGGAGACGTCGCAGCGCGTCGCGGACGCCCTCGCGGAATTCATCCGTCGCGAGCCGGATCAGTGGCTGATGCCCGGCGGGCTGGTGTCGGACTCGGTCGGGCGGCGAAGGCGGTAGCCGGATCCCGTCGAGCGTGGGGTTTATGCACCTCAGCAGCGTGAATCGGGTACATAGGGCTCACGCTGGGCGGTCAACTAGCCAGGGAAACAGCCCCCGCGCCACCCCGAATGCGCACCCGGTAGTCTGATCATGATTTCGACCGAGTTTGTCCAGCGTGTAGGCAGTCGAGTAGCCTCGACCGGTACCCGTTTGCGCTCGATCGCGGGTCACACCAATAACTCAAGTCCCAAGTCCCTACGATGAACCCTGTCCGGAGCAACCCAACAATATGCCGAGTCCCGCCGTCACCTCGCCGCAAGTAGCCGTCAACGACATTGGCTCCGCCGAGGATTTTCTCGCAGCAATAGACAAAACGATCAAGTACTTCAACGATGGCGACATCGTCGAAGGCACCATCGTCAAAGTTGACCGGGACGAGGTGCTCCTCGACATCGGCTACAAGACCGAAGGGGTCATCCCCGCCCGCGAACTCTCCATCAAGCACGATGTCGACCCCAACGAGGTCGTTACCGTCGGTGATGAGGTCGAGGCCCTGGTTCTCACCAAAGAGGACAAAGAAGGCCGCCTGATCCTGTCCAAGAAGCGCGCCCAGTACGAGCGCGCCTGGGGCACCATCGAAGAGCTCAAGGAGAAGGACGAGGCCGTCAAGGGCACCGTCATCGAGGTCGTCAAGGGCGGCCTGATCCTCGACATCGGGTTGCGCGGCTTCCTGCCCGCCTCGCTGGTCGAGATGCGCCGCGTGCGCGACCTGCAGCCGTACATCGGCAAGGAGATCGAGGCCAAGATCATCGAGCTAGACAAGAACCGCAACAACGTGGTGCTGTCCCGCCGTGCCTGGCTGGAGCAGACCCAGTCCGAGGTGCGCAGCGAATTCCTCAACCAGCTGCAGAAGGGCACCATCCGCAAGGGTGTGGTCTCCTCCATCGTCAACTTCGGCGCGTTCGTCGACCTGGGCGGGGTGGACGGTCTGGTGCACGTCTCCGAGCTGTCCTGGAAGCACATCGACCACCCGTCCGAGGTCGTTCAGGTTGGCGACGAGGTCACCGTCGAGGTGCTCGACGTCGACATGGACCGCGAGCGGGTTTCGTTGTCGCTCAAGGCGACTCAGGAAGACCCGTGGCGCCACTTCGCCCGCACGCACGCCATCGGGCAGATCGTGCCGGGCAAGGTCACCAAGCTGGTTCCGTTCGGTGCGTTCGTTCGCGTCGAGGAGGGCATCGAGGGTCTGGTGCACATCTCCGAGCTGGCCGAGCGCCACGTCGAGGTGCCCGACCAGGTGGTTGCCGTGGGCGACGACGCGATGGTCAAGGTCATCGACATCGACCTGGAGCGTCGCCGGATCTCGCTGTCGCTCAAGCAGGCCAACGAGGACTACACCGACGAGTTCGACCCGGCGAAGTACGGCATGGCCGACAGCTACGACGAGCAGGGCAACTACATCTTCCCCGAGGGCTTCGACGCCGAAACCAACGAGTGGATGGAAGGTTTCGACGCCCAGCGCAACGAGTGGGAGGCCCGCTACGCCGAGGCGGAGCGCCGGCACAAGATGCACACCGCGCAGATGGAGAAGTTCGCCGCGGCGGAGGCTGCCGACCATGGTGCCGGCGGCCAGTCGTCCTCGAGCAGCAGCTCCTCGGAGAAGTCCGCGGGTGGATCGCTGGCCAGCGACGCCCAGCTGGCGGCTCTGCGGGAGAAGCTCGCCGGCAGCGCATAACACGCACGGATGCTGCGCATCGGGCTGACCGGCGGTATCGGCGCCGGGAAGTCGGCGCTGTCCAAGACGTTCTCGGAGTGCGGTGGCATCATCGTCGACGGTGATGTCATCGCGCGCGAGGTCGTCGAGCCGGGCACCGAGGGGTTGAAGTCGCTCGTCGAAACGTTCGGTGAGGACATCCTGCAGCCCGACGGGTCCCTGGACCGCCCGGCGTTGGCAGCCAAGGCCTTCGCCAACGAAGACGAGCGCAAGAAGCTCAACGGCATCGTGCACCCGCTGGTTGCCCAGCGGCGCGCGGAGATCATCGCCGCGGTGTCCCCGGATGCCGTTGTGGTGGAAGACATTCCGCTGTTGGTGGAGTCCGGCATGGCGCCGCTGTTCCCGCTGGTGGTCATCGTGCACGCCGATGTCGAACTCCGGTTGCGCCGACTGGTCGACCAACGCGGCATGTCCGAAGAAGACGCGCGGGCCAGGATCGCCGCGCAGGCCACCGACGAGCAGCGACGGGCCGTCGCCGACATCTGGCTGGACAATTCGGGCACGCCGGAGGCGCTGACCGAACGGGCCCGCGAGGTGTGGCACAACCGGATCGTCCCGTTTGCGCACAACCTCAGCGAGCGCGCCCATGCCCACGCGCCGGCGCGGGTGGTGCCCGCCGACCCGAGTTGGCCGGATCAGGCCCGACGCATCGTCAACCGGCTGCGGACCACCTGCGGCCACCGGGCGGTGCGAGTGGACCACATCGGATCAACCGCCGTGCCGGGCCTCGACGCCAAGGACGTCATCGACATCCAGGTCACCGTCGAATCCTTGGACGTCACTGACGAACTCGTCGAACCGTTGCTGTCCGCGGGCTATCCGCGTCTCGAGCACATCACTCAGGACGCCGCGAAATCCGATGCCCGCAGCACCGTTCCGGGCCTCGACCACAGTGACGATCCGGCGTTGTGGCACAAGCGCATTCACGCCTCCGCCGACCCGGGACGACCGACCAACGTGCACATCCGCGTCGCGGGCTGGCCGAATCAGCAATTCGCGCTGCTGTTCGTGGACTGGCTCAAGGCCAATGCCGATGTGCGGGAGAAATATCTGGAGGTCAAGCGGGCGGCCGACGCGAGCGCCCGCGGCGACACAGTGCGCTACGTGACGGCCAAGGAACCCTGGTTCCGCGAGGCCTACCGCCAGGCCTGGGAATGGGCCGACGCCACCGGCTGGAAGCCCTGAGTCGGCCATGCCGTTCGTCAGCAACATCCTGGGTCCGCGGCGGCCGGTCGTTGCCGAGGCGCCGCCGCTCACAACGGGGCGGCGGCGACGCACCAGCACCATCGACACCCATCCGGACGGAGCGCGCGGCAAGCTGGCCGATCTGCGGGCCCGGGACGCATCGGCCGACGGCGCGGCAGAGCTCCGGGTCACCGCGCACCTGACCGATCACGTCATCGACGACATCCGTTCGGACAACGCCGATCTGGACGCGCTACTGGGCCTGCGGGTCGGTGCGGGTTTCCGGACGAAGATGGCCCAACTGTTTCCCGAGGAGGTGCGGCGGGCCACCCTGCTGCACCTGCTGCTCGACGATTGGGTCGGCGCCGCGCTGGTGTCCGGATACGCGACGCAGCACGCGGCGATCGTCGACGGCGTCGAGACAAAGATGCCGGTGGGTGTCGCCGACCGGATGGCCGGGATCTGCGCCGGTTTCGCCCCGGATGCGTCGTTGATCGCCTACACCCGGCGACACGACGTGATCCCGACCGGCCGCGGGCCGGTGGCGCCGGTGCTGCACGGGCTGCACGACGTCGATCCGCTTCGGGAACGGGGGATGCGCCGGTTCCGGCGGCTTGACGTGTGGCCGCTGAGCGCCGAGTCAGTGGGCTTCGACGCCCACTTCCGCGACTCGCACATGGACGACGATCTGGTCGAGACGATCGTGCACGAATACACCGTGGTCGGCACGGTCGACGCGGCGACGCGGACCATCACCGCGGTCGATGCCGAGGTGCGAGTACTGCCCTGGCGGGAATGCCCCGCCGCCCTCGGCAGTGCCGCCCGCATCCAGGGCATGACGCTGACCGAGCTCAGGGACCGGATCCGTGGCGAATTCGTCGGCACCAGCACCTGCACGCACCTCAATGACACTCTCCGCGCGCTGGCCGACCTGGATGCCCTGATAGATAGCCGGTAAGCAGCGCAACGATCTCGTCTTCGACTTCGCCGAAGTCCACCGGACCGGACCCGAAATCGGCCCTGGTGACCAGCCGGTGCACCAGCGAGTCGATCGTCGCCACGACAACCTGCGCGTTCAACCGGCTATCGGCGCGCACTTCGGGATGTTGCTCGAGCAACCGCGCGGCCGTATCCACGCTGAACCGTTCCAACTCATGCAACCGGTCGAGAAACTCCGGCGCCCGCGGTGCCTCCTCGAACAACACCCGGTGCAGGCGGGGATTGTCCCGGTGATTGTCGATCGCCGCCCGTACGAACAAACGCAGCATGTCGTCGAGACGGTTCGGCAAGCCGTCCGACAACCGCTCGGTGAGCAGCCGCGCGCCGGCATCCACGTGCGCGTCCATCAACGCGCGCAGGACGGCGTCCTTGTTGGGAAAGTATTGGTAGACCGAGCCGATCGACACCCCGGCCCGCTCGGCGATCCGGTTCGTGGTGCCAGCCGCGTAGCCGTGCTCGGCGAAAACCTGAGCCGCCGCATCCAGGACACGCTGCCTGGTCTCGGCGGCCCGCTCCTGTTTGGGCTGCTTACGTTGCCGAAATCGGTCGGTCGGTGCGATCGCAAAACTCCCGTGCAAAAGCGAGTAGTCATCCGACGCCGACCCTAGCAAAATTAGGTTGCCCTAAGAAGGAGTCCGCGATGCGCACCGTTCACGTCGAAACCGTCCTGCCCACCAGCGCCGACCGCGTCTGGTCGGCGATGCTGTCGCCTGCCACGTTCCTCTACGTCTGCAAGGGTCTGTTCGGGTTCCCGTCACTGGCGGGACGCACCGAGGCATTGCGGCTCGGCGAGTCCGGCACCGGATGGCTGTTGGCCTTCCACGTCATCCCGGCCTACCGGCACACCATCAACGTCGTCGAGGTCGATGAAGACAGCGGAACCATCCGCACCAACGAACACGGCGGCCTGCTCAAGGCCTGGAACCACACCCTGCACGTCGAACCGATCGACACGCATTCCTGCCGATACAGCGACACCGTCGACATCGACGCCGGAAGGATGACGGGCGTGGTGGTGGCGGTCGCGAACGGGATCTACCGGTACCGGCAGCGCCGCTGGCGCACGCTGGTGCGCCGACACATGTCGCCGGTCACGCCTGCCGCCAAGTGAGCCGCATGTCCTGCGAATCGAGCCAGCGGGACAAGTCGTAGCCGTTGCGGGCCAGCCCGTCGATCGCCGCCGAGGCGGGCCGCACCGCCAGCTCGGCCACGTCGGGCGCCAGCAGCCCCTGCCGCACGGCGGCGAAAAGCTCGTCGACGTCGGCTAGTTCGGCGCCGCGGCCCGTGCGCACCTCGATGTCGAGGTAGTGGTCCTCCGAGCGCCACACCGTCGGGCCGGGGGTGTACTCGCCGATATCCAGGTAGTGATCGTGGTCGCGCTCGTGGCCCGGATTGAAGTGAAATACCGTGGCCCGCAAGCCCAGCGCCGGCAGTAACCACGATTCGAGGTAGTGGAACTGGGCGCGGCCGGGCGTCGGCCGGGCGAGGTAAAGACCCCAGGGCTGCAGGACGTACTCGTCGACCGCCCGCACGATTCCCTTGGGGTCCGTGTTGGTGCGGGCAGCGAGGTCGAATGTCTCGTGCTTGGGCGGGTGGATGGTCTCACTCTAACGACGCAACCGGATCCGCCACCGCACGAAGCAGGCGTAGAACAGCGACAAACCGGCCAGCATGCCCATGTCGGTCAGCCAACTCTTTGACGTGTGCTCCCAGAATCGGTCCTGGGACACCAGCGAACCCGGCACCAGGTGGCGCAGATCGACCGTCGACGCCGCCGCCGCATAGCCCCACCGCGCGGGCGTGGCGAAGGACAGCTGATTGAGCCCGAGCCGGCCGGTCACCGGGACCATCCCGCCGCAGAGCACCAGCTGCGCCATGACCGTCACCACGAACAGCGGCATGATCTGCTCGCTGGAGCGCACCAGCGACGAGATGGCCAGGCCCAGAATGGCCGAGGCGACACAGGTCGCGGCCACGGTGAAAAACAACTCCACCGAAGCCCCGAACGTCGAGTGGCCCAGCAGGATTGCACCGCGCGTGGGCGCGCCCTTGCCGATCACGACGATCGCGGTGATGATCGCCGACTGCACCACGGCGAAGCCGCAGAACACCACCGTCTTGGCCAGCAGATAAGCCGTCGTCGACAGCCCGACCGCCTGCTCGCGCTGGAAGATGGCCCGCTCGCCGACCAGGTCGCGGATCGTCAGTGCGGTCCCCATAAACGCGGCAGCCGGCAGCAGCAGCGCCAGGATCTGCGCGGCCTCGTCGGGCGTGCCAGCATCCGGCCCAGGGACCCGAAACCCGTTGCTGCCCGGCACCGTTAGCGACAACGAACCCAGGATGAACGGCAACACGGCCAAGAATATGAAGTACGCCCGGTCGGCGACGACCAGGCGGACCTGCCGCCGCGCGATGGTCGAGATCTGCCGTCGCACACTGGTGTGCACCGGTTCACCAAGGTCCGCCGGCTCGGCGGCGCCGGCCGCCGGCTGCCGCAGGCTCTGCGCTTCGTTCTGGGCCAGGAAGCGACGATTGGCCTCGTCCGGGTCCGCGCCGACCTGGCTGAAGATCTTGGCCCAGTTGGTGGTGCCCATCGCCTCACCGATTTGGTCGGGCGGACCGCAGTACGCGGTCTTGCCGCCCGGCGCCACCAGCAGCAACTGGTCGCAGGTATCGAGGTAGGACAGCATGTGCGTGACCACGATGACCACCCGCCCGGCGTCGGCGAGCTGACGCAGCATCGTCATCACCTGGTGGTCGAGCGCGGGGTCCAGGCCCGACGTCGGCTCGTCCAGGATGAGCAAGGACGGCCCGGTGAGCAGCTCCAGCGCTACCGAGGCCCGTTTGCGCTGCCCGCCGGACAACTTGTCCACCCGGGTTTCGGCGTGCTTGGTCAGGTCCAGTTCCTTGAGCACCTGCGTGACCACCCGGGCCCGGTCTGACTTGCTGGTGTCGGGCGGCAGCCGGAGTTCGGCGGCGTACCCCAATGCCTGGTTGACGGTGAGCTGGCGGTGCACCACGTCGTCTTGCGGGACGATCCCGATCCGGCTGCGCAGCGACGCGTACTCGGCGTGAATGTCGTGGCCCTCGAAGGTGACCGAGCCGGAGCTTGGGCGGGCATAGCCGGCGATCAGCCGGGCCAGCGTGCTCTTGCCGGCGCCGGACCCCCCGATCACCGCGGTCAGTGTTCCCGGCCGGGCCACCAGGGAAATGCCGTCCAGCAGCCGCTTGCCGTTGTCTACCGTGTAGTTGACGCTTCGAACTTCCAAACCGCCTGTGCGCGTGGCGGTTTCACTGCGTGGAACGAGGGTGTCGTCGCGGAACTCCAAGTCGACGTTGCCGATGGTGACGACGTCACCCTTGGACAGGATCGCCGATCCGACCCGGGTGCCGTTGACGAAGGTTCCGTTGATGCTGCGGTCCTGGATCTCGGTGCCCAACGGCGTGTCCCGCAGGACCGCGTGCTGTCGGGATGCCAGCACGTCGGAGACGACGATGTCGTTGTCGTTGGCCCGGCCGATCGTCAGGGTGCCGGCCGCCTTCGCGGACCCGGATGCGCCGGCAACCCGGGGCGCCAAAATCCGGACCATTCGGGTGGCCAGACTCGACACGTCTGCCGACTTGATGTCGATCTCGGTCATCTCGGCCCGTTCCGGCTGGATGTTGACCGAGGTGACTTCGTCGGCGGGCGGCAACGGTACGGGTTGCCGCTGCGGGCGCCGTGGCGTCGGTCGGGGCGGCGCCGGATGCACCGGTCCGCGCGGCGGCACAGCCGCTGGGCGCGGCGGTGGCGGCGTGGTCGTCCACGCCAAGGTGGGCGGCCCGCTGTCGTGGGCGGTTCTGGGCTTGGCGACGGGCGGGCGGGTGGTCGATCCGCGCTGCTGCCCGATCTCGAAGGTCAGCCGTGGTCCGGCCGGATTCCCGACGTTGATGCTCTGGCCGTCGTGGATGTCCACCACCGGCATCCGGTAGCCGTTGACGTAGGTCCCGTTCAGTGAGCCGTTGTCGATCGCCAGCCATCGGCCCTGGTCGAATCGCAGCACCAGGTGTGCCCGCGAGATACGCGGGTCTGGGATGCGCAGATCGGCGTGCAGGTCCCGGCCGATGATCACCTCGTAGCCGGGAGCGAACGAAAGCTGGGTACCGTCGTGTCGGATGGTCAGCGCGGGCGGGGCTGGTCGACTCACCAGAACAGTATCGGTGGAAAGCCTGAGTGAGCTCTGTGTGACGCAGCTGTGAATCCGCTATGTTTCGGTTCAGTCACTCACAGCTGCTACATAACTGTTATTTCGCCAGCGACGGGCCAACTTCCGGCATGATTCGACGGTAGGGGAATGTCTGTACGGCCGAGCGGACAACTCTAGGTCCTCGGCGTATCGCGATGTCGCCGAGCCCGAGCCCAGGCCGCGACAGCCAGCAAGCATCAGAGGGGAACAGCTATGGACGACCAGAGCGGCGCCACCCGGCGCCTGCACGCCGGTCGACGGCTGCTGACCAACCCGCGGCAGGCGCGCGCCGCGCTGCGGGCGGGCTTCCAGGCCTTGCCGTCGGCGACCGTCGCTCACCTGCGCCGCCGCGCGGCACCGGGACCGAGCGCGCCCGCGAACCCGGCGCCGGCCCCGTCGGAGCCCGAGGCCGCGGCCGTCGTCGAGCCGGCCGCCGGACTGTCCCGCGGCGCGGCATTCGCCGGGTACACCATCCTTCGTCAGCTGGGTGTCGGCGGCATGGCCGAGGTGTATCTGGCCCTGCATCCCCGACTGCCCCGCCGCGACGTGATCAAGGTTCTGGCCGAAGCGATCACGGCCGACACAGAGTTCCGCGAGCGGTTCAACCGGGAAGCCGACCTGGCCGCCACGCTTTGGCACCCGCACATCGTGGGAGTGCACGACCGCGGCGAATTCAACGGCAAACTGTGGATCTCGATGGACTACGTCGAAGGCACCGACGCGTCCCGGCTCGTCAAAGAGCAGTACTCCGACGGCATGCCCGCGGATGAGGTGTGCGCCATCCTCAGCGCCGTGGCGGGCGCACTCGATTACGCCCACGACCGCGGCCTGCTGCACCGTGACGTCAAGCCGGCAAACATCCTGCTGACCCACCCCGAGGACGACGAGCGACGAATCCTGTTGGCCGACTTCGGTGTCGCCCGGCACCTGGGGGATATCAGCGGGATCACCCAGACCAACGTCGCGGTCGGCACCGTCGCCTATGCGGCGCCCGAGCAGCTGACGGGATCTAACATCGACGGTCGCGCCGACCAATACGCGTTGGCGGCCACGGCGTTTCACCTGCTGACCGGGGCGCCGCCGTTCCTGCACCCCAACTCGATCGCGGTGATCAGCCAGCACCTCAACGACGAGCCGCCCCGGCTGAGCGAGCGTCGACCCGAGCTGGCGTATCTCGACGAGGTGTTCATCCGGGCCCTGGCCAAGGACCCAGCCGACAGGTACGAGCGATGCCGGGCCTTCGCCGCCGATTTCCGTGCCCTACTTCCAAACGGATGCGACGACGGCGGCGACACCGATTCGGCGGGCGGGCTTGGGAAACGGGGCGTCGTCGCGGTGCTGGGCCGCAGGTTGTCGGCCCGGACCCGGATGGCGGCCGCGCTGGTCTGCGCGGTGCTGATCGCGGTGGCTGCAACCTGGTCAATCCTGTACTCGTTCGAACCCGACCCCTCAGACACCCCGCAGCCGAAGCCCGCGCTGGCTGCCCGGCCCGCCGCCCCCGAGGCGCCGCCCGCTCCGGCTCCGGCGCCGGTCGCGGCTACCGGCATGCGTGTCCTCAACGGCACCTATCGCCTGGACTACGACCGGTCCAAGAAGACCAGCAACGGCCTGGGCATTCGGCACGACGGGTCCACCACGGACTGGTGGGCGTTCCATTCGGTGTGCACCACCAACGGGTGTGCGGCCACCGGAATCCAGCTGGACGGCACGAATCACCAGATAGTTGCCGCTAGCGGCGGCCAGACCGACACCCTGCGGTTCGTCGCGGGGTACTGGCAGGGGGCGCCCCAGCAGGAGCGGGTGGCCTGCCGTCAACCGAACGGACCCGCCGGAGCTACCCAGCAGGAAACGGTGGCTTGGTCGCTGGCGCCGCAGGCCGACGGCACGCTGCGCGGCGTGGAAACCGAGACGGTGCTGAGCAACGAGTGTGGGGCGCAGGGGGCGGTGCTGCGCGTGCCGGTGGTGGCCAGCCGGGTCGGGGATCCGCCGTCGGGGCTGACGTGGGCGGACCCGGCGCGGGCCGTTACCGCGCCTTCGTCGACGGTCGGCAAGCCGGCACCACCCGTGCTGGGCGGCGTGTGCAGTGACGTCGACAAGCTGGCCTACGACCAGACGAGCAACGAGCAGGTGGTGTGCGAGGGCGGGACGTGGGGCAAAGCGCCGATCACCACCGGCGTCCACGCCGTCGGGAGCTCGTGTAACCGGCCAGACATCCCGGTGTTCGCCATGTCCGCGTCGAACGACGGCTACCTGATCGAGTGCAATCCGACGACCAGGGTCTGGGCGCGGCACAGCTGATCGCGGCACAAGTGTGCGCAGACGTCCTAAGCCACGTTGCCCTCACTGTGCTTTCGCTTTTCTCATCGCGAGTTCTTCGATTTGCCGTCGCGGTTGACGCGTGCGTTGATAGGTTGCGTCGCCAAAGGGGGTCATCGGCCTGAGGAGGCTTGGATGTCATTCGTCGTCGCTGCGCCCCAGTGGGTGTCGACTACAGCCGCACAATTGGCCGGGATTGGTACGTCGCTGAGCGCGGCAAACCTAAGCGCCGCCGCCACCACGACAAACGTGTTGACCGCAGCCGCCGACGAGGTGTCGACGGCGATCGCCGCGCTGTTCAACTCGCATGGCCAGCAATACCAAGCTCTCAGCGCGCAGGTATCGACTTTCCACGAGCAATTCGTGCAGACCTTGAACGCGGGTGCGGGCGCCTACGCCACCGCTGAGGCCGCCAACGTCCAACAGACCCTGCTCGATGCGATCAACGCGCCCGCGCAGTCGCTGACCGGGCGTCCGCTGATCGGCGACGGCGCTAACGGCGCGCCCGGCCAGCGCGGTGGCGACGGCGGCTGGCTGTACGGCAACGGCGGCGCCGGCGGTCTGCTGGGTAGCGGCGGTACCGGCGGTGTAGGTGGTGCCGGCGACGGCAGCGGGGCTGGTG
>NZ_LZKQ01000282.1 GCF_001668675.1 Mycobacterium asiaticum | reverse complement strand
GCGCGAGCAGTACGACGCCGGCGAACCCGACAGCGTCGAGAACGCGGTGCGCACGGCGGGTCAGCTGATCTGGAGCAACTTCAAGCAGAGCGAAGATCTGCTCAAGGTCATGTTGCGCGAGCCCGACGAACTCGGCGACCTCGACGAGAAGACGTGGCAAGTCATCACCGACAACGCCTATCAGCGGTTCGCCCACGAACTTGCCGCGTCCAACCGCTCCGGCCGCACCGATATCCCCGACCCGGAGGCGGCCGCCGCCGCCGCGATCGGGTCGTTGTCCTACGCCGCGACGCTGCGTGCCCTCACCGGCCGCCTGCCCGGAAACATCGACGAAGACCGCTACTTCGAGGCGTGGGTGAAGCAAACACTCAGTGTCCTCGCGCACTACCGAACACCTAAAACCCCTACCCAGCAACAAGTTTCAGGAGCACAACAGTGACATTCTCTATGCAACTCAGTGACGACGTGATCGAGGTGCGCGATTGGGTGCACAAGTTCGCCGCCGACATCATCCGCCCGGCCGCCGCCGAATGGGACGAGCGGGAGGAAACCCCGTGGCCGGTGATCCAGGAGGCCGCGAAGGTGGGCCTGTACTCCCCCGACTTCTTCGCCCAGCAGGCCGCGGAGGCCACCGGGCTCGGCATGCTCACCGCGTTCGAGGAGATGTTCTGGGGCGACGCGGGCATCGCCCTGTCGATCATGGGCACCGGACTGGCCGCGGCGGCGTTGGCGGGCAACGGGACTCCGGAGCAGCTGGGCCAGTGGCTACCCGAAATGTTCGGCACCGCCGACGAACCCAAGCTCGGCGCGTTCTGCTCATCGGAGCCTGACGCGGGTTCGGACGTCGGCGGCATCCGCACCAGGGCTCGCTATGACGAGGCCAGCGGAGAATGGGTGCTCAACGGCACCAAGACCTGGGCCACCAACGGCGGCATCGCCAACGTGCACATCGTCGTCGCCTCGGTCTACCCGGAACTCGGCACCCGCGGCCAGGCCAGCTTCGTGATCGGGCCGGACACCAAAGGCCTTGCGCAGGGCCAGAAATTCAAGAAGCACGGCATCCGCGCCTCGCACACCGCCGAGGTTGTGCTCGACAACGTCCGGCTCCCCGAGGACGCGATCCTCGGCGGCCGCGAAAAATTCGAGGCGCGGGTCGCCCGGGTCAAGTCCGGTGCGTCCACGCGCGGTCAGGCGGCGATGAAGACCTTCGAGCGCACCCGTCCGACGGTGGGCGCGATGGCCGTCGGCGTGGCCCGGGCCGCCTACGAGTACGCGCTCGACTACGCCTGCCAGCGTGAGCAATTCGGCCGCAAGATCGGTGAATTCCAGGCCGTCGCGTTCAAACTGGCGGACATGAAGAGCCGCATCGACGCAGCCCGGCTGCTGGTGTGGCGGGCTGGCTGGATGGCGAACAACAACCAGAACTTCGACAGCGCCGAGGGGTCGATGGCCAAGCTGGTGGCCAGCGAGACCGCCGTCTACGTGACCGACGAGGCGATCCAGATTCTCGGCGGCAACGGTTACACCCGCGACTACCCCGTGGAGCGGATGCACCGGGACGCGAAGATCTTCACCATCTTCGAGGGCACCAGCGAGATTCAGCGCCTGGTGATTTCGCGTGCGCTGACCGGACTGGCCATTCGTTAGGCCGCCGCGCCCTGGCGTTGCTGGCCGACCACCGACAGTCCCGCCAGCCGGCGCCAGGAGCGGATGGCCTGCCGCGTCACCGCGACGATCACCGCGGCACCGGCGTCCAGGTTGGCCAGCCGATGCGCACGCAGCGCGTTGCCGGTCACGGCGTCGAGCGCGTCCCAGTCGTCGGTGTCGGCGAACAGGGTCGACTGGTAGGCGGCGCGCACGGCGTACTTCTGCGCACTCGGCGGCATCGCCGCGCTGACCTCGCGTGCGAGCCGGCCGGCCCGGTCCCAGGTCGCGATGTCCGGCAACTCGCCGGGCGCCAGGGTGCGGTGCAGTTCGGCGATCGCCGAGATAGACTCGGCCGCAACATCATCCGCGTATCGGATGACTCCCCACGGCGGGCTGATCAACAGTTTGGATAGCCACCGGCGAACCACGTCGGCGCCGACGTCGGCCGTTCCGACCGTCAGCCAACCCAGGTCGAGGGCCACCACGGCGTCCGCCGGGGACAGGTAGCCGTCCGGTCCGGCCAACTGGTCGTTGCACAGCTGGACGAAGGCGGCCAGCGGCCGGGCGGAAGTCGCCGGGAAGTCGGTGATCCGCTCGTCGCCGTTGATGTACGAAATGACGTTCATGGCACACCCTTTGGCAGATCCCGGCTGGTGGGATCCGCGCGCCAGCCGCAGCGGATGGGTGATGCGCTCGAGGTCCATGGTGAAACGCATTGTATGACGGGTGACGTCACGACGCTTCTGGACACGGCGGGATGACATGATGACGCACATGGCATTTCTGTTGGACTCGGCCCTGAATCCGGTTGTGGACGACGAGACCGTAGTGGGCTCGATAGGCGTCATCGAAAGCCGCGCCGTTGCCGGCTCCGCCGCTGTCGCGGGCAGCGTCGCGGTGGCCGGATCGGCGACGACCGCGGGCAGCGTCGCGGTGGCGGGATCCGTCGCGACGGCCGGCAGCGTGGCGGTGGCGGGTTCGGCCGCAACGGCGGGCAGCGTCGGGGTGATCGCCAGCCTGTTGACGGTGATCTGCGTGTTCGTCCAGGAATGCGTGGCCTGCCTGGCCTGCATCGCCTGCACCCGATGCGTGGGTTGTGTCGCGTGCGTGCGGTGCACCGACTGCGTGGGGTGTGTCGGCTGTGTCAACTGTTCGGGTCTGCGGAATGCCAGGGGCGCCAGGAACATTCATCTGGAACCGGCTGCTTGAGCAGCAGGTGCGGTGCGGCCCTCTGGGTCCTCGGAGCCATCGGGTATCTGGTCCTGGAGGCGCTGGCCGCCGCCGGCTATCCGCACTACAGCTATGCCGACAACTACATCAGTGATCTTGGGGTCGCCGGCTCCAGGACGCATGTCATGCACGCCGCGTTCTGCTCGTATGGCGTGCTGTTTCTGCTCGGCGCCGTCCTGATCGTGGGCGTGCCGGCCAGTCGACGGGCCAGCATCTTCCTGGCCATGGCCGCCATCAACGCCGTCGGGAACATCGTGGTGGGAACGATATACAGCGGCAAGGTGCACGTCGTCGGGGCCGCTCTGGCGATCGTGGGCGGCAACGTGGCCATCGCGGCCGGGTCCAGGGTGGTCGGCATCGCCCGCCGCTGGTACCAGCGCGGCTCCGAACTCGTTGCCGCCCTGGGGTTGTTATCGCTGACCATGCTGGTGGTCGATTCGGCGATCACCGATTCCCGGATACTGCCCGACGGGGTATGGGAACGCGGCAGCGTGTACTCGATCACCCTCTGGCAGTTGCTGACGGCTGGCTGCCTGCTCGCGGCCGAAGATCCGGACCCCGATCCGGCACAGTGACTACTTCCCGGTGAAGTTCGGCGCCCGCTTCTCCAGGAACGCCCGCGGACCCTCCTTGGCGGCGGCCGGCGCCATGACGGCCATCCCGAGCTCGAGTTCCCGCGGAAAGGCTTCGGCCTCGGTCTTTTCCAGATTCTCCAGCACCGACGCTTTGATGTTGCGCACGGCCAGCGGGCCGTTGGCCGCCACCTGTGCGGCGATCTCCCGCGCCTTGCCCAGTGCTCCACCGGCGGGCGTGACGTGTCCGACCAACCCGACCTCGTAGGCCCGCTGCCCCGTGATCGGCGTCCCGACCAGCAGCATCTCCATCGCAACGGTGTAGGGAATCTGCCGGGGCAACCGGATCGTCGACGCGCTCATCGGGAACAGGCCGCGCTGCACCTCGCTGATCGCAAGTTGCGCGTTCTCGGCGGCGACCCGGATGTCGAAGGCCTGCAGGATCTCCATCCCGCCGGCGTAGCAGTAACCCTCCACGGCGGCGATGATCGGCTTCTTTACGTAGTGATCCTTCAGGAATCCCTTGTAGATCAACGAGAAATCGGCCTTGACCCGCTCCTCGTACTCGTTCTGAGGTGGTTCACCGGCGATCAATGCGCTCACCAGCCGGTCCAGGTCCGCGCCGGCGGAGAAGTTGCCCGCCGCCCCGGTCATGATCGCGACACGCAGGTCGGGATCGTCGTCGAGCAGGTCCCAGGCATCGGCGAGCCGGCACAACACCTCCGGGTTGAAGGCGTTTCGTTTTTCCGGGCGGTTGATGGTGATGGTCAGGATGTGTTGGTCGCGCTCGACGAGGACTGCCGCTGCTGCCACGTACTGGTGTCTAGCACGAAACCCCATTGCTGAGATAGTGAGGAACCTCTCGTCTACGGGTAACGAGGAATAACGCGCCCGGGCGGCATTGTCTGAGCACCGGTGGGCACCGCAACGCTGAGAACATCGAGTGAGGGGACCAGACTCCTGTTCGCCGGCGTGCTGGCGACCCTGCTGGCGATGGGCTGGGCCGCCAGCCACTTCACCGCGCTGATGCCCGCCCTGGGCGCAGGCAAGCACCTCAGCGCGGCCACCCTCGATGTGATATTCGGCGTTTACGCGATCGGATTGCTGCCCGGCCTGCTGGTCGGCGGTCGGGCATCCGACACCTTCGGTCGCGCCTCGGTTGCGCTGGCGGGCTCGCTGACGGTCCTGCTGGGCACGGTGGCGATGCTGCCGTCGCAGGAGTCCGGGGTGCTGATGGTGGGACGGCTGATCGTCGGGCTGGGCGTGGGCCTCGCCGTCAGCTCGTGCACATCATGGGCCTCGGATCTGCACGGATCCGCCGGGGCGGCCCTGGCCGGTGCGGTGTTGATGGCCGGTTTCGCCGTCGGACCCTTCGCTTCGGGTGCGATCGCCTCGATCGCGCGGTCCGGCGTCCGGTTGTCATTCGCCGTCGCCGCCGGCCTGGTCGCGGTGGCGATGATCATCGCGGTCGGTGTGTCGCAGCGGGCGGCAGCGGCCGTGCGGCCGCAGCCGGTACCGGAGGCCGCAGCGCCGGGGAGTGGGCGCCTCGCGTTGGGGTGGGCCATGCCGCTGGCCCCGTGGGTGTTCGCCTCTGCGTCGGTCGCTTTCGTCACCATCCCCACCAAGGTGCACACGGGTCTGGCCGCACCCCTGGCGGCCGGGGCTGCCGCACTGATCACCAACGGCGCCAGCGGGATCATCCAGCTGGTGGCCCGGGCGCGCCGCTGGGGCCCGCAAACCGGCACCGTCGGGGCGTTGCTTGCCGCACTCGGATACGCGGCGCTCGCGATCGCGCCGTCGACCGTGCCGCTCGGGCTGGGCCTCGCGCTGGTGCTGCTGCTCGGATGCGCCTCCGGACTGTGCCTGCGCGAGGGCCTGATCGACGTGGAGGCCGCGGCGCCGCAACATGTTCGCGGGACCCTGACCGGGATCTTCTATGCCGTGACGTACGTCGGGTTCGGCTTGCCGCTGCTGTTGACCGTGCTCGGGTCCGGCCCGGAGACGACGCTGATCTTCGCCGGGTTAACGGGGCTGGCGACGACCGCTGCGCTCAGCCGCGCGGTGCGGTTGCGGCGTCATCCGCACCGGCAGCACCGCGCGACTCTTGCGTCGGCCTGAACCCGGTTTGCGCGATGGCGACGGACACACAGTTGCCGATCGGGCCGCGATTGTCGACCAGGACGGCTGAACCCGTCGCGACACCGTCGTCGCTGTAGTGGGTGAGCGAGCCGAGCCCGAGGTGGGGGCCGTCGGGCAGCCGGCTCAAGGTCAGCGTGTAGTCGACGTTGATGAATTCCAGCCCCTGGGTTCCCCAGTTGGCGATCGACGCCGTGATGTCGCCGGCCATGGCGGCGCGGGTAAAAGCCGTCATCGGTTCGTCGTCGATCAGCGGACGCGTTTCCTGCAGCCAGGTGTACTTCGGGCCGAACGTCTGCGCCCACTCGGGGTCCGGGTTCTGCAACTCCGCGCCCCACCCGTAGGTGCGGATGAACAGCGACGGGGCGTCGAACACTTCCGGCAGCGGGGGCATCTGTACCGGCTGCGACCAGATTTGCCCGTCGGGCTGGGCACCGCGCCGCAGGAAGAGTGCACTGGCCTGCGCGACTGTGTTCCCCTCCTGGACGACGGCGGCCTCGACGAGGCGCAGCCGCCGCCGGTCTTGGAGCACGCGGGCGCGGACCTCGAGGGGCTGCAAGGCGGTGGGGCGCGGCAGGTCGACTGTCAGGCGGGCGGGCTGAAACTGCGGGTCGTCGACAGCGCGCTCGACCGCCCAGCCCAACAGGCCACCGACCACGTGGCCGCTCAGCGACGGCCCCCAACCACCCCGTGCGATCGCGGTCGGCACGAAGCCGTTCTCCGCACGCCGGAAATAGGGCGGCGAGTCCGCCGTGACGCCACCGTCAGAATCGCCGTGCACCCCGTTTTTCTACAGCACCTGGCGTTTGCGGCGCGCACAGGGATCCCCGGCCCATCCGGCGCGTAGCCTTGGCGCATGGGTGGCACTGGCACCACGAATATGGTGCTGATTCTCCTGGTGGCGATGGTGGTCTTCTTCATCGGACTCGTCGGGTACGCCAAATTCGCCTCCCGCAACAGATCCGACCGCGACGACGAGGATTGACGCCTATTTCCAGGCGAACGGCGGTTGCTCGAGTTCGTCGACCGGGTCGTCCTTGCCTTCCAGACCCAGCCAGCGCAGCTGCAACAGCACCGCACCGGTGGGCGCATGGATCAGGTCGTTGCCCAGCGGGATCTGGACGACCGGGCGTGGGCTTTCCGGGATGCTGATGTATCGCGGCGAGTCGGGTCGCTGCAGCTGATGCAGACCCACCCGGTAGACCGCCATCACCTCCTCGGGCGCCGGCCGCGGATCGAGCCGGCCGCCACCCCAGATCACCACCGGCGTAATGACATATCCCGACCGGGTCGGATAGTCGTCGAGCAATCCCAGCACGGCGGATTCGGGCAACCCGATTCCGACTTCTTCGTCCAGTTCGCGCAGCGCCGCACCGATCACGCTCTCACCCGGGTCCAGCCTGCCACCGGGCAAGGCCCACTGAGCGGCGTGCGCAGACATGCGCGTTGCTCTGCGGCACAACAGGAATGCCGCGCCGCCGGCCACGTCGACCATGTGGCCGTCCAGGCCCACCTCCGGCATCGGCCGTCCACCGATCCATTCGTCCACCGGCGCCGGGTCGATGCGGTCTTCGCCGACCTCGGAGTCGACCAGCACGACCGCAACCGCCGCGTGCCGCTTCGTCGGGTCGGTCACCGTCCGGCGGCGGTGGCCGGCCAGGCGCGTCCGGATCTCCTCACGCAGCGCGTCGTCGTATGCGATGGTCACCGCTCGACCATAGGCGGTGCTAGGGCCGGCCGCGGGCCGGAGTCTGACCTGCAACCCCGTGCCGCAGCGGCGTGTTGGCTTCGGCGGCTGTCGCTTCCTGCACCGTGGAGCCCAGCGAGGTGCCGTGCACTTCCGGTGTGTTCCGGGGGTCACCGCCCGAAGGTTTGGCGCCACCTTGAATCTCGTCCAGCCGCGCCACCAACACCTGCAGCACCGGCGTGCGCTGACCGTGGGCATGCTCGTGCGAGATCAATTCGTGCAATTGCGACTCTTGCAGCAGGCGGACCCGGTGGCGCAGATCGCCAAGGGGTAGCTGGTCGTAATCGGGTATCGGCAACTCGTCGGCAGCAGACATGTCGTCCTCCTTCACCGAAATCGGCTACCCGTTGAGGCGGCACGGAAACGGCTGGACACGGCTGCCGATGCCTGCAGCGAAAGCAGATACAAAGTCAGCGCCGACCAGGAGTCGGCGATGGCGCTCGCGCCCGCATCCACCAGCTCGCTGCTCCGCATCCCACGCTCGGCGTTTGGGACATACATCAGGTTGCCGATCGTGACGAATCCGGCCGCAACCGCCGAACGTACGCCCGCAACGGAGTCTTCGACCGCTAACCCTTGGTCTGGGTGGATGTCCAGAACCTCAGCTGTGTGCAGATACGCCGCCGGGTGCGGCTTGCTCGTGGGCACCGGGAGCGAGTCCTCGGCGCTGAACCGCAGTTCGGCGGGAATGAGGTCATCGAGCCCGGTGGCCGTGAAGCACGCGTCGAGGCGGGCCGACGCACTCGAACTCACCGCCGCTAGCGCGTATCGAGCGGCCAGTGCGCCCAGCGCGTGTTGCACCCGGCTGTCCGGGCGCAGGGTGGCTACCAGGCGTGCGGTGACATGCCGGCGCTCAAGGGCCACCCACTCCTCGAGCTCATCGGCACCCAGTGCGTGACCGGCGGCGAGCTCAGCACTGGTGGCGATGCGTGCGTACGGGCGGCCCGAAGCCAGTGCCGGGTCGATCGGCACGCCGCCCAGCACAGCGAAATCTACGGCTGTGGTGCGGAAGTTCCTGCCTGTGGCGCTCTTTCGGAGCTGATCAGCGGTATATTGCTCCGGCACACCGAATCTGACCAGGAATCGGTTGGTGACTTGCGCCGACGCGTCGAACGCCGGCTCTTCGGAAGGGAACAGGTTGCCGTCGGCGTCGCAGAGCACCGTGGTGATGAGTGCTGGATCGAATCGGCGAACTACCTGCAGACGACTCAACGCCGCATCATCTCCGGGTAATGCGCGCATATCATGTTGCGTCAGCCGTATTCCGGGACCGCCGGACCGCCCGCACCGCCAACGCACCGGCTACGACAGGAACCGCCCAGGGTGCGCCGACGAGTATCGGGTCGATCCAGGTGTGGGAATTGTCGACTCGCTTGGACGCGCGCCTGGCCGACAAGCCGTTGTGGGTGAATTCGCTCCTGACCCCGGTCTCGGTGATCGGGTTGTCGGGACGCAGGCTCAACAGCGAGGCGAGGTGGCTCTCGACGGCGTCGACGCGGTCGGCGGCGATCAGCAGCAGCCAGTGCGCGGCCCGCGCCTCGCTGTACTTGCGATACGCGAACTTGCGGATGGCGCCCGAGAGTCCCCTGGGAGGCGTCGAAGTGCCGAACACCGGGGTCAGCATCCCGTGCTCGATTGACCGCTCACGGGGCCATTTTTCGCGCTGCCGCTCGGGAAACTCCCAGTGGGCGCCGGTCGCCGGTGGTGGATTCACCTCGAGTTTGGGGTACGACGGCCGGTCGCGTGGGTCGAGATCGGCGCCCCAACCCGGGATTCGGGCCCGTAACCCGTCGGAATCGTGGGTTCGCGGCAGATTCGGTAGGTAAGCCATGGGATGTCCTGTCGTCAACTTGCGGTGGGCAGGATGATCGGCTTGATGCAGTCATCCAGCTTGGCGGAGAAGATGTGGTACGCCTCGGCAATGTGCTCTAGCGGGATGCGGTGCGTGACAATGTCTTTCGGATTCAGATAGCCGTTCTCGATGTGGGAGAACAGCCGTGGCCATTGGCGCTTGACCGGGCACTGGTTCATCCGCAGGGTCAGGCCCTTGTTCAAGGCGTCGCCGAGTTTCACGGCGCTGAACATCGGCCCGTACGCTCCCACGATGGAAACCGTTCCGCCCTTGCGGACGGAGTCGATGGCCCAGTTGACCGCGATCGGCGAGCCGCCCTGCAGCTTGAGCTTGGCTGCGGTGACATGTTGCAGGAAGTTGCCGTCGGCCTCCGCGCCCACCGCATCGATCGCGACATCCGCACCGAGATAGTCGGTTTCCTTCTTCATCTTGACGACGATGTCGTCGCACTCGGCAAAGTTGATGGTCTCGGCGAAAGCGAACGTGCGCGCCTTCTCCAACCGGTATTCCAGGTGGTCGATCACGATCACCCGTCCGGCACCCATCAGCCAGGCGGATCTGGCCGCGTACAACCCGACCGGTCCGGCGCCGAAGACGGCGACGGTGTCCCCTTCGGCAATGTCGCCCAGTTGAGCGCCGAAGTACCCGGTGGCCAACGCGTCGGTGCACAGCAGCGCGTCCTCTTCGTCCATCCAGTCCGGAATCTTGGCCGGCCCGACGTCGGCGAACGGGACGCGCACGAATTCCGCTTGGCCCCCGTCATAGCCGCCGCAGGTGTGTGAGTAGCCGTAGATCCCGCCCACTGCCGTGGCGTTCGGATTGACGTTGTGGCAATTGGAGTAGAGGCCCCGCACACAGAAATAGCAAGAGCCGCAGTAGACATTGAACGGCACCATCACCCGGTCGCCTCGTTGCAGGTTCTGCACCGACGGTCCGACCTCTTCCACCACGCCGATGAACTCGTGACCGAACGTCATGCCGACCCGAGTGTCAGGCATCATGCCGTGGTACAGATGCAAGTCCGATCCGCAGATTGCGGCCATGGTGACTCGCACAATCGCATCGTTGGGGTGTTCGATCGGCGGGATGTCCTTCTGCTCGACCCGCACCTTGTACGGACCGCGGTAAACCATTGCTCGCATGTGGCTCCCTCTACCCTCGCAGCACACTCCTAACCGTGACGATTTCGTCAGAAAAGTGCGCGGCAGCGCGGGCGAGGTGTACATCCGTGGTCGGAGGCGGGTCCCGATCGGGCACTCACTGACGGTCCAGCTCGGTCACCCCTACAGCCGAAGGTGACCGAGCGCACATAGTTAGGGCACTAACTAGTTGGGTACGATGGAAATCGAATCCCGAATGCTAGGAGCGGACCATGGCTGCCGATCGCCCGAATATCTGGCAATACATCGCCTATTCGTACGGACGGCGCCTGCCCGACTCGATGCGAGAGTGGGTGGCCAATGACTTGGCCGGCGAGGGCGCCGTCCGTCGGCACATGATCCGCATCGGGATACCGCCGCTGCTGGTGCTGGCCCCGTTCTGGCTGTTGCCCGCGTCGTTGTACGTGCACCTGGAGATGACGGCGCCGATCTACATCTGGTCATTGTTGATCGCGATGGCACTGAACAAGGTGTGGCGCCGGCACCGGCTGGCCCAGCACGGCCTCGATCCCAACCTGGTCGACGTGATCAAGCGTCAGAAGCAGGCGCACATCCACGAGGACTACGCGCGCCGCTACGGGCCGCGCCCGGAGTCGGCCGAATGGCAGGCGAACAGTAGCCCGTTCTGAGCATCATCCCGACTGGCACGGGGGGGCGTCATGGGCACCAAAACCGCTGCGGCAGACCCGCTGGCACTGGAACATCAGGTGTGCTTCGCGCTGGCCGCCACCAATCGCGCGGTACTCGCGGTCTACCGGCCACTGCTGGAGCCGCTCGGGCTGACCCACCCCCAGTATCTGGTCATGCTGGCGCTGTGGGACAACGCTAAAACCGGTGGAAAAGCATTGTCCGTCAAGGATATTGCCGGGCTCCTGCAGATCGACTCAGCCACCCTGTCACCGATGCTGAAACGGTTGCAGGCCCAGGGTTTGATCACCAAGACCCGCAGTACCGCGGATGAGCGCACCACCCATGTCGAATTGACCCCGCAGGGTCGCAACCTGCGCCGGCAGGCGCTGAAGGTTCCCGGAGCGGTCGTCGAGCGGCTCGGGGTGGACCTCGCCGAGCTGGAGCATCTGCGCGAGGTGCTGACCAAGGTCAACGCGGCCGCGGTGGCCGCCGGTGCGCTCGACGCGTGACGCCGTGACCGACGCCGTCCGAGTCGGGCACATCGATCTGAGCTTTCACGACGCGGCAGCACGAGAGGTCGAGCGGATTCTGCGCGAGCACGGCCATCGGATAGCCCGTTCCGCCGCGCCGCACGAGGAGATGTTCCGACGGCTCGGCAACGGTGCGATCGACCTGCTGGTGTCCGCCTGGCTGCCGGCAAGCCACGGCGCGGGAATCAGCCGCTTCTCCGCAGCCATCGTGGAGCAATACGGTTTGGCCGCAGCGGGATACACATTTGCGACCGGGACCGAGGCGCAATGCTTCGGACGGTACGTGGCCGCCGTCGCCGACCGGCGTTGGGTGGTGGTCCCGCTCTGGCAGCCGCACTGGCTGCATCACCGCTATCGCATTCGCGAGCTCAAGGAGCCGCGCGGCCTGCTGGGCGGCACCGATGCGACGACGTTGATCGTTCGCAAGGACGCCGAACAGCGGATCGGTGCGGCCGCACTGGCGGAGTTGGCCACGCTGCACCTCGGCAACGCGCGGGTCAGCGAGCTCGACGACCTTTTGCAGCGCTGAGCGTCACGCGTGCCGCAGCACCAGCAACTCCCCCGTCAGCACCCCGTCTTCGAGCAACCGGCCTATGCGCCCGCTCTGCCGCTCGGCGAGCTGCCACGCTTCGGTGTGGCCGTAGCGATCGGTGAGGGCCTGCGTGACGGCGTCGACCCGTTCATTCCACGTTTCGGGTATCGCCGGCAGCTCGGCGGTTCGCAGCCATTCCTCGATCCGTAGCGAGGATTGCCGGACCAGGTCGGCCAGGCCGTCCGGGCTCGGAAAATGGTTGCTTTCAAGCTGATCCGCCGGAATCTCGTCATGGGCGACGAACGCGAGCAGGCCGATGTAGCCGCCCCGGCGCACCGTGCGGTGCAACTCCTCCAGCAACTGGCGTTGATCCGGCGTCGTGCACAACACTCCCAATGACCAGGCGGCGTCGAAGGCCGAATCAGCAAGAGGCGCCTGGGATCCCGATGCGCAAACCACCGGATAGCCGAACAATCGCTTGGCGGCGCGACAAGCACCCGTCTCCGGCTCCAGCAGCACTGGGACCACCTCGCGCGCCTGCGCGGCATAGGCGGCCGGGCCGCCGACGCCGGCCCCGGAGTCCAAGAAGGCCGCGCCCGGTTGGAGTTCCATGTGCTCGATGAGCCAATCCAGCGCCGCCGGGCTGCCGCTACCCCGGCAACCGGCGGGAATGTGATAGTCCGGACCCAAATCGGCCGCCACCCGGGCGGTCCATTCGGCCACCGTGTCAAACTCGGCCTGCATGGCGTCGGTCATTGCGCCTCCTGTCTGATCCTGCGGCCGACCTCGGCCTTGATCTCCGCGCCGATGTGTGCGCCGGACGCCGACGCAAGCCCGGAAACATTCACGCCCGCAACACCTTCGATCGAGAGCAACTCGCGGGCCTCGGCAACGGCGGCGGCGATCCCCGCCGCCACCGGATCCGTCGCGGTCAAGACCTGTTCCGTCACCGCCTGGTCCAATTCGAGACCCGGCAACCCCTGCAGCACAGCCGCGGACACACTGTCGGTGAACACCGCCACGGCGGCGATCACCGGGATGGACAAGCCCGCCGACCGCGCCGCCGTCATGAAATTCGCGATCATCCCGGGATACGGGACGTGATTGAGCACGGCCACATCCGCTCCGGCCCGCTGCTTTTCCACCAGGCGCGCGGGGCGCGCGTGCACCGGAGGCGCCGTCGGTGTTTCGGGCACCGCGGGTGTCACCCCGACCGATGCGGCCAGCGACACCAGCCGCGGCCCGTCCAGATCGAAGGTCTGGGTCACGTCCGGGCGTACGTCGTAGCCGCGCCCGTCGCCGGTGACACAGAGCACGGTGTCCACTCCGATGCTGCGCAACCCGCGCAGTTCCTGTTCGAGCACCACCCGGTTACGGTCGCGGCAGGACAACGTGATCCACGGCGCCACGCCCACGTCGAGCAACAGCGATCCCATCAGTGTCGGGGGAAAGTCCGGCTTGTTCTGATGCTCACCCACCAGCACTGCATCACAGGCCGGCGCCAGGATCGCGGCCGTGGCCGCGACGTCGCCGCGGTCGAAGGGCGCACAACTGAAGTCGGTGAGCACCAAGGGACCGGAGTTCTGCCACCGGGCGGGTCGCCGTGCCGGCGCCGGCCCAGCCCACGGCACCACGTCATCGAATGCGCATGCGCCGGCGCGCATTTCGCATTGGCCGTCGGGTCGTACCCCGCCGCATGGCCCGAACTCCATGCGTTTCGGACAGTCCACCTCCATCGGCACCCGGCGCCCCCTCGTGATCGCTACTCGCAGGCGAATACCCAACGGACCGCACCCGCAAGCACGGTACTACTGGGGCACGGCGGCCGTTGTCCCATCCGGAGTGCCCAATCGCTCGGCGAGCCAGGGCAGCGTGAGGGCGAAGGCCGTGGCGGCCGAGGGCCAGTCGTGCTTGCCGGGCAGCGCGACGACCTTGCAGGAGATGCCGTTTGCGGTGCCGAGCGCGCACAGTTCCCGGGCGGCGTCCTGCCCGACGGCCTTGTGGTCCGCGGAGGCACCGGGAACGGCGAACAATCCGGACAGGTCGGCGTAGTGGCCGTGGCGGGTGATGGCGGTGGCCGGATCGAACCACCAGTAGGCGGCGGCGTCGCCACCGAACAACCGCTCGACCGTTTGCTCGCGAGTGCCCGCGTTGGGCCCGATGTCACCGCCGATATCGACGAATGCACTGAATGTTCCGGGGTGCATGACAGCCAGATCGACGGCACACGTACCGCCAGAGGAAAAGCCGACGACACCCCATTCCGTCTGTGCACCGAGCGCGAATTGATCGGCGATCTCCGGGATCACTTCGGCGGTCAGATGGTCGGCGGCGTTGCCGCGCGGCCCGTTGACGCACTCGGTGTCGGAGGTGAATCCGCCTGTCGCATCGGCGAATACAGCCACGGGTGCGTTGCCGCCGTGCGCGGCGGCGTAGCGGTCGAGCGCGGTGAGGGCATCGCCGGCGCGAACCCAGTCCGCCGGGGTGTTGAACTCGCCACCGATCATCAGTACCGCGGGCAACGCCGGTGGCGGCGTGCTGCTGAACCAGGCCGGCGGCAGGTAGACCCATTCGGTGCGGTGCGCGAAACGCGACACTCTTGTGCTGGTGTGCGCCGGCACCAATGCGCCGTTCGTTGGCGCCACGCCTTGCCGTTGCATCGCACGCATCGTCGCCAGGTCTATCTGGCCAGGCAGGGGCCGGTTGGCCAGCTGGCTCCAGGCACTGTGCACGGTGGCGAAGTAACCCAACCAGCCGTTGATGATCAACCCGGTGCTGAGCAGGCAGAAGGACGCGGCGAATACCAGCACGTTGCGCCGCCACCAGCCGGCGCCCCGCCAGCCGAGGACCGCCAGGGCGACGGCCAGCCCGACCAGCGTCACCCACAGCCACATCTGCCACGGCGCGGGCTCACTGGCCAGCCCAAGCGTCCCGTAGTACCAGTACGCCAGCCCGCCGGTGACCGCGGCCGCACCAAACGCCAATGGCACCCGTCGCGTGCGCCAGCGCCGCCCGCGCCATCCGATGGCGTACAGCAGCGCGCCGGCGGCCAGGCACTGCACCGCCGCCGGGATGACGCCGTGCATCAGTGAGGCGCGCTCGAACATGGCCGGGGAGTACCCACTCCCGCGGCCACGGCACCTGTTCAGCCGGTCGGCGCAGGAACGATGTCGGCGGCGCCCGGGAATCCCGCCGCCTGCCGCAGTTCGGCGAAGGCGTCGACGAAGGCGTCGGTCACCTCGTGGGTGTCGGTCAGGGTGGAGTCGTCGCAGAGCACCGAGACGCTCAGCTGGTCGACATAGCTCCAGACGGTGATGTTCAGCGCGGCGCCCGCGGCCAGCGGACCCACCGAATAGAACTCGCTGATCTCCGCACCCGCGATGCGACCGCGTTCCCGCGGGCCCGGCACATTCGACACGATCAGGTTGAACAGCTGGTTGGGTGCCTCGCGCCGCGACATCCACGAAAACGTCGCGCGCGTGATCGTGGGCGGCACGAATTCCAGCCACCGGCCCACCAGCGTGGGGCCGAGCAGTTGGTGATCCTCCTTGGCGATGCGCGTCGACGTCCGAATCAGACCCAGACGCCCCATCGGGTCGGCGACCTGCACCGGCAGCGAAACCAGCATGGTGGCCAGGGCGTTGCCGGTGATCCGGTCGGGCGACGTGTCGGTGGCAGTGGGGATCGAGGCGATCAGCGGCCGGTCGGCGGCCTCACCGTGATCGCGCAGCAGTCGCCGCAGGGCGCCCGCCGCGACGGTCAACACCAGATCGTTGATGGTCACTTCGAGTCTTTTGCTGACGGCTTTGACGTCGGCCAACGGCAGCGAGGCGCTCGCGAAAGTCCGTCCCGGCGACAGCTTGTGGTTGAGGAAGGTGGGCGCCGGATCGAACCGGCCGGCAAGTTCCGGGTGCCGCAAGCGGTGCCGGGCCCGGCGCTGCAAGCGGTAAGCGCCGACGACTCCGTCCCGAACGGCCGACGGCAACGTTCGGAGCCGCGCGGCATGGTCACGTGCCGCGAACCGCAGCACCTCTCGGGTCGTCGGTTCCGGGGAGCCCGAATCAGCCTGCGGCAGCTCGGATTCGGGCCCGGGCCAGTCCACCGTGCGGGCCATCAAGTTCGCCGAGGCGACACCGTCGGCCAGCACGTGGTGCACCTTGCCGATCACCGCAACGCGCCGGTCGCTCAGCCCTTCCGCGTAATAGAACTGCCACAGGGGGCGACCACGGTCCAGCGGCGTGCTGGCGATCTCGCCGATCAGGGCGTCGAGTTGGCGCCGGCCGCCGGGCGGCGGGACCCGCACGTGCTGCAGGTGGTAGTCGAGGTCGAGTTCGGCGCCTTCGCGCCAGATCGGGCGATGCACCCGCCACGGAGTGGCCACCATCTGATAGCGCATCGGCTCGAGTACCGGCAACCGGTCGCGGAACACCTCACGAAACGCTTCGAATGTCGCCCCGCCTTCAAATCCTGCGGGGCCCTGGAAACCTTCGAAGCCGGACGTATCGACGATCGCCACCTTGAGGGTGTGCTGGTGCACGTTGGGCGTCTCGCTGGCGAGCATGAGCACATCCCAACCACTGAGTCGCTTCACCACCGCTCCTCTCAGCTGCGCCCGAGCTAGGGGACCGCCCGCCTGCCATGGTGGCATGTGGGAAGCCGGCGGTGTACCGATTCGATCGCCTGCACGACCCCCGGCACGAACGCGGCGGGGGCGAAGGTGCACCCGGCGTGGCCCGCCTCGATCGGCACCATCACGGCGTCCGGAATCTGCTCCGCCAGCCACTTCTGCCGGGCCACACCGAACGCGCGATCGCCGAGGTGGTCCGGTTCGACTCAACCTCGTGGGTCGGCGACATCGACGTGCCGACCGCGGTGGTCGTCACGATGAAGGATCGCGCGTTCGGTGTGGCCCGGCAGAAGTGGCTGGCGGAGCAGATTCCGGACGCCGTGATGGTGCCGATCGAGGC
>NZ_LZKQ01000281.1 GCF_001668675.1 Mycobacterium asiaticum | reverse complement strand
GTGTTGTCGCCGCCGGTACCGCCGGTGCCACCGGTGCCACCGATGCCGCCGGTGCCGCCCCCGCCGCCGAAGAGTTCGTCGAAGCCGGCGGGGCCGGTCCCGTTGGTGTTGGCGAACGCTCCGGCTTGACCACCGCTGCCGCCAGTGCCACCGGTGCCCCCGTGGCCGCCGCCGGTGCTGAGGCCGCCTTCTCCGCCGCCGCCACCCCCGCCGCCCGAGGCGCTGGCAGCGGGGCCGGTGGTGATCAGCTCGACACGGCCGCCCTCGCCGCCGGTGCCCCCGGCGCCGCCGTTGGTCCCCATCCCGCCGTGGCCCCCGTTGCCGCCGCTGCCGCCGGCACCGCTCACGGCGCCGCCGCCATTGAAGGTGCTGTCGCCGCCGGCGCCGCCCGTACCCCCTACGCCCCCGTCGCCGTTGACGCCCGCATGACCACCGAGCAATTTCGCCAAGCCCTGGGCCTGCCCGCCTGCTCCGCCGTCGCCTCCGGTGCCTCCGTTGCCGCCGCTGGTGCCGGTGCCGCCGTTGGTGACGCTTCCGCCGGCACCGCCGGTACCGCCGAGGCCACCTACGCCGCCGGCACCGCCGTTGCCGAAGATGATCCCGCCATTGCCACCGGGACCGCCGTTACCCGCGAGGCCGCCTCCGCCGCCGGGGGTACCGGCGGCGGCGTTGCCCAGGATGCCGGTGGTTCCGGTCCCACCGGTCCCGCCGCGGCCGCCGTTGCCGAAGAACCATGCGTTTCCGCCTTTGCCGCCCGGCTTCCCTGCTGCCCCGGACCCGCCGTCGCCGCCGTCCCCCCACAACAGCCCGCCCGGGCCGCCGTTCTGCCCGGTTCCCGGCGCTCCGTTGGTGCCCTTGCCGATCAGCGGGGTCCCGAGCAACAGGTTGGTGGGTGCGTTGACAAGGCTCAGCAATCCTTCCAGCGGCGAGGCGTTGGCCGCCTCGGCTATCGAATAGGCGCCGCCGGCTGCGCTCAGGATCTGCACGAACTGGCTGTGGAACGCCGAGACGCGGGCGCTGAGGGTCTGAGATTCCTGGCCGTGGCCGGCAAACAACGCGGCGATCGCTGTCGAGACCTCATCGGCGGCCGCCGCGAGCACCTGTGTCGTTGAAGTGGCGGCGACCGCTCTGGCCGCGCCGAGCGCCGACTCGATATCCGCGAGGTCGGCTCCCGCCGCCATCAACAGGTCGGGCGCCGCGATCACAAACGACATGCCAATACACCTCCACGCATCCCTCGTTTGGCGAGCCCGGCGTGCTGCTCCGTCAGGCGCATCCAACGTAAGAACGGGGGCCCGGAAGGAGCATGAGTAGTCGACTACTTAATTTCGCTTGATTCGGCCGGCTGTGGATAAGTGAAGAGGGCGCGACGTCGTTGCCTGGCACAGTGTCAAGCCATGGTCCGGGCCGCCACTTGCCTATATGCGCTGGACCCGGCCATGCCGGTGCTGCTGCGTCCCGACGGCGTGGTTCAGGTGGGTTGGGATCCCCGTCGTGCCGTGCTGGTCCGTCCGCCGGGCGACCTGCCGGCGGCGCGGCTGGCCGCCGTGCTGCGGTCCATGCGGTCGCCGACCTCGATCGGCGAACTGCAACGGCAAGCCGGCAGGGACCTCACCGAACTGGTGACCCAGTTGGTCAGCGCCGGGGTCGCGACCCGCGGTGACGGCACGTCCGCCGGCCGGGCGGCGTCCATCCGGGTACACGGTCGTGGCCCACTGTCCGATCTGCTGGTGCAGGCGCTGCGCGGGTCGGGTGTGCGTACCGGGCACAGCAGCCAACCGCATGCGACGGTCACCGCCGCCGCGGTCGATCTGGTGGTGTTGGCCGACTTCCTGGTGGCCGATCCGCGCATCGTGCGTGACCTGCACGCGGCGCGTGTGCCGCACCTCCCGGTCCGGGTGCGCGACGGCACCGGACTGGTCGGGCCGCTGGTAATCCCCGGCGTTACGAGTTGCCTGGGTTGCACCGACCTGCACCGCCGGGACCGGGACGCCGCCTGGCCGGCCATCGCCGCGCAGTTGCGCGACACCGTCGGGGTCGCCGATCGCGCGACGCTGCTGGCCACCGCGGCCCTGGCGCTGAGCCAGGTGCACCGCGTCGTCGCCGCGGTGCGCGGCCGGCCAGCGGATCCCGACCCACCTTCGGCGCTCAACGCCACGCTGGAGTTCGATCTCCATGCCAGCTCGATCGTGGCGCGGCCGTGGACCAGGCACCCGCTCTGCGATTGCTGACGGAGTTACCCGAGCCGGCCCTGCTGCGGGACATTCGACGAGATCGACGCATCCGCCCGGCCGAGCGCATCCAGCACGTGCTCGTCCAGCGTGCGCTTGTTGCGGTGCCGGTCCAGTGTCTCGATGATCGCCCGATACAAGGCGTCTGCGGCGTCTTGTTGTGTCTGCTTTGCTCCGATGGAGCTCCCATCTATCACGCGGATGAATAATCGGTGCACTTGATGCACGGGCCGTCGTGGATGATGGGTATGTGTCAGAGATCAAGCGCGGCCGCGCGGCCCGCAATGCAAAGCTGGCCAGCCTGCCGGTAGGCATGGCCGGCCGGGCTGCCCTGGGGTTCGGTAAGCGGCTGACCGGCAAGTCAAAAGACGAGGTCAACGCCGAACTCATGGAGAAGGCGGCCAATCAGCTGTTCACCGTGCTGGGTGAGCTCAAGGGCGGCGCCATGAAAGTCGGTCAGGCGTTGTCGGTGATGGAGGCCGCCATTCCCGAGCAGTTCGGCGAGCCCTACCGCGAGGCGCTGACCAAACTGCAGAAGGACGCCCCGCCGTTGCCGGCCGCCAAGGTGCAC
>NZ_LZKQ01000280.1 GCF_001668675.1 Mycobacterium asiaticum | reverse complement strand
GCTGCAGTTCGCCTTGTTCTCCAGTCCTGAGCTGGGCCTGGCCGCCACCTACCTGCCGACCGGGATGACCGTGCCGCTGCTCGGCTACACCGTCCAGCCGCTCGCCGCCAGCCAGTACAACGTCAGCGTGGTGTTCGGCCAGTACGACTTCTTCGGCAACCCGCCCGACCGGCCGTGGAATCTTCCCGCGGTGGTGAATTCGGTGTTCGGCACGCTCTACCAGCACAACGCAGCGTCGGTGGCCGCGGTGTCGAACGCGGTGGAGATATCCAGCGCGACAAACTCTTTGGGCGGCACGGTCACCACCTACATGATTCCCTCGCCGACACTGCCCATGCTGCTGCCACTCGTCCAGCTCGGTGTTCCACAGCCGATCGTCAACGGCCTGAACGCGGTGCTGCAGCCCATCGTCAACGCCGGCTACTCCTCGCTGACACCGGGTGCGGGACCCTATTTCTCCGGCGGATCGCTGGTCGGGTGGCCCATCACTTGACTCCTGATCGAACTATTGTTCGAATGAGGGCATGCGTTGGGCTGGTCAGGCGGTGGCGGTCAACGGCGCGCCGGTCGACGACGGGGCGCTGCCGGGGCTGCAGCGGATCGGTCTCGTGCGCAGCGTGCGGGTGCCGCAGTTCGAGGGCATGACCTTTCACGAGGTGTTGTGCAAGTCGGCGCTGAACAAGGTGCCCAACGCCGCCATGCTGCCGTTCCGGTACACCGTCAACGGTTACCGCGGCTGCTCACACGCCTGTCGGTACTGCTTCGCCCGGCCCACCCACGAATACCTGGACTTCGACCCCGGTGCCGACTTCGACAGCCAGGTCGTGGTCAAGACCAATGTCGTGGAGGTACTGCGCTGTGAACTGCGTCGGGCGTCCTGGCAGCGCGAGACCGTCGCGCTGGGTACCAACACCGACCCGTACCAGCGCGCGGAGGGGCGCTACGCACTGATGCCGGGCATCATCAGTGCGCTGGCCGGTTCGGGTACACCGATGTCGATCCTGACCAAGGGCACCCTGCTGCGCAGAGACCTACCGCTGATCACCGCAGCAGCGGAACAGGTGCCGTTGTCGGTGGCGGTGTCGCTGGCGGTTGGAGACCCGGAGCTGCACCGCGACGTCGAGCCGGGCACGCCGACACCGCAGGCCCGGTTGGCGCTCATCACCGCGATCCGCGACGCCGGCCTCGATTGCCACGTGATGGTGGCGCCGGTGCTTCCGCACCTGACCGACTCCGTCGAGCATCTCGATGGCCTGCTGAGCCAGATCGCCGCGGCGGGCGCCACCAGCGTCACTGTGTTCGGCCTGCATCTGCGCGGCACCACGCGCGGCTGGTTCATGGCGTGGCTGGCCCGCGCGCACCCCGACCTGGTCGCCACCTACCGCGAGCTGTACCGGCGCGGTGCCTATCTGCCGCCCGGCTACCGCGAGATGCTGCGGGAACGTGCCCAGCCGCTGGTGGCCAAGTACGGGCTCAAGGGCGACCACCGGCCGTTCTCGGCGGCCGTCGAAGTGGCGCGCTGCCCCGAGCCTGTCCAGGAAACGTTGTTTTAGCCGCGCGGTTTGGTGAGCGTGAATTCGTCCACCGCTCGCACCACCCCGTATGGGCCCTGCAGCACGTAGTACGTCGCCTTGATCGTCGTGTGGCCGCCGGGCGCACCCGGGTCGACGTCGAAAGCGACGAATCCATAAGGGTTTTCGCGGTCGCGAAACGCCGACCACGGCGCGTCCTCCAGCACGTAGATGGGCGGCTTGTGCCCGAGGGCGGCGTCGAAGTCACCGACACCGGTGATCACCCGGCACCGTAGGTCAGAAAAGAACAATCCGTTCGTCGGTTTGGACGTGCCGCCCCCGCCGATGACGACGTGCACGGTTCCCCGGGTCACGTCGATCACGTCGCTGCGGGTGTCGACGGGAATCGGCGTTCGGGTGTCGGTGCCCAGGGTGCCGCGCAGCGGATGTGAGCGCTCGTAGTGGTGTTCGTGTCCGCACAGCACCAGATCGACGTGGTGCTCGTCGAACAGCGGCAGCCACTCCTGGCGGATCCCGAGGTCGGCGCCGTTGGCCTGGGCGGTCGAGATAGCGGTCTGATGCATGCACACCACCACCCAGTCGATGCCCGGGTCGCGTCGCGCGGCAGCCAATTCACCAGCCAGCCAACGCTTTTGCTCGCTACCGGAGTAGCCGTGCACATACGAGTTGCCGGCATCCTGATAGGCCACATCGTCATTGTTGAGGCTGATCACCCGCACTGAGCCGGCGGTGAACGAATACCACAGCCCGCGCAACTCGGGGCTGGATCCCGAATCGGGCACCGAGAAGTAGGTCTGATAGGCGCCGTAACCGATGGGCCCATTGCCAAATTCGTTCTCGTGATTGCCCGCGGCCGGCATCCACGGCCGGTACCGCGCCGAGCGGCTGTTGTTGGCGAACCAATCCGACCAGGTGCGGATCCGGTCCTGGGCGAGGTTGGCGTAGCACAGGTCGCCGTTGACCAGATTGAACAGCGGCGCCATCCGCTCGATCGCCATGGTGGTATCACCGGCCGCGGGCGAGCCGATGTGGTCGTTGAGGTACTTGCCGTCGGTCAGCTTGCTCAGGGTGGGGGTCGACTGGTCGCCGAAGCTGGTGAAGCGGAAGGGTTTTCGGCCTGCCGGTGCGGTTCGCGCGGTGCCCAGCTCGGGGTGGGCGCCGTCGTGCACGGCGGCGTAGACGTAGTCGGTGTCCGGGCTGAGCCCGCTGAGCCGGGCGTGGTTGACGCGAACCTCGGTGTTGGATTTGGCGTCCCGGTAGGTACGGGTCTCGGCCGCGACGGTGCTACCGAAGCCGGATGTCGGGGTGCCCAGCATCACCCGCGGGTCGCGGACGGCGTCCGTGGTGTGCCAGGAGACCACTAGTTCGGTGCTCGCGTCGCGGCCGAACTGCAGATGCAGCCCACCGACCGGCGGGGTGCCGGAGACATCGGGCCGTGACCAGATGTCCGGGGCGCGCGACCTGAGCAGCGCGGCTCCGCCCACTCCTGCGCCCACACCGAGGACACCGGCCGCCGTGCCGGTCGCCAGCAGGGTGCGACGGCTCACCCCGCCCGGTGGCCGGTCGGTCGCCTGTTCTGGCTCCTGGCTCATGGGTGCTTCATACCCGAACCGGGTGAACGCCGGCACAACTTCGGCCGCGACCTAATGCCGGTGCGGCTCCAGCAGAGCCGCCTGGCCGACCGTCGGCGGGTTGGCGGCCAGCCATTCCCTGGTTGCGGCCTCCGACCGTTCGATCAACTCGGGCGCGTGCGAAAAGTCCAGGCCGGAGATGGAGAGCGGGCACAACGGCCGGATAACGCGCAGGTCGTACTGGGTTTCGAAGCGGGCGATATCGACTGCGAGCCGGTGATTCAAGGCGATGGTCATCGCGTGCAGCGCCATGTTGGCCGCCGACTTGGGCGCGGCAGGCAAGTCGCAGGAGTACCCGGTGGGCAGCACCCAGATCTGGTCGGCCCCCAGCGCGATCGCATGGGAGACCGGCGTGTTGTTCACCACGCCGCCGTCCATCAGGTCACGACCGTCGATGCGCACCGGCGGAAAGATCCCCGGGATCGCGGCACTGGCGGCGATGGCGTCTACGGCGTCGCCCGACGACAACAGCACATCGGTGCCCGAAATCACATCCGTCGCCACCACATGCAGGGGGGTCGGTGCGTTCTCGAGTCGGGTGAACTCCAACTTCTCCGCCAGCAGGGCGCGCAGACCGGTGTTGGGCACCAGATGGGTACGGCGGCCGAACATGCCGAGCGCTCCGGCGATAGGGCGGGCCGGGAAGATCTGTTTGCGTGACAGCGAGATCCACAGATCCGCCAGCCCGCGGACGCCGGCGCTGTCGGACCGGGATGCCAGCCAACCGCCGTTGACCGCCCCGACGGACGTGCCGACGATCAGCTCGGGTGCGATCCCCGCGTCGGCCAGGGCAAGCAGCATCCCGGCGTGGATCGCGCCGAGACTCGCACCCCCGGACAACACGAATGCTGTGGGCACAGCTGCATGTTAGGCGCCGGGACGTTCGCAGAAAATGGCCGAAGTAACGAATCGGGTAGCTTTTCCGATATGACCAACGTGCGAATAGTGGCGAGCGCGGCCGCGCTGGCGGTTGCGGGAATGTACGGGATTCTTGCCCCGGTGACCGCACATGCGGACCCTGCCGGTCACCAGGTGACCTACACGATCACCAGCACCGGCAATCTCACCGGCAGTGTGCGGTACATGAACAGCGATCCGCCCAGCCAGGCGGCCTTCGACGCCAACTCGGCACAGTTCATGAGCACCGCGGGAACGACGTTCAGCGCGGGGGAGCCGGTGGTCTACAACGCCACCCTGGCCAACCCGAATCAGTGGGCCTTCGTCGCCGCAAGTGGGTCGTGCCGCTGGCCGGACTGCAGCTCGGGAAACATTGCCGAGTTGCAATGCGAGATCGCGGTGGACGGCCAGGTCGTGGTGACGCAGAAGGCCACTACCGCGGTGACCTGTGCGACGCGACCCTGGTAACCGCTTAACGGGAGTCGTTCTGCGTGACGACGACGACCTCGGCCGGGCCGGTGCCGACCGTCCGAAGCTTATGACTGACTGACGCGTCGAAGTAGGCGCTGTCACCGGTGTCCAGCGTGATGGTTTGGTCGCCGTAGTCGAGCTCCACCGTTCCGGTATGGACGAACACGAATTCCTGGCCCGTGTGTTCGGCATGGGGCAGGTCGGAGTGCGCTCCGCTGGGTCGAACCACGAACGGCGACATGGACTTTCCCAGCATGCTCGGCGCCAGCGCGCGGTAGCGGTCATGCCAGGCGTCGGCGGCGCGGTCGACGGTGATCTTCTCCGCGCCGGCCTCCTCAGAGAACAGCCGCCCGACGTCGACGTCGAGTGCCCGCGCGACCTTGAGCGCGACCGCGATCGACGGCGTGCTGTGACCGCGTTCGATCTTGGACAGGTAGCTCTTGGTCAGCCCGGTCTGTTCGGCGAGACGCTCCAGCGTCAGACCGCGCTGCCGGCGGACCGCCCGCAATAGTGCCGTCATCGGCGGACCCTCCCTGATGACACAAAGTTTCCTGTTGGGTACAGTGTGTCACATGGCGACGACTTTCACCCACTCCAAATTCGAGCTGATGCGGCGGGCCCAGGATCGGCTGACGGCCCAGGAAGTCGAGTCGGGCCTGACCACCCGGCAAAAGCTGGCGCTGACGTGTCGTGCCCTGTTCGATGCGGGTCACGATTCCGGGCTGGCGGGACAGATCACCGCACGCGCCGAGGAGGCCGGCACCTACTACACCCAGCGGCTCGGGCTGGGCTTCGACGAGATCACCGAAGACAACCTGCTGCTCGTCGACGAGGACCTCAACGTCCTGCAGGGCGACGGAATGGCCAACCCCGCCAACCGCTTTCACAGCTGGATCTACCGCGCGCGCCCGGACGTGCAATGCATCGTGCACACCCATCCCTTCCACGTGGCGGCGCTGTCCATGCTCGAGGTGCCGCTGGTCGTCTCGCACATGGACACCACGCCGCTCTACGACGACTGCGCATTCCTGGCCAACTGGCCGGGCGTGCCGGTGGGCAACGAAGAGGGTGAGATCATCACCGCCGCCCTCGGTGACAAGAGGGCGGCACTGCTGGCGCATCACGGTCAGGTGGTGGCCGGTGCCAGCATCGAGGAAGCCTGCTCGCTGGCGGTGCTGATTGAGCGGGCCGCCAAACTGCAACTCGCCGCGATGGCCGCCGGCACGGTCAAAGAGCTGCCGGAGAACTTGGCCCGCGAGGCCCACGACTGGACGTTGACACCCGCGCGCAGCCGGGCCAACTTCGCCTACTACGCCCGCCGCGCCCTGGTCCGCCACCCCGACGCCATCACCATCGAGGAGTCCGCCCGTGTCTGACACACCGAAGATCCACGGCATCATCGCCTACCCGGTGACGCCGTTCTCCGCCGACGGCATCGACACCGAACGGCATGGCCGTCTCGTCGAGCGGTTGGTGTCCGCGGGGGTGCACGCGATCGCTCCGCTGGGCAGCACCGGCGAGCTCGCCTACCTTGACGAGGCCGAGTTCGACGCCGTCGTCGACGCCACCATCGCCACCGTCAACGGCCGGGTGCCCGTCATCGTCGGCGTCTCGGATGTCACCACCGCCCGGACAATTCGGCGCGCGCAGTACGCGCAGCAGGCGGGCGCGGACGCGGTCATGATTCTTCCGGTCTCCTACTGGAAGCTCACCGATCGCGAGATCGCCCAGCACTACCGCAGCATCGGCGCGTCGATCGACATCCCGATCATGGCCTACAACAACCCGGCCACCAGCGGCGTGGACATGAGCCCGGAACTGCTGGTCTCGATGTTCGGCGACATCGACAACCTCACCATGGTCAAAGAATCCACCGGCGACCTGTCCCGGATGCAACGCATCGCCGAGCTCAGCGAGGGCCGGCTGCCGTTCTACAACGGCAGCAACCCGTTGGTGCTGGACGCGCTGAAGGTCGGCGCCGCCGGATGGTGCACGGCCGCACCGAATTTGCGGGCTCAGCCGTGTATCGACCTGTATCAGGCGGTCCGCGCCGGCGACCTGGAGAAGGCCCAGCTTCGCTACGACGACCTCAAACCGTTGCTGCAGTTCATCGTGGCGGGGGGACTGCCGACGACGGTGAAGGCGGGCCTGGAGCTGCTCGGTGTGCCGGCCGGTGATCCCCGGGCGCCGCTGCTGCCGCTCGACGAGTCCGGCCGTAGTGAGTTGCGGGAGCTATTGAAGGGTGCGTGAAACCGACTAGCCCAGGTCGTTGGTCTTGAAGGTGTCGCACTTGTTCGGGTCACCACTCTGGTACCCGGTGGTGAACCACTTCTGGCGCTGCGCCGATGAGCCGTGGGTCCAGGATTCGGGGTTGGTGCGCCCGTTCACCTGCTCCTGAATGCGGTCGTCGCCCACGGCGGCCGCCGCCGACAAGGCGTCCTGAATATCCTTGTCGCTCAATGGTTCCAAGAACGGCGCACCGGTGCTCTCCTGCTTGACGGTGGAGGCGTAGTGGGCCCACACCCCGGCATAACAGTCGGCCTGCAACTCGGTCCGCACACCGCTGCCGGTGGCCCCCTTCGCCCCGGACTGGGCGCGGCCCAGTACGCCCAACAGGTTCTGCACGTGGTGGCCGTACTCGTGGGCCACCACATACTCCTCGGCGAAAGGTCCACCACTGGAACCGAATTGGGTGACCAGCACCTGGAAGAAGTCGGTGTCGAAGTAAGCTGTCTTGTCCACCGGGCAATAGAACGGGCCGACGTCACTACTGGCCGGGCCGCACCCGGTGCTCACCGATCCGCTGAACAGCCGCAGATGGGGTCGCGTGTAGTCGGGCATCAACTGCTTCCACACCGCGTCCAGCGAGTTGCTGGTGGCGACCACGCGGCACTGCACATACTTGTTGGCGTCCGCCCCGGTCTTGCACCGGCTCAGGTCGAAGCCGGGTGCGACGTCTTCGCGGGTGTCCAGCGGCTGCTGGCTGACCACGCCGCCGGGGTCGACGCCGAGCAGCATGGCGACCACCACGAGCAGCAGGCCGCCGATGCCGCCGCCGATGGCCATCCGGCCCATCCCGCCGCCGCCGGAGGATGTCGCGCTGCTGGTGTCGATCTGCATACCCTCGTTGAAGGTCATTGCATGCTCCCCATTCTCACGGCGAACCCAGCCTAACGCTGTTGTGCTGCGGCGAATCGAGTGTCGGTATACCCGCGCAGATTGCGCAGGAATCGCCGCAGGGCCAGGTTGAGCAGCGGCCTGAAGACCACCATGCCCAGTCCCGCGCCGCGCGCGGGTTTCTGGGCCATCGTCCAGGTCAGTCGGCAACCGCCCGGAATGACCTCGACCCGGTAATCCTCGGCGAACGCGGCGACCGCCTTCGTCGAACACTCGTTGAAGCGAAAAGCCATGTGCGTGAACGGTTCCCAGGCGATGAACTCTTCGTCGCCGACCATGCCGCCGCGCATCTCGACGACGCGGGTGGTGCCGATGCCGCGCGGCTCGGGACTGGTCCAGGTCACTTTCGTGATCACCTTGGCCCACCGCGGCCACGACTCGGCGTCGGCGAGCACCTCGAACAGCTGCTCAGGGGTGATGGCGAGGTCGACGCTGTTGCGGAACCGGAAAGGCGCGTTGTCGATGAAGGCCAGGTCCACGCGCTCGCACGGGTGCATG
Organism: Mycobacterium asiaticum; assembly: GCF_001668675.1. Lineage (GTDB taxonomy): Bacteria > Actinomycetota > Actinomycetes > Mycobacteriales > Mycobacteriaceae > Mycobacterium > Mycobacterium asiaticum_D. The sequence continues at coordinate 16,184 of NZ_LZKQ01000280.1, read as the reverse complement.
GCTCACCCTAACCGGGGCCGTCGCTGGCCGCGGCCAGCAGTGGCACCAGCACGTCGCTGATCGGGGTGGCCAGGCCGTGCGCCCGGGCCTTGCGGATGACGACGCCGTTGCGCAGGTCCCATTCGAGGCGGCGGTGGGCCTCCCGGTCGGTCAGGATCGAGGTGGTCATGTCCTCGGGCGCGGCCCGGAACAGGTTGACCAGGTCCTCGATCACGTCGTCGCCCAGCTCGGCGCCCTCGGCACGGGCCACCGTCAGGCACTCGGCGACGTAGCGGCGGGACAGTTGCGCGACGTCGTCGCGGCGGAACATTCCCGAGCGGCGCCCGGTCAGCGCCATGAACCCGGCCAGCGCGTTGACCACCAATTTGCGCCAGGTCGCGGTGGTGAAGTCGGCGTCGCAGTCCACCACACACCCCGCGCCGCGCAGCAGCTCGGCGAGCGTCTCCGCCGCCGGCCCGGTCGGCAGTTTCAGCACCGCTGAGCCGCGCAGCCGCACCCAGCCCTCGGGCTGGGTCTCGGCGGAGAACCACACACTGCTCGGAACCACCGCCGAGGACGGACACAGCGGTTGCACCTGCTCGACCTGTTCCACCCCGTTCTGCAGGACGGCCACCACCGTGTGTTCGTCGCACAGTCGCGCCAGCCAGCCGCGGGCCTGCTCGTTGTGGGTGGCTTTCACGGCCAGGATCAGCACGTCGACCGGTCCGCTGACCTCCGCCGGGTCGGTATGCACCGGCCCAGGCACCACAATGGGTTGCCCGTCGTCGGGACGCAGTTCGACGCCGGACCGGCGCCGGTGGCCGCACAACAGGACCCGGTGACCGGCGGCGTGCAGCAGCGCTGCAATCGTCGTGCCGACCGCACCGGGCCCCACGAGAGCGATGTTTGTCGGATGCGTTGCGATGCAGCCAACGTACTGGGTCCGGACCGGCCCTCTAGACTGAGCAGTCGTTCTCGCCCTGGATAAAGGAGTATTTGTGCTGCGCAGCCACGCCGCAGGTTCGCTACGCGATGGTGATGCCGGGCAGCAGGTCACGCTGGCCGGCTGGGTGGCGCGCCGCCGCGATCACGGCGGCGTCATCTTCATCGACCTGCGGGATGCCTCCGGTGTCGCACAGGTGGTGTTCCGGCAACCGGAGGTGCTGGCGCAGGCGCACCGGCTGCGCGCCGAGTTCTGCGTGGCGGTCACCGGCGTCGTGGAGATCCGCCCGGAGGGCAACGCCAACCCTGAGATCGCGACGGGTGAGATCGAGGTCAACGCCACCACGCTGACGGTGCTGGGGGAGTGCGCGCCGCTGCCGTTCCAGCTCGACGAGCCCGCCGGCGAGGAACTTCGGCTCAAGTACCGCTACCTCGACCTGCGCCGTGATGGCCCCGGCGCCGCTATCCGGCTGCGGTCCAAGGTGAATGCCGCCGCCCGCGAGGTGCTGGCGCGCCACGACTTCGTCGAGGTCGAAACCCCGACGATCACCCGCTCGACCCCGGAAGGCGCGCGTGACTTCCTGGTGCCGGCGCGACTGCGGCCAGGCACCTTCTATGCGCTGCCGCAGAGCCCGCAGCTGTTCAAGCAGCTGCTGATGGTGGCCGGGATGGAGCGCTACTACCAGATCGCGCGCTGCTATCGCGACGAGGACTTCCGTGCCGACCGTCAGCCGGAATTCACTCAGCTCGACATGGAGCTCAGCTTCGTCGACGTCGAGGACATCATCGCGATCTCCGAGGAGATCCTGTCGGCGCTGTGGGCGCTGATCGGTTACCGGATCCCGACCCCGATCCCGCGGATGACCTACGCCGACGCGATGCGCCGATTCGGTTCCGACAAACCCGATCTGCGGTTCGGGCTGGAGCTTGTCGAATGCACGGAGTTCTTCTCCGACACCACCTTCCGGGTGTTCCAGGCACCCTATGTCGGTGCCGTGGTGATGCCCGGCGGGGCCTCGCAGCCGCGCCGCACCCTGGACGGTTGGCAGGAATGGGCCAAGCAGCGCGGGCACCGCGGGCTGGCATACGTGTTGGTCGGCGACGACGGCACCCTGGCCGGCCCAGTGGCCAAGAACCTGTCCGACGCCGAACGCGACGGATTGGCCGCACACGTCGGCGCGAGTCCGGGGGACTGCATCTTCTTCTCGGCCGGTCCGGTGAAGTCGTCGCGCGCGTTGTTGGGGGCGGCGCGCATCGAGATCGCACATCGGCTGGGGCTGATCGATCCGACCGCATGGGCGTTCGTGTGGGTGGTGGACCCGCCACTGTTCGAGCCCGCCGACGACGCGACGGCCGCCGGCGACGTGGCCGTCGGCTCCGGAGCCTGGACCGCGGTGCACCACGCGTTCACCTCGCCCAAACCCGAGTACCACGACAGCATCGAGTCCGATCCCGGTGGCGCGCTCGCCGACGCCTACGACATCGTCTGCAACGGCAACGAGATCGGCGGCGGTTCAATCCGTATCCACCGCCGCGATATCCAGGAACGGGTGTTCGCGGTGATGGGTCTGGACAAGGCCGAGGCCGAGGAGAAATTCGGATTCCTGTTGGAAGCTTTCACTTTCGGCGCTCCGCCGCATGGTGGCATCGCGTTTGGCTGGGACCGGATCAACGCGCTGCTGGCCGGTTTCGATTCGATCCGTGAGGTGATCGCGTTCCCGAAGACGGGCGGCGGTGTCGATCCGCTCACCGATGCGCCCGCGCCGATCACCGCTCAGCAGCGCAAAGAATCGGGAATAGACGCGAAGCCGAAGCCTGTTGACGGGGCATGAGTTCCCACGGCATGCCTGATACCGAGACGGTCAAAGCGTTCAACCAGCAGATCGCCGAGGAGTTCCGCGCCAACCAGGGCAAGGTCGGCGGCCCGTTCGAGAACTCCGACATATTGCTGCTCACCACGACCGGCGCCAAGTCGGGCCAGCCCCGGCTTTCCCCGCTGGCCTATTTCCGCGTCGACGGCAAGCTGATCATCATCGGATCCTTCGCCGGCGCGGACTTCCACCCGGGTTGGGTGCACAACCTGCGGGCCAACCCGCAGGCCCACATCGAGGTCGGTACCGACGCCTTCGACGTGACAGCGCGGGAGCTACCGCCCGCCGAGCGCGAGGAGATCTTCCCCAAGATCGTCGCCGCGGCGCCCGGCTTCGCCGAGTACCAGGCCAAGACCAGCAGGGTCATCCCGCTGTTCGAGTTGCAGCGCAACTGACACCGGCGAGCGTCTCCGTATTGTCGCCGCTGCTGCGGTAAGTAAGCGGTATGGGTGTTTCGCTCCTCACCAGGACTGCCGGAACCGGTACCGCGGCCCTGCGCCGGCTGCGCAGCGTGTTGTTCCCCATTACGCAGACGGCGACGGCGTCCGGCCTCGCCTGGTACTTGGCGCACGACGTGGTCGGGCATCGTCAACCGTTCTTCGCGCCGATCGCCGCGGCGGTCTGCCTGTCGGCCAGCGATGTGCTGCGCACGCAACGCGCCGTTCAGATGATCATCGGGGTCACCTTCGGGATCGCCCTGGGTGCGGCGGTGCAGACCCTGCTGGGCACCGGGGCGATCGCCATCGGCGTCGCGGTGCTGATCTCGTTGTGCGGCGCGGTGCTGATCGGGCACGGATACATCGCCCAGGGACTGATGTTCTTCAACCAGATCACCGTCTCGGCGACGCTGGTGATCGCGGTGTCGCGCAGCGGTGACGTGATCGATCGCTTGCTGGACACGCTGATCGGCGGCGGCCTTGCCATCACGTTTGCCGCGCTGTTGTTTCCCGGCAATCCGCTCAAAGTGCTTCACAATGCCCGCGTCGGACTGTTGGCCGCTGTCCACAATGTCCTGGTCCACTCGGCCGATGCGGTCGGTGGCCGCGTCCCAGAGCCGGGCTGGCCGCTACCGGACGTGGAGCGGGTCAACCAGCAGCTGGGCCTGCTCATGCAGGCCCGGGTGTCGGCCCGGCAGACGCTGGCCGCCCCCCGGCGCTGGAGCGTGCGGGAGCGGGCCCGGATTGCCGAGCAGCAGACCGCGCACGTGGCCGTTCTCGCCGGGTCGGCGCTGCACCTGGCGCGCGTCGCCACGGCCGCCATCGGCGGACCGCTGCCGGACGCCCTGCCCGAGGCCGTCGGCGAACTCGCGGCCGGGGTCGCCCTCGCCGAAACCGACCTCGCCGGGGCCGCCGAACACGTGGCCGCCGCTCGTCGCGCCGCGTCGAGTCTGGCGTCGGCAGCCCGGGGCGGACGGGATTGGGCACTGGCCGAGGGGGTACAGACGTGTGTCGACGACTTGCAAAGGGTGATCGACCTCGGGCAGTGAACCGCCGCGCCCGATTAGATGAAGGGTGTGAGCACCTCGCTGCGTGATCGGGTTGCCGTTGGCGCGGTGGCGGCCGCGCACCGGCTGCGCGCCGCGCTGTGGCCGATCGCCCAGACCTCGGTGGCGGCCGGGCTGGCGTGGTATCTCACCCATGACGTGCTGCACCATCCGCAGCCGTTTTTCGCGCCCATCTCCGCGGTGGTGTGCATGTCGGCCAGCAACGTGCTGCGGGCTCGGCGCGCCGGGCAGATGATCGTCGGGGTCACCCTGGGGATCGTGCTCGGCGCCGCCGTGCAGGTGATGCTGGGAACCGACGGCCTGGCGTTCACGGTGGCCGTTTTCGTGGCGCTGGGTGTCGCGGTGCTGATCGGCACGGGGTTCATCGCCCAAGGCGGCATGTTCGTCAATCAGACCGCGGTATCGGCGACGCTGGTGCTGGCGTTCGCGCACAGCGCGGGTGTCGTGGGTGAGCGGCTCTTCGACGCGCTGGTCGGCGGCGGGCTGGCGCTGGTGTTCAGCATCGTGCTGTTTCCGGCGAACCCGCTGACCCTGTTGGGCAGCGCGCGAGCGGGCGTGATGAATGCGCTGCACGACACCCTCGTGGAGATCAACGGCGTGACCGCCGACCCGGAGCGCGTCGCGGCGGACTGGCCACTGAGCTGCGTCGACCGGCTCCACAACCAGTTGGGCGGGCTGATCGAAGCCCGCAGCACGGCCAGGCTGATCGTGCGTAGGGCCCCGTTGCGGATCGGGATGCGGCAGACCATCGCCGCGGTGGACTACCAGGCCGCCCGGTTGGGCCTGTTCGCCAGCGCCGTGCTGCAGCTGGCCCGCACCATCACGCCGCCGGTCGCGACGTGGCTGGCCGAGCCGCTGCGCGGCGCGGTGGGCGAGCTCGCGCATGCGACGTCGGCGGCGGATACCGATGAGGCGACCGCGTGTGCCCATACCGCGGCCGCGCGCGACCATGCCGCCAGTTTGGCGGCGGCGGCCCGCAACCCGACCGAGGTAGTCCTTGCTGAAATCGTCCGGACCTGCGTCGACGATCTGCAAGCGGTTATTGACTGTCCGCGGGGCTGATGCTCGCTCGTTCCTCGAGGAATTCCTTGACCAGCCGTTTCGGCGCCTGCACCAGCCACGCCTCGATGATCAGTTCCTCGAGGTCGACGACGTTGATTTCGGCCAGCCGGACCAGCACCGCGGCATAGCCGTCGAAATGCGGAGTGGTGAAGTACACCTCGGGCTGATCGGCGACCAGCGCCAGCTTCACCCCTTCATCGGACACCCGGACGCCCAGGATGTCGCCGCCGGGCGGCTCCACCCCGGCTCGCATCAACGCCTCGCGGTCGGAGGCGCGCAGCGGCCGCTCCCACGCCATCAGCTTCTTGCCGACCCGCCAGTCACGCGGTGCGTGCTCGACGGTCAGTGGCAGTTCAGCGACGATGCGGGCGACGTCGGCCCAGGTAGCCACGTTTTTGATTGTGCGCCCGACCGCCCGGTTTCGGAACGCCTATCGGTGAACTATCCGACGGCTTGTGGCGATTGCTGGGTTTGTGAGGTCGCGGGGGTCGCGGGCGCCTGGCGGAGCCACTCGAGCAGCTTGTCGTAAACCTGCGGGTGGTTGAGCAGGTCGAAGTGGTTGAGACCGGTGAGGGTGAGCCCGTGCGCGGCGTCGAACGGGATTTTGCGGGCCCGTCCACGGCCGGCGGCGCTCTTGGGGCGGACCAGGTGATCGCCCACCAGCAGGCCCAACGCGCGGGGGGCGGCGGTGGTGGAGACGAAGTGGTAGACCGCCTCGGGCAGGAAGGGCACCTCGCCGCAACGGTCCCGCAGCACCTCATCCGGGTCGCGGTCTTGCCAGTCCTCGTCCAGCAGCGCGCCGTAACGCAAATCCTTCACACCGGAGCTGCGCGTGTTGAGGAACTGTGCGATGCCGCGGGTCTCGGGCAGTTTCGCCAATGCCCACGAGGCGAGGTTGACGCCTTTTTCCAGGTCGGCGCCCAGATGCGGCGAGCCCAGGCACACCACGTGCCGCACGGCACGGGTCCAGGCGTGGTCGCGTTCCAGCCCATAGTGGCAGGCGCTGCGCGACACCAGACCGCCCATCGAATGCCCCACCAGCACTATTTCCTCCACCGGCGCCGGCCAGAGCGAGTGCACCCGGTCGAGCAGGTCGGCCAGTTCCTGACCGTTGTGCGAGATGTGGAAGCCGGTGTTGTACCGCAAGAAGATCGGCGTGTAACCCAGGTCCTTGCGCAGCCGCTTACCGTACGGGCGCAGCGGTTCTCCGGTGCGCGGGGCGCGCCACCAGGACCGTTCGGTCATGCACCAGCCGTGCACGAAGACCGCGATGCGTCCGGTGGCCTTCGGGAAAGCGGTCGCCAGCGACTCCGCCGTCACAGGGACGGGCTCGCCTTTGCGACGAATTTGCATGCTCAGCGCAAACTTGTTGTCCCGGTTGGCCAACTCGTCGCCGTAGATGCCGTTAACGGCGGCGATCGCTCCTGCGACCCGGGGATGCGCCTGAACGGAGTCGTCCTCGTCGTTGCTCAGCGTTCCCGCCGCCAGTGCGCCCGCCCCGTAAAGCGACCCGCGCACCGCGACGTCCACCGCGCGGTAGATGGACAGAGCGGTCACGTCGTGAACCACCTGAACTGGCTTGGACACCGGGCCTATCGAGTTGAACACCCGGCCGGCGATCCCGTGGTGCATGTCGCGGACCAGCGTCGTCAGCACGCGCGTGCCCTCGCCGGCCAGATCGGCCAGTGATCGGATCTCGTGTCCCTGCACGGTCAGCTCCTTTCTGCCTTTCAGTAAACAAGTGTTCCCCTTTTTCGCGTTGATTCTGCATCCAGGGCGCAAAAGTCCGAGACAGACGCGCCCTCCCCGCAGAGTCAACGCCTGGTAGTGCGCTTGGCAGTAGGTTTGATCGGTGCCCGCTGATTTTCTGGACACCAAGCGCTACCGAGTGACGCATCGCACCGAGTACCGCTACTCCGACGTCGTGACCAGCTCATATGGCCGCGGATTCCTCACCCCGCGCGACTCGCTGCGGCAGAAATGCGTCGCGCACCAGCTGATCATCGACCCGGCCCCGGCCGACAGCTCCACCAGCCGTGACACCTACGGCAACATCAGCTCGTATTTCCACGTCACCGAACCGCACCGCACGCTGACGATCACCAGCGACTCCATCGTCGACGTCGTCATGCAGGCGTCCAACCTGTACAACGCGGGGCCGGCCCTGCGACCGTGGGAAGAGGCCCGCCCCAGCGGTAGCCAGGGGGCGCTGGAGGTCGACTTCACGCTGGACCTCAACCCGCCGGAGATCACCGACGAGGTCCGCGAGTACGCCGCACCCAGTTTCGAGCCCGGACGCCCGTTGGTGGACGTGCTGCGCGACCTCTCGTCGCGCATCTTCCACGACTTCACCTACCGCTCGGGATCGACCACCGTTTCCACCCGTGTCAGTGAGGTTCTGACCGCCCGTGAGGGGGTATGCCAAGACTTCGCGCGGCTGGCGATCGCCTGCCTGCGCGCCAACGGTCTGGCGGCCTGCTACGTATCCGGGTATCTGGCCACCGACCCTCCGCCGGGAAAGGATCGGATGATAGGCATTGACGCGACCCACGCCTGGGCGTCGGTGTGGACGCCCCAGCAGCCGGGTCAGTTCGAGTGGCTGGGATTGGACCCCACCAATGACGCGCTGGTCGACGAGCGCTACATCGTCGTCGGACGCGGCCGCGACTACGCGGATGTGCCGCCGCTGCGCGGCATCATCTACACCAACTCCGAGCGCAGTGTGATCGACGTCGGCGTCGACGTCGTCCCGTTCGAAGGTGATGTGCTGCATGCGTGACTTCCACTGCCCTAACTGTGGCCAGCGCCTGGCCTTCGAGAACTCCGAGTGCCTGTCCTGCGGCAGTGCGCTGGGGTTCTCGCTGGACCAGATGTCGCTGCTGGTGATCGCCAAGCGCGACGAGGACAGCGACCACGCCGGCGCCGTACCCGCCAACGAATACCGGTTGTGCTCCAATCTGTACCTGGCCGAATGCAATTGGATTGTTCCGGTCGATCATCCCGGCGGCCTGTGCGAGTCATGCGCGTTGACGATCGAACGACCCAACGACCAGGACACCGTGGGTTTGGCCGAGTTCGCGCGTGCCGAGGCGGCCAAGCGGCGCCTGATCGCCGAGCTGAAGGAACTGAAGCTGCCGATCGTCGGGCGGGACGAGGACCCGGACTACGGGTTGGCCTTCCGCTTACTGTCCAGTGCCCACGAAAAAGTCTTCACCGGACACGAAAACGGTGTCATCACACTGGATCTGGCCGAGGGTGACGACGTGCACCGTGAGCAGTTGCGGGTGGAGATGGAAGAGCCGTACCGGACGCTGCTGGGGCACTTCCGGCACGAGGTCGGGCACTACTACTTCTACCGGCTGATCTCACCGTCGCAGCAGCACCTGGCCCGGTTCAACGAGCTGTTCGGCGATCCCGACGCCGACTACCAGGCGGCGCTGGACCGTCATTACAGCGAAGGCGCCCCCGACGGATGGCAGGAGACCTTCGTCTCGTCGTACGCCACCATGCACGCCGCCGAGGACTGGGCCGAGACGTTCGCGCACTACCTGCACATCCGCGACACCCTGGACACCTCGGCGTCCTGCGGCTTGGCCCCGGCGGCGGCGACGTTCGACCGACCGCCGGTGGGCCCCAGCGCGTTTGCCACGATCATCGAGATGTGGCTGCCGTTGTCGTGGTCGCTGAACATGGTGAACCGTTCGATGGGTCACGACGACCTGTATCCGTTCGTGTTGCCGCCTGCGGTGCTCGACAAGATGCAGTTCGTGCATGCGGTGATCGAGGAGACCACCGCCGCGGCCAACGCGGCCTGATCAGCTCGCCTCAGCTCGATCAGGCGGGCATCGTCCGGCGTTCGTCGGGACCCCACAGCGGCTGCATGCCGCTGGGTAGGGCCAGCTGTGTCGCGGTGATGACATCGGCCAGGTCGCGCAGCGCCGTGTGGATGGCACCGAGCAGCTCCGCCAATTCCTCGCGGCGTCCGGCGGTGATCTCTTCCAGCTCAGCGGGATCCGAGCGGCGCAGCCGGGTGCTCATCTCGTCGACCAATCGCTCCGGACGCGACGACCCCGACGAACCGGGCAGGTCCCTGAGGTTGGACCGCAACCGCTCCAACTGGAACAACAGTGAGCGCGGATTCTGCGCGTCGAACAGCATCAACTCGGTCACCGCGGCCACGCTGACCTTGCCCAGCGTGCGGCGCCGGTAGATCACCGAGGACTCGCAGGCCACCAGTGTCGACTCAACGATGGACTGCTCGGCGACGGTGCCGCGCACCCGGGTCAGGGTGTCGCCCAGCAGTGCGGTCAGCCACAGGCCGCGCTCGATGCGCTTGCCGATGTCCATCATGGTCCAGCCCACGTCGTGCACCATCGACTCGCCCGCCACCCCGGCCAGCGTCAGCATGCCGGCCAGCGCCTGCGACTGCGCGTTGGCGAGCAGGGCGTCGGCCTCGGCCAGTGATTGCGGCGGGTCGGACCGAAGAGCCACGGCCCGTTCGACATTGGCCAGCACCATCCAGGTGTCGTTGGACAGCTGGTCGCGCACCGCCCGCGCCGACAGCGCCAGCCCTTCCACCGACTGGATCAACGATCCCGGCCGGTCCAGGTCCACGGTCATCGACCACAGCATCGAGGGCGCTACGGCGATCATCTCGGCCGGGTCGTACTCGCCGTCGCTGGTTGCCCCGGTATCGGTGCCGGTGATCTTGCCCAGCGCGGCCATCAGGGCCGGCACGCACTCGCTTTCCTCGTTGTCCTGATGGTGCCGGTAGACGTGGTAGCGCTCCCGCGCCACGATCAGCAGCCGGGCCATGTTCTCCGCGCGCTCGCCGTAGCGACCCATCCAGAACAGGTCAGACAGCACCCTGGGCGAACTGACGCCCCAGGTTCCCGCTCCGGTCTTCACCGGTGCCGGCACCGACGGCAGCATCACTGTCTCGGTGATGGCCCGCTCCGTTGGACGTACCCAAATATCTTTTGCCGCAACGGTTTTCAACGTGTAGGCGGACGGCTCGGGCGCCAGTACGTAACCCAGGCCGCCGATCATCGGCGCGTAACCGCCGCGCTGTGCGACGGTGAACAACCGCATGCCGACACCGGCGGACGACAGCACACCGGCGTGGTCGGTGGGCGCCGAGGAGAAACTGGGCAGTTCCTGCCCCACCCATCGCCACGGCATGGCCTCGATCCGCCCCGCCAACTCGGTCAGCTGTGCGGACGAAAGCGACGGCCCCACCAGCGGCTCGCCGCCGTCCACCGGCTTGATCATCAGCGACGACAGGTTGGCCAGCAGGTGGGACCGCTCAGCGGCGATGCCGCCCCAGTACGTCGGGGCGCTGTGCAACAGCAGTTCCTCGCCGAGCAGTCGCTCGGCCAACTCGGGGAGAAACCTCAGCAGCCCAGGGCTTTCCAGGATGCCGCTGCCCAGGGTGTTGACCACCGTCACGGTGCCGCGGTGCAGCGCCTCGACCAGGCCGACCACCCCGAGCCGGGAGTCGGCGCGCAGGTCCAGCGGATCGGCGTAGAGCGCGTCGACGCGGCGCAGCACCACATCGACCTGTTTGAGGGTGCCCAGCGACCGCATCCACAGCTTGCCGTCGCGGACCACCAGATCGGCGCTCTCCACCATCGGAAAACCAAGCAGGCTGGCCAGATACGCCTGATCGAACGCCGTCTCGGAATAGATGCCGGGGCTGAGCACCACCACCACCGGGTCCTGCACCACGTCGGGGGCGGCATCGATCAAGCCCAGCCGAAGTGCTTGTGCGAACGGCGTATTCGGGCGCGGGGCGATGTGCTCGTAGAGGTCCGGGATCGCGTGCGCCAGCACCCGCCGGTCGGCCAGCGCGTACCCGGCGCCCGAGGGCGCCTGCGTCCAGTCGGCGTTCACCTGGAAGCTGCCGTCCGAACGCCGGCTGAGGTCGCAGCCGTGCATGAACAGCTGGTGATGCCCGGGGACCTTGATGCCGTTGGCGGAGCGCACATATCCGGGATGGGCGAACACCAGTTGCGCCGGAAGCAGCCCCTCGGTGAGCAGATTGCGCGGCCCGTACAGGTCGGCGAGCACGGCGTCCAGCACGCGCGACCGCTGGACCAGGCCGGCCTCCAGTGCCTCCCAGTCCGCGGCCGAAACCACCAGCGGCAGCGTGTCCAGCAACCACGGCCCGGGCTCGGGGGGCTGGACGTGGCCGTCGGGACCCCGCACGACCGGGCCATCCGAGACCCCGGTGTAGGTGATGCCGTCGTGGTCGATCAGGCTGTGCACGACCGAGCGCAGCCGGTCCAGCCCCGCCCGGCCGCGTTCGGCGATGACGTCGGCGAGTTCGTCCCAGCCGGGCCGGACGTTGCCCTCGGAGTCGACGAACTCGTCGTAGCCGCCGGCAGGCCCGTCCCGCAGGTCGAACAGGGCCTCTTGGGCGCGCGCGGTGCGGTATCCCGCCAACAGGCGGTCGACGTCGTACCGTTCCCCGGCGATCGCCGGCGAACCGCTCCCTAGTGCCATCGTTGCGCCAATCCCGTGCCGTCCCGAAACGTCACTGCTGCTGAACGGTACGCACCCGACGCAGGTCGAGGATGCCCGGCGCGCCGACATCGGTCAACAAACGCGCCTGTTTCTCCCGGAACGCGGCCAGGTCGAGCTTGCCCGAGGTGAAGCCGGTCGCCTCGAAGCGGCGGGCGCGGCGCGACTCGGCCTCCACGGCGTTGATGGGCGGCTGGTCGTAGGCGCGCCCGCCCGGATGCGCCACGTGGTAAGTGCAGCCGCCGCGCGAGGTTCCGGTGGTCAGGTCGATGAGTTCGAACTGCAATGGGACGTCGGTGGAGATGGTCGGGTGCAGCGCGCTCGGCGGCTGCCACGCCTTGAAACGCACACCGCCGACGTGGATGTCGGGGTTGTCGGTGGCCAGTAGCGGCACCGGGTAGCCGTTGCAGGTCACCGCGTAACGGTGCCGGTCGGCACCGATGATCCGGACCTGGACGCGCTCCACCGACGAATCGACGAAGCGGGCGGTGCCGGTGGCGGTGGACTCCTCGCCGAGGGTGTTCCACGGCTCGATGGCCCCGCGCAATTCGATCTCCACGCCGTCGAACACGGCGGTGCCGATGCGCGGGAAACGGAACTCGGTGAACGGGTCCAGCCAACTGGTCTCGAAACCGATGCCTTGCGCACGCAGGTCCGCCGCGACATCAGCGATATCGTGAATCAGGAAGTGCGGCAACAGGTATCGTCCGTGTAAGTTGGCGCCGTGACGGATCAGCGGGGCGCGCAGCGGCCGTTCCCAGAACCAAGCCACCAGCGAGCGCACCAGCAGCGACTGGACCATCGCCATCCGCAGGTGGGGTGGCATCTCGAAACCGCGCAGTTCCAACAGGCCCAGCCGGCCGCGCGGTCCCTCGGGACTGTAGAGCTTGTCGATGCAGAATTCCGCGCGGTGAGTATTGCCGGTGATGTCGGTGAGCAGGTGCCGCAACGCCCGATCGGTCACCCACGGTTGCGGCCGGCCGCCCCCGAAAGACGGTGACAGCCGGGCGATTTCGGCGAACGCGATCTCGAGTTCATAGAGCGCCTCGGCGCGGCCTTCGTCCACCCGGGGAGCCTGCGAGGTGGTGCCGACGAACCGCCCGGCGAACAGGTAGGACAGCGACGGATGCCGCTGCCAGTAGGTGAGCAGCGAGACCAGCAGGTCCGGGCGGCGCAGCAGTGGGGAGTCGGCGGGTGTGACGCCCCCGAGTGTGATGTGGTTGCCCCCGCCGGTGCCGCCGTGGGTGCCGTCGATGTCGAAAGACTCCGTGGAAAGCCGCGCCAGCCGGGCTTCCTCGTAGAGCGTCTCCAGCTGCCGGCGTTGTTCGTCGAAACTTGCCGTGGGCGCGACGTTTACCTCGATCACACCGGGGTCGGGGGTGACGGTCGTCGACGCCAGGCGCGGGTCCGGCGGCGGTGCGTAACCTTCGATGACGACCGGAGCATCGGCCTTGGTCACCGCGTTCTCGATGCGGTTGATGAGGTCGATGAAGTCTTCCAGCGCGCCGGTGGGCGGCAGGAAAATGTAGAGCAGCCCGTCGCGGACCTCGGCGACCAGCGCAGTGGTGGGTGCGTTCTGCGGGTCGACCAGGGTGGCGGCCTCGCCGGTGCCGGCGGGGTCCGGTGACTGGCCCGAACGCACGGTTCCCGGGTCGGCGTCGAACTGGGCCGGCGGGGGAGTCCAGCTGATCGCGTTGAGCGGCAGGCGCAGACCGGCCGGCGAATCACCCTCGGTGAGCACCAGACGCCCCCGGCGAAGTCGCCAGTCGGCGCTGGCCCAGCCGCTGCCGTCGTCGCGGCGGTGCAACGGCAACACGTAGGCCGACGGCGTGGTCACGGCCTCGTCGAGGCGGGCCAGCAGGGCGGTGCGGGCGGCGACGCTGTCGTCGTCGAGATCGTCACCGGGCGGCACCGGGTCGCCGTCGGGCAACCGCACCGCGGCCGCCAGCCGCAGCAGCGGGTCCTCGTAGGCCGGGCGGACCTGCGTCAGCGGTAGACCCAGGCTCTCGGCGATGCCGGCCAGCACTTTGTAGGCGGTCTCGTTGTCGGCCGCGGCGGCGTCGTCGTCGCGGCGCCAGGGATCGGCCAGCAGCGCGTCGTTGGTCCACAGCGGCCGCCCATCGGTCCGCCAGTAAAGGCCGATCTGCCAGCGCGGCAACGGTTCTCCGGGGTACCACTTGCCCTGGCTGCGCTGCACGAGGCCCTGCGGCGCCCACTGGGCCTTGAGCCGGGCGGCCAGCTCCGACGCCAGAATCCGCTTGTGCGGGCCATCGGCGGCGGTGCGCCACTCCGGGTCGACCTGATTGTCCACCGACACGAACGTCGGCTCGCCGCCGACCGTGAGCCGCACGTCGCCGGCGGTCAGGCGCTGGTCGACGTGCCGGCCGACCGTGCAAATCGCCTCCCACGCCTCGTCGGTGTAGGGCAGCGTGACGCGCGGGTCCTCATGAACCCGGGTGACGGTGTTGGAGAACTCGAGCGTCGAGGTGCAGGGGCCGGTGCTGCCGGTGATCGGTGCCGCCGACGACGGGTGTGGGGTGGCGGCCAGGGGGATATGGCCTTCGCCGGCAAACAATCCCGACGTCGGGTCCAGGCCGATCCAGCCCGCACCCGGGATGTACACCTCGGTCCACGCGTGCAGGTCGGTGAAGTCGGCGGCCGGCCCGGACGGCCCGTCCAAAGCCTTGACGTCGGACGCCAGTTGCACCAGGTAGCCCGACACGAACCGGGCGGCCAGACCGAGCTGGCGCAGGATCGACACCAGCAGCCAGGCCGAGTCCCGGCACGAGCCGACGCCGGTGCGCAGCGTGAAATCCGGTGTCTGGACGCCGGGCTCCATCCGCAGGCTGTAGGTGACATCGGCGTTGATGGCCCGGTTCAGGGCGACGAGGAAGTCGATGGTGCGGGTGCCCTCGGGCACGGAGAAGTTCTGCACCCACGCCTGAGCCAGGTCGCCCGGGCCCGAGCCGTCGCCGTCCTCGTCGACGGGCCGCATGAAGGGCTCCAGGTCATGGGCCAGCGCCTTGGGGTACAGAGCGCCGTTCTTGGGGGCCCAGATCTCGGCCCAGTCCTCGATGAAGAAGTCGAACGGGTTGATCACCTTGAGATCGGCGATCAGGCCGACGGTGATGGTCAGCTCCCGGGTCGGTTTGGGGAATACCAACCGCGCCAGGAAGTTACCGAGCGCGTCCTGTTGCCAGTTGATGAAGTGCTCGGCGGGGTCGACCCGCAGCGAATAGGCCTCGATCGGGGTGCGGGAATGAGGCGCCGGACGCAGCCGCACGACGTGCGGGTAAATCTGGACCAGCCGGTCAAAGGTGTAGCTGGTGCGGTGCTCCAGCGCAACTTTGATGCTCATAACCGCTGATCCCATCACAGAAGACTGCCGCCCGCAGCGCGCACCGATATCGGCTTGCGTTGCGGGCGGCAACTATTCGTCGGTCAGCCGCTCGTCGTGAACGGCTGGTCAGGCGTACTGCTGTCCCGGGTACTGTCCGGGCGGCGGACCGGCGGGGTAGCCGGGTTGTTGCTGGTTGTCCTCGACCACCTGCCCGCCGGTGAGCTTGCGGTAGGTGTAGACCTGGATCAACGAAGCGACGGGCAGGGCGGCGACCAGGCCGATGAAGCAGGCGATCTCACCGACCAGTACCACCGCGTACTGCACCAGCCAGGACAGCGCGCTGGGCCCCAGGTTGGCACGGACCGTCGCGAAGCTGGCCTTGATCGAGTCGACTGGCGACAACCCCTTGTCCACCACGAACGCGATCGCGAACTGCGCGAAGAAGGTGATGATCAGCGGTCCTACGAAGGTGCAGGAGGTCAGCACTGCGGCCAGGCCCAGCAGCAGCGTGGCGAGCAGCACGCCGCCCACATTGCGCGGCTTGAAGAACGTCCCGATGCTCACCGGCCTGCCGTCGGCGATCTCCAAGGCGCCGGTGACCAGCGCGGCCTGCATGTACATCGCCACGAAGAACGCGGCGACGTAGCCGATTGTCAACACGATGTAGCTGATCGCCGAGAAGCTCGAGGTCGAGGCTTCGTAGGCATAGCCGCTGCCGTAGTCGTACGTCGTCGTCGTGGTTTCCGAGGTCGCCATCGCGATACCGAACGGGATCCCGATGACCGCACCCAGCGCCACGAAATAGATCAGGGTGGGCACGGCCAGCGCGGCGATGTTCTGGGTGAACTTGGCCCACGCCCAGCCGAAGGCGTTGCCGACGCTGAAGTCGGAAACGGGTCCGCCACCGAAGCCCCCCGGATATCCGGGTGGGGGTGGGGGCGCTCCGCCCGGGCCGCCGTAGGGC
>NZ_LZKQ01000279.1 GCF_001668675.1 Mycobacterium asiaticum | reverse complement strand
GCTTTTCGACGTTCGCAGCGGCGGAAAGTCGTTGCGGATATCCGGGTGACAGAGCTGCACGACGCGCTCGGGGCGCACGATGCCCCGCAACTCGTGCCGACCGAGATCGGTCAGCCACGCATCGCTTGGGAGCGCATCGATGACAAGGTCCTCGGTGGTACCCGACAGCACCGTCTGGCCGCCGTGTGCGAGATCGCGCAGCCGCGCCGTTCGGTTCACCGTCGGGCCGATGTAATTGGACTCGTCGCGCAACTGCACCTCACCGGTGTGCACGCCGATGCGAAACCGCAACGGAGCCAACGGCGCCCGCTGCAAATCCAGAGCACACGCAACCGCCTGACTCGCCCGGGCGAACGCGATCACGAAGCTGTCACCCTCGCCCTGCTCCACCGGCCGCACCCCACCGTGGGCGGCGAGCAACCCGTCGAGCGTGCGGTCCAGTAGTGCGACGGCGGCAGCCGTTTCCTCCGGCTGCGTCTCCCACAACCTCGTCGAACCCTCGACATCGGCGAGCAGCATGGTCACCGTTCCGGTCGGCAGGCCGCTCACACCCAAATCACCCCAGTTCACCGGCGGTGTGTCCACGCGTGGATGCGCTTCGGTCATGCTAACCAGCCTCGACCGGCCGGCACCAGAAAACATCAGGGAAATCCCGTATGCGGGCCTGATCTGGTGGCAATCGGCGCGTTGACTCTGCGCTCAGGGCGCGGTCTTCAGGGTCTTCATCGCCATAGCTGCAGAGTCAAACCGCCGTTCGCAATTTGCGTGTTCTCCCCGATGGTCTTCATCTCCCGTGGACAGACGCTGGGTGGCATGACAACCACCATTGACCGAAACCGCCCCAGCGTCTTCGAGGCCGACTTACCAACGATCAGCTACGAAAACGCCCAACACCCCGACGAGGCGCACGCGATCATCCGCGAGGCCCGCGCGCGGGCACCGATCGCGATGGGGCCGTATGGGCCCGAGCTGCTCACCTACGACTTGGTGCATGCCGTACTGCGCGATCCACGCTTCCGCGTGCCGCAAGGAATGTTCCTTGCCGCGCAAGGCATTACATCCGGCCCGCTGTGGGACCGCGTCGCCGTCAACATTCTCAGCATCGACGGGGACCAACACCGCCGGCTGCGTCGACTGGTGAGCAAAGCCTTCACACCCAAAGCCGCTGCGCGGTTACGCACGACGATGACCGACGTCATCACCGGGCTGGTCGATCACCAAATCACAACGGGTCGTTGCGATGTGGTCTCCGACATTGCCCGCCGGTACCCGATACCGGTCATTTGCGCGCTGCTCGGAGCACCCGCCGAGGACTGGGAGCTGTTCTCCGACTGGGCGGACGACATTTTGAAGGCCTTCAGCTGGGATGCCGCCAGCTCCGCACCGACGATTCTGACCGCCTGGGCAGCGCTCGACTCCTATATCGACGACATGGTCGCACGGCGGCGCCACAACCTGACCGACGACCTGATCTCCGAGCTGATCCAGGCCGAAGACGACGGTGATCGCCTCAGCGGCGAGGAACTCCGATCGCTTGTTGCCGCATTGCTGTTGGGCGGCACCGACACAACCCGTATGCAGTTGGGCGCGGCGGCACACATATTGTGCGATCACCCCGAGCAATGGGCCCTGCTCGGCGAGCAGCCCGAGTTGGCGGCAGGTGCCGTCGAGGAGCTGATCCGTCATTCGCCCATCACGTTCGTGACCCTGCGAACTGCTCTCGAAGATGTCGAGCTCGCCGAGGTAACGATCCCCGCCGGCACGCTGGTGGTGATCAACACCGGAGCCGCCAACCGCGATCCCGCCGTCTGCGACGATCCGGACCGCCTCGACATTCGCCGCCAGGGCGCCCCGCCGGTGCAGACATTCGGCGCCGGCATGCACTTCTGCCTGGGCGCCAATCTGGCCCGCCTCGAGCTCGCCGAGGCCCTGAGGGTGATGACCCGGCGGATGCTCAACGCCCGCCGCACCGGCCCCGCTCCATGGAAACCGGTGAACGCGCTGGGCGGACCGATCACCGTGCAGCAGGTCCACCGCCGCGGTATCGGGCAGCGCGCGCGGGAACATCGCCACGTGCCGGGTGAGGGTGGCCCGGGCCGGATGCCGCGCGGCGTCTTCGGGGGCGACTTCGCCCGAATCGATCAGGTCCTGAATCACGCTGTGGTCCCGGGTGAGTTGTTGCAGCTGCTGCTCGCGGTAACTCGCAACCGAGTCACTAGTATTGCCGCGACCCCGAGAAATACCTGGACCTACCGAAGGCGGAGCGGATGGGCGTGCAGTTCGCAGGTCTGTCCGACATCGGCCGGTTGCGTGCCACCAACCAGGACCGCTGGGGTGCCGACCCCGAGCAATCGTTGTTCATGGTCGCCGACGGTGTCGCATGCAGCACCGACGGCGCGCTGGCCGCCGCGCTGGTGATGGAGCTGCTGCCGACCTACGTGAGCCGACATCTCAAACCCGACAACGTCAACGACGAGGGCGCGGACGAGTTGCTGGGGCGCGCCGTCGTCGAATACTGCGCCGACTTCTGCACCTACGCCCGAACGGATCCACGCGCGGCGGGCGCCAACACCACGCTCGTCGCCGTCGTGATCGCCCAGGCGCGGGCACTGGTTGCCCACCTGGGTGACAGCCGCGCGTACCTGTACCGCGAGCAGCAGCTGCAACAACTCACCCGGGACCACAGCGTGATTCAGGACCTGATCGATTCGGGCGAAGTCGCCCCCGAAGACGCCGCGCGGCATCCGGCCCGGGCCACCCTCACCCGGCACGTGGCGATGTTCCCGCGCGCGCTGCCCGATACCGCGGCGGTGGACCTGCTGCCAGGTGATCGGATCCTGCTGTCGAGTGACGGACTGCACGGTGTCGTCGACGACGAGGCCCTGGCCGCCGCGCTCACCGAGCACCCTGAACCCGACGACGCATGCGCGGCGTTGATCGACGCGGCGCTGCAAGCGGGCGGGCCGGACAACATCACCGCCGTGGTTATTACCCCCTCGTATTAGCAGACGCTCCCACGCTAGGGTGCAGCGGTGAATGCTGACCTGTCGACACGTGGCACCGAATGGGTGACGGACGTTGTGGTAGTGGGATTCGGGGCAGCCGGCGCCTGCGCGGCGATCACCGCGCGCGAACACGGGGCCGATGTCATCGCGATCGATCGCGCCAACGGCGGTGGCTCAACTGCGGTCTCGGGCGGGATCATCTACGCCGGGGGCGGCACCACCGTCCAGCAGCAAGCCGGCGTTGCGGACACCGCGGAGCAGATGTTGACCTACCTCCGCCTCGAGGTCGGCGACGCCGTCAGCCCCCAGACGCTGGAATCATTCGTGGCGGGCAGCCCGGAGATGATCCGCTGGCTCAGCGACCGCGGCGTCCCGTTCGATTCCACGTTGTGCCCCTACAAGACCTCCTACCCGAACAACCACTATTACCTGTACCACTCGGGCAGTGAGAACGCCGGTGCGTTCCGCACGCACACGCCACCGGTCCAGCGCGGCCACCGCGTCAAGGGCAGAGGCGTGTCCGGCAAGATGCTCTACGCGCCGTTGGCGAAATCCGCACTTGCCCTTGGGGTTCAACTGCGTCCACAGACCCGAGCCACCCAACTGATGCAAGAGCCGTCCGGGCGGGTGTGCGGAGTGGAAGCAACGACGATGCATTACGCGCCGGCCCGGGTCCGCCGCCAGTACGCGCGGCTGGCGGGGCTCTCGACCAAGCCCGGCATCTACTATCCACCGCTGCGCTCCGTGGTAGAGCGCCGCCTGCGCAACCTCGAACGGCGCTACGCGCAGCCGGTGCGCATACTGGCCAGGCGAGCCGTAATCGTCTGCGCCGGAGGCTATATGGCCAACGTGGAATGGATCGAACGGTTCGCGCCGCAATACCGCGGCGGCTTGCAACTGGGCACCAGCGGCGACGACGGCAGCGGCATCGCCATGGCGCAAAGCGTCGGCGCCGTCACCGAACGGATGGACAACGTCTCGGCATGGCGTTTCATCACGCCCCCAAGCGCTTTCATCAGTGCAATCATCGTCGATGAACAGGGTCGACGCGTCATCGACGAGAGCCGCTACGGCGCGGCCGTCGGCCACGCCATGGTCCGCCGCCACAACGGCAAGGGATGGCTGCTCGCCGACGCCGCGCTGATGAAAGAAGCGCGATGGCAGATGATCAAGCAGCCGTTGTGGTTTCAGCGCGCTCAGTCGGCGGCCCTGATGCTCTTCGATTCCGTCAAGGGTGCATCGCTGCGCGACGCCGCCCAGCGCGCCGGCATCGACCCAGACGGTCTAATGGCCACGGTCGAAAGACACAACAGCGCCATCGATGCCGGCGCACCGGATCCCGCCGGTAAGCCCGCCGACTTCGTACGCCGAATAGGTTCGGGCCCTTACACATTGCTGAACATCTCGGTACGCCCGAGCCTGGTCAACCCCACCCCGATGTTGACCCTTGGCGGGATCCGTGTCGACGAGGGCACCGGCGCGGTGCTCGACGGATCCGGCGCGCCGATTCCCGGACTGTACAGCGCGGGACGCACCGCAACCGGAATATGCTCCAATTCCTATGTCAGCGGGCTCTCGCTGGCTGACTGTGTTTTCGCCGGCCGCCGCGCCGGGAAATCCGCAGCAACACAACCTATTGCGCGCCGGACCGCGTAATCACCAACTCGACGGCGGCCGCAACCAGGTCGGGCTGATGGATCTGAACGAAGTGGTCGCTGCCGGTCGCCTCGATGTGCGGCGTTTGCGGCCGCAGCGCGACCAGAGCCACGGTGGCGTCGCGCCACGCCTGTTCCAACTTCGCACTTTTGTCGGCGGGCAGGTCCGGCGGGATCGTGAAAGGTTCCGTGCGGGTCAGTACCGCCAACGGGATGGGCGGAAAGGCGGGAGCGCCCGCCACCTGCGCCACACTGCGATCGATCTCGACCTCCTCAAACGACGCAGAATCGCGCAACTGCGGCGGCGGTGCATCCAGTGCTCGTCGATAGTCCGGCCAGTCCGGACCCATCAGGTCCGGGATCTCGACGCCGAAGGCGTCGACGAACACCAGTCCCCGCACCTGATCCGGATGGGTTTGGGCATAGAGCCGAATGAACAGCCCGCCCAGCGAATGTCCGACAAGAACATAGGGTCCCGGGACATGCGCGGCCTCGAGCAGGGTGTGCAGGTCGGCGACGACGTCGGCCGCGGTACGCGGCATCGGCACCGCTGAGCTGCGGTCGGCGAGGGTGGGTGGGTCGGAATTGCGCACGGTCCCGGGACGGTCGTAGGCGCAAACCCGATGGCCGCGGGCGAGGGCCGGCAGCACGGCCGGCCCAACCGCCGGTGGGGCCGCGTTCGATTGATTCCACGGGTCGGCCGAGTTGTGATAGCCGGACTCCAAAATGATTGCCGGAACGCCCTTGCCGCGACATTCGAGATAAAGGTGGCGTCCGTTGCCGATCTCGACCGGTCCGCTGAAGTCGCCCCCGTCTCGTGTGGCGGGGCGGGTGCCCGGCGGTGCGGCACTACAACCCACCGAAGCGAAGAGCAGTGCCGTCATCACCAGAAACCTCACCAGGCGCATGCGGCCATTGTGGCGGCTCGGGTTCAGCCGATGGGATAGACCACCCCGGTGCAGTGCCGTCATCGGTATCGATACCGAGGCCGCGGTTCGGGGGCCGAGGCGGAGTTCCTCAGCGTGCTCGCCGAGTTGTTGCAGGCGGCGCAGCGGGCCGGGACAGCGCGGCCGGCGGTAAACCTATGCGATCGTTCGCACGGCGGCCGTGACGGCCCGGGGTGCTTCGGACTGCGGATAGTGGCCCACTCCAATAAGCCTGGTGACCTTGGCCTGTGGCAGCGCGGTGATCGCCTGCTCGAGTACGTGGGCGCCCGATACCGGGTCCTCGAGACCCCAGACGAGATGGAGCGGTCCCTGCCAGTTGGCCAGTGCGTCCTCCCACCGCCGGTGATGCTGGGCGCGTTCGGCGTTGTAGCGGATGAGCAGGTGCGCGAGTTTGTGCCCGTTGCGCAGTGAGATGCCGAACCAGAGGTTGGCGAATTCCCGGTCGCTCAGGCGTGTTCCGCGAATTTTGTCGAGCGCCCGGCGGACGCGATTCGGCCTGATCCGGCCCGAGATGAACTTGCCGATGCCGGGCCGAATCAGCAACTTCTGCAGGAACGTCGGCCGGTAAGCGCTGTAGACGATGCCGCCGTTCAGCAGGACCAGACCGGAAACGGTGAACCCCAGCGCGCCGCTGAGCGCTCGGTGGATCAACTCCTGAGCGACGATGCTGCCATAGTCGTGAGCTACCACCACCACCGAGTCCAGCTGCAGATGGGCCACCAAATCCTCGACCAGATCGGCCGATTCGGCGACCGAATAGGCGTAGGGGTTGGGTTTGTCCGAGGCGCCGTAACCAAGGAAGTCGGGTGCGATCACGTCATGGTCGGCAGCCAGATCGTCGGCGACATCGGCGTAGTCGAACGACCACGTCGGGAACCCGTGCAACAGAAGAACGGCGGGTCCCCGACCACGACGGCGGTAGGCGATGCGGTGCCCCCGTCGACTGACGAGCGTCTCACCCTGGCTGATCCATAACTGGGCCGCCGCCGCGTCGGTCATCGGTCCTCCCACTCCTCGGCGAGCAACTCATACGAGCGCAATCGATCCCCGTGTCGGTGAGTGATCGTAGTGACAACCGGCCTCCCGGCGTCGATCGGCAACCTGCACCACGCGTTCATGCGGCTATGAGGCCGCCCAGCGCGAGTCCTTCGACCGGCGGGGCGCCGGGAGCGGCGCCAGGCCCAGATGGTCGCGCAGCGTGGTTCCGGTGTAGTCGGCGCGGAACACACCGCGCTCCTGCAGCAGCGGCACCACCCGGTCGACGAACGGGTCGAGACCGCCGGGGGTGATGTGTGGGACCAGGATGAACCCGTCGCTGGCGTCGGCCTGCACCAGATCGTTGATCGCGCTCGCGATGGTGTCCGGTGCACCGATGAAGGACTGGCGTCCGGTGACCTCGACGATCAGTTCGCGGGTGGTCAGGTTCTCCGCCTCGGCTTTGGCGCGCCATTCGTTGGCGACCGCGATCGGGTCGCGGTGCATGCGCACGCTGGCGCGCCCGCGCGCAATCGTGTTTTCGCCGACGACCGGGTCCACCGCCGGCAACGGCCCGTCCGGATCGTGATCGGACAGGTCCCGGTTCCAGAGCTGTTCGAGGAATTTGATCGCCGTCTGCGGGGAGACCTGCGCAAGCCGGACCTCGTGTGCGAGGTCCTCGGCCTCGGCATCGGTGTCGCCGATCACGAACGTCGCGGCCGGCAGGATCAGCAACTCATCGCGGCGCCGCCCGTAGCGCGGGAGCCGGCCCTTGACGTCGGCGTAGAACGCCTGTCCGGCCTCCAGCGTGCTGTGCCGGGAGAAAATCGCGTCGGCGGACGACGCCGCGAAGTCGCGTCCCTGGTCGGAGTCGCCGGCCTGGAAGATCACCGGCCGGCCCTGCGGACTGCGCGGCACGTTGAATCGACCGTGGATGTCGAAGTGCGCGTCCCGATGCACGAACGCTCCGGCGTCCGGGTCGGACAGGAAGACGCCGGTCTCTTTGTCCGCCACGATTTCGTCACCGTGCCACGAATCGAACAATTCCTGGGTCACCTGAAGGAACGTCTTGGCCCGGTCGTAACGCTGGTCCTCGGCCAGGAACCCGCCGCGCCGGAAGTTCTCGCCGGTAAAGGCATCCCAGGAGGTCACCACGTTCCACGCGGCGCGCCCGCCGGACAGGTGGTCCAGCGACGCGAACTGGCGGGCGACCTCGTACGGCTCGTTGAAAGTCGAGTTGATCGTGCCGGTCAGGCCGAGCCGATCGGTGACCGCCGCCAGCGCGGCGAGGATGGTGAAGGTATCCGGACGGCCGACCACGTCCAGGTCGTAGATCTGCCCGTTCTGCTCGCGCAAGCGCAGCCCTTCGGCGAGGAACAGGAAGTCGAACTTGCCCCGTTCGGCCGTCTGGGCGAACTGGGCGAACGAGCTGAACTCGATGTGGCTGCCCGCGGCGGGATCACTCCACACCGTGGTGTTGTTGACCCCTGGGAAGTGCGCGGCCAAGTGAATCTGCTTCAGCGGCTTACTCATTGCGAATCCTCGTGTCGATCAGGCGGTGGCGTAGCGGTTGCGGGGACGGGCCAGGCCGAGCAACCCGCGCAGCGTGTCGGCCGGATAGCCGTCGCGGTACAGCCCCCGTCGGCGTAACTCCGGCACCAGGCGCTCGGTGATCTGCACCAGGTCGTGCGGGAGCGCCGCCGGCCGCAACCGGAACCCGGCTAGACCCGCGGCGTGCCAGTCCTGCAGCAGGTCGGCCAGCTGTATGGCGGTGCCGGTGAAAATTGGTGCGTCGCTGCCGAATTCGGCACCGGCCAAGTCGTCGAGACGACGTCGCCGAGCCGCCGCCGCCGGTGCCGTGTCGGCTAAGAGCACAACCAGGTCACCGAAGAGATGCAGCCGTTCGTCATCGCGGCCGACGGCTTGCCGCAGGGCGCCGATCTCGACGACGATGTCGGCCGCCTGGGCCGCGTCGCGAGGGGTGACGAACCCGACGTCGGCGCTCTCGGCGATAAGTCGGTAGGACGGTCCGCCGTGGCCCAGTGCCGCCACCAACGGCTGGCCCTGCGGCGGCCGCGGCGTGATCGAGGGACCCTTCACCGAGAACCAGCGGCCACGAAAGTCGATGTAGTGCAATTTGTTCCGGTCGATGAACCGCCCGCTGGCGACATCGCGGATCTCCGCGTCGTCCTCCCAGCTGTCCCATAACCGCCGTAACACCTCGACGTAGTCGGCGGCCTCGACGAACAGGTCGTCGAGTTCGTGGCGGCGGCCGAAGTGTGCCGCCACGTCAGCGCGGCCCGTGACCTGGACGCGGACCCCGGCCCGGCCCGAGGTGACGTAGTCGAGCGTGGCGATCGACTTGGACAGGTGGAACGGTTCGGTGTGGGTCACGACGGCCGTCGGCACCAGACCGATGCCCTTGGTGAGCGGCGCGATCCGTGCGGCGATGAGCACCGCGTCCAACCGACCGCGAACGCGATCGATCCTGTCGTCGGGTTGCCGCGGATCATCGGATTGCAGCGCCAGCGAATCCTCGAAGGTGACGAAGTCAACCGATCCGCGTTCGGCCTCGGCGACCAGATCCGCCCAGTAGCCGGGCGTGAACAGCCGCGCCGTTGCGGCCTCCGGTTCTCGCCAAGCCGCGGGATGCCAGCCGGCGCCGTCCAGCGCTACGGCCAGGTGCAAATGATCCGACGGATTAGCCACTGGCGGGCCACCTTTCGTTCTCGGTGCCGAGGCTAAGTCGCCTGCACCGACGGGTAACGGGTTTGGCTCCCGATGAGAGAAAGCATGCCCCGCAAAACCCGCTGCCAGCTGCGTTTATTCCGGCGCCGCGTGACGATGGTTACCCATGCGGCCGAACGGCTGGCCGGTGCCCGAGCTGCCCGGCGACAGCCGGTGCCGCGGCCCGTTCGTCCGGCCGGTCATCTGTAACCACCCAGAGTGCGGCGTCTGTCTCGGCCCCCGATCCCCGACGTGCGTTAGTGTCGCTGTTGTGGCTGGCGATGAAGTGAGCCCCTCACAATCTGACCGACACTGACGCCGGGAGACTACGTATGAGCGCCGAGCAGCCGGAAATCATCTACACGCTGACCGACGAGGCGCCGTTGCTGGCGACCTACGCCTTCCTTCCGATAGTGCGTGCCTTCGCCGAGCCGGCGGGTATCAAGATCAAAACCAGCGACATCTCTGTCGCTGCCCGCATCCTCGCGCAGTTCCCCGACTATCTCGACGAGGACCAGCGCGTCCCCGACAACCTGGCCGAACTGGGCAAGCTGACCCAGGACCCGGACACCAACATCATCAAGCTGCCCAACATCAGCGCCTCGGTGCCGCAGTTGGTGGCCGCCGTCAAGGAACTGCAGGGCAAGGGCTACAAGATCCCGGACTTCCCGGGCAACCCCAAGACGGACGAGGAAAAGGAGATCCGCCAGCGCTATGCCAATGTGCTGGGCAGCGCGGTGAACCCCGTCCTGCGTGAGGGCAACTCAGACCGCCGTGCCCCCAAGGCGGTCAAGGAGTACGCGCGCAAGCATCCGCACAGCATGGCTCCGTGGTCGATGGCGTCGCGCACCCACGTCGCAACCATGAAGGGCGGCGACTTCTACCACGGGGAGAAGTCGATGACGCTGGACCGGGCCCGCAACGTGAAGATGGTGCTGAAGACAAAGAGCGGCGAGACCCTGGAGCTCAAGCCGAAAGTCGAGCTCCTCGAGGGCGACATCATCGACAGCATGTTCATGAGCAAAAGGGCGCTGTGCGAGTTCTACGAGGAGCAGATGCAGGACGCCTACGAGACCGGCGTCATGTTCTCGCTGCACGTCAAGGCGACCATGATGAAGGTTTCACACCCGATCGTGTTCGGGCACGCCGTGAAGATCTTCTACAAGGACGCCTTTGCCAAGCATCAGAAGTTGTTCGACGAACTGGGTGTCAACGTCAACAACGGCCTGGTCGACCTGTACGACAAGATCGAGTCGCTGCCCGCGTCGCAGCATGACGAGATCATCCGCGACCTGCACGCTTGTCACGAGCACCGCCCCGAGTTGGCAATGGTCGATTCCGCCAAGGGCATCACGAACTTCCATTCGCCCAGCGACGTGATCGTCGACGCCTCGATGCCGGCGATGATCCGCGCCGGCGGCAAGATGTACGGCGCCGACGGGCGGCAGAAGGACACCAAGGCCGTCAACCCGGAGTCCACCTTCTCCCGGATCTACCAGGAGATCATCAACTTCTGTAAGACGAACGGACAGTTCGACCCGACCACGATGGGCACGGTTCCCAACGTGGGTCTGATGGCGCAGCAGGCCGAGGAGTACGGGTCGCACGACAAGACCTTCGAGATCCCCGAGGACGGCGTCGCCGACATCGTCGATCTGGAGACCGGCGAGGTACTGCTGACGCAGAACGTCGAGGAAGGCGACATCTGGCGGATGCCGATCGTGCGTGACGAGCCGATCCGCGACTGGGTCAAGCTCGCCGTCAACCGGGCGCGGGCCTCGGGCATGCCGGTGCTGTTCTGGCTCGACCCCTACCGGCCGCACGAGAACGAGTTGATCAAGAAGGTGCAGACCTACCTCAAGGATCACGACACCGAGGGCCTGGACATTCAGATCATGTCCCAGGTGCGGTCCATGCGCTACACGCTCGAGCGCTTGGTTCGCGGGTGTGACACCATCGCCGCGACCGGCAACATCCTTCGTGACTACCTCACCGACCTGTTCCCGATCCTCGAGCTCGGCACCAGCGCCAAGATGTTGTCCATCGTCCCGTTGATGGCCGGCGGCGGCATGTACGAAACCGGCGCAGGCGGTTCGGCACCCAAGCACGTCCACCAGTTGGTGGAGGAGAACCATCTGCGCTGGGATTCGCTGGGTGAGTTCCTGGCCCTGGGCGCCTGCTTCGAGGACATCGGGATCAAGACCGGCAATGAGCGCGCCAAGATCCTGGGCAAGACCCTGGACTCGGCGATCGGCAACCTGCTGGAGAACGACAAAGGCCCGTCGCGCAAGGTCGGCGAGCTCGACAACCGGGGGAGCCAGTTCTACCTCGCGCTGTATTGGGCCCGCGAGCTGGCCGCCCAGGACGACGACGAGGAACTGAAGAAGCACTTCGGGGCACTCGCGGACACGTTGGGCAAGAACGAGGAGAAGATCGTTGCCGAGCTCAACAAGGCGCAGGGCGAGCGGGTCGACATAGGTGGTTACTACTACCCGGATGCGGAGAAGACCGCGGCTGTGATGCGGCCGAGCAAGACACTCAACGACGCGCTGGCCGACATTCGGGAGTGACGCTGCGCGTTGTCGCCGCACCGGATCAGATTGGGCGACGCTTCTTTCGTCGTGCGATCAGCCCGTCCAACGACCAGGGTCCGGCGCCGACGATGAGCAGAAATGTCACGGTCAGCAACTGGGCGTACTCGGAGCGCACTTCGTGCAGCACGGCCCAGAATCCGGTCTGAGGTGGCGAAGCGGGTAACGGCAACGGTGAAACACCATAGAACATAGCGATTTTGGTGGACAGCATCGCCACGACCATCTCGACGATGAACGGGATCGCGACGAACCGGGTACACAGACCCAGCAGCAGCAGGGTCCCGCCGATGATCTCCAGGACACCGACGAAGTCGGCGGACAGCTCTGGAAATGGAATGCCGATCTTGGTGAACCGCCCGACGCCCTGGTTCGGGAAGACGAACTTGATGACGCCTTCCCAGAGGAAGACTCCGCCCGCCATCAGTCGGATCAAGATGGTCGCGGCGGGGGCGCTGTCCGGCGCCTCTGCCAGCCAACGCCATATTCTTCCGATCACGCCGTCCTCCATCCGGTGCCGTGCGACCCGCCACGTTGTGGGCCCTTCGGTCACACGGCCAATGCCCATATGAAGTTCATCTCCTGCGCTGTAGGTTTGCGCAATGCCGCAAGATTTCGACCCTAATTGGGAGAATGCCTTCTCGGTTGTGCAGCACGTGAAGCCGCCGGCGATTTCGCCGGACGCCGACGCCATGACGATCGTCGTGGAATACCCGCCGGGCAGCCCCGGTGCGCCGCCGCACCGGCACCCGGGCGGTCCCGCGTTCGGCTACGTGCTCGAGGGCGAGATGTTGTTCGAGCTGGAAGGTGAGGCACCACGGGTGGTGCGGGCGGGTGAGGCGTTCTGGGAACCGGGCGGTGACGTCATCCACTATCGGGACGGCAACCACCGCAACGATGTCAGGGTCCGATTCGTCGTGACGATGCTGTGCGTGCCGGGACAACCCATGCTGGTTCGGGTGGACGACCACGAGCTGGCCGCCAAGGAGCATCTGCGGCTGCCCGCGCCGGCATAGGCGAGCCCGGCAGCATCTGCCCAGCCGCCCGAGTGTAGGACAGTGGGTATGTCCCTCTTCGAGATCTCCGAGCGCGCCCAGCAGTACCAGTCAGATCTGCGCGAGTTCATGGATTCGCACGTCTACCCCGCCGAGGCGGTCTACGAGGAGCAGATGCGGGAGGCCGGTGATCCGCACTTTCATCCGCCTGTCCTCGAGGACCTCAAGGCCGAGGCGCGAAAGCGGGGCCTGTGGAACCTGTTTCACCCGCACGCCGAGTGGGGACCGGGGTTGACCAACCTGGAGTACGCGCCGCTGGCCGAGATCATGGGCCGCAGCCACCTTGCCTCCGAGGCATGTAACTGCAGCGCGCCGGACACCGGCAACATGGAGGTGTTCACCCTCTTCGGCACCGACGAGCACAAGGAGCGCTACCTCAAACCCCTGCTGGACGGCAAGATCCGCTCGGCCTTCGCCATGACCGAGCCCGCGGTCGCCAGCTCGGATGCCACCAACGTGGAGATGTCGATGGTGCGCGACGGGGACGACTATGTGCTCAACGGCCGAAAGTGGTTCGCCTCCAACGGTATGCACCGCAACTGCAAGGTGCTGATCGTGATGGGCAAGACCGATCCGAATGCGGCGCCGCACCGCCAGCAGTCGATGATGGTGGTGCCCATCGACGCGCCGGGTGTCACGGTCCGGCGCAACCTGTCGGTGTTCGGCTATCAGGATCGGGAGGGGCACGCCGAGATCGACTTCGCCGACGTGCGGGTACCGAGCAAGGACGTGCTCAAGGGCGAAGGCGAGGGCTTCGCGATCAGCCAGGCCCGACTCGGGCCGGGGCGTATCCATCACTGCATGCGGGCGATCGGCATGGCCGAGCGGGCGCTGGAGCTGATGTGCAAACGCGCCCAGTCGCGCGTCACCTTCGGCAAGCCGATCAGCGAGAACGCCAACATCCGCGACTGGATCGCCGAGGCCCGCATCGACATCGAGATGATCCGGCTGCTGACCATGAAGGCCGCGTATCTGATGGACACGGTAGGCAACAAGGAGGCCCGCACCGAGATCGCCGCGATCAAGGTCGCCGCACCCAACATCGCGCTGAAGATCATCGACCGGGCCATCCAGGTGCACGGCGGCGGTGGGGTCACCGACGACTTCCCGTTGGCCATGGCATGGGCCCACCTGCGCACCCTGCGCCTGGCCGACGGCCCGGACGAGGTACACAAGCGCGCCATCGCCAGCCAGGAGTTGCGCAAGTACCGCGCGGGCGCGCCGAAGTGACCGTCGTGGGCCTGGACCCCGACGCGGTAGCCCGCTGGCTCACCTCGCTGGGCATCGAGTTCGATGCGCCGCTGCAATTCCGGCGGATCGGCCTGGGGCAATCGAACCTCACCTATCGCGTCCAGGACGGCGCTGGGCGCGCCTGGGTGCTGCGGCGCCCGCCGCTAGGGCATCTGCTGGCGTCGGCGCACGACGTGCTGCGGGAGGCGCGGATCATCTCGGCATTGTGGGAAACCGACGTTCCGGTTCCCCAAATCCTGGGCACTACAACCGATCCGGAGTTCTCCGAGGTGCCGCTGGTGCTGATGCAGTTCGTCGACGGCTTGGTGGTGGACACGATGAGTGTCGCCGATGCACTGACGCCCCAGCAGCGGCGGCAGATCGCGGTGGATCTGCCGCGCACCCTGGCCAGGATTCACGCCGTCGATCTCACCGAGGTGGGTCTGGCGGACCTGGCCAGCCACAAGCCATATGCGCAGCGACAACTCAAACGCTGGGCGGGGCAGTGGGAACTGTCCAAGATGCGGGAACTGCCCGAGCTCGAGGACCTCACCCGGCGGCTGGTGGCCGCGGCCCCAGAGCAACGCGAGATCAGCCTGGTGCACGGGGACTTTCACCTGCGGAACCTGATCACCTCGCCGGAGACCGGCGAGATCGTGGCAACCCTGGACTGGGAGTTGTCCACGCTCGGAGATCCGCTGGCCGACATGGGGTCGCTGCTCACCTACTGGGCCGAGCCCGGCGAGACCGTGCCGGGCGACTACGCGCCGTCGACGCTGGAGGGTTTCCCCGATCGGGCCGAGATGACGCGGCTGTACTTGGACGCGACCGGACGCGATGCGACCGCGCTGCAGTACTGGCACGCCTTCGGGTTGTGGAAGTTGGCGATCATCGCCGAAGGTGTCCTGCGCCGCGCGCTGGAGAATCCGCAGAACAAGGCTTCGGCCGGCACCCCGGACACCAGCTGGATCGATGCGCGGGTGCAGCGGGCACGCGAAATCGCCGACGCCGCAGGTATTTAGCGTTACTGCTGCTCGCCGCGCCTGCCGACCAGGAACCAGGTATGCATAACGCCCTTGCCCTTGACGTCGATGTCGCCGCGCTCCTCGAAATCGAAGGAATGGTTGAGGCGCTCGTAAACCCCCTGCGGCACCTGGATTCTGCCTTCGACGCCGGTGGATTCCATCCGTGACGCGACATTGACCGCGTCGCCCCACACGTCGTAGAAGAACTTGCGGGCCCCGACGACCCCGGCGACGACCGGCCCCGCCGCCAGACCGATCCGCAGCGGAACCTTGTGGCCACGCGAATCTTTGTATTGCGCAGCCGCTTCCGCGATATCCAAGGCCAGGTGCGCCAGCGCCTCGAGATGGTCCGGGCGTGGCTCGGGTACACCGCTGACCACCATGTACGAGTCGCCGGTGGTCTTGATCTTCTCCAGGCCGTGCCGATCCACGAGGGCGTCCAGGCGGGTGCACAAGTCGTCGAGCAGTCCCACCAGTTCGGTAGGCGGTATTTCACTGGCCCGCCGCGTGAACCCGGCGATGTCAGCGAACAGCACCGACGCGTCCTCATACTTGTCGGCGATCACCGAATCCGACCGGGCCTTGAGCCGCTGGGCGATCGAGGCAGGCAGAATGTTGGTCAGCAGGGCCTCGGAGCGGTTGTATTCGGTCTCGATATCCCGTTCCGCGCGGGTGATTTCGCGCAGCGCGTACCAGATGGTGGCAACCACCATGAACCACGCCGAGACGATGGACAGCACGAACCCGAAGGTGTAAGCCCAGTCAGGCTGTACTCCGGTCTTTTCCGGGACAAGCACCTGCAGCGCGATGGTCAGTACCGCGCCCACCGCCGCCAACACCGATGCCAGCGCCAGATGGTCGATGCCCAGCACCAACACGACGATCGATGCGCCGACCAGGTAGTAGAACTGCAGCCCCGAGCCGGTTCCGACATGGATGCTGATGCCGGTGACCAACGCGTAGGCCGCGAGGGTGAAGGTCACCGGGGCAACTAGTTCACCGAAGCGGTACAGCAACGGGATCGCGAGGTAGATGACAGTGCTGACGACACCCATTGCGCCGAGCACCATGCCGCCATGCCCGATGGATATCGACGCGACGGTGAAGAACGCGCCGACCCCTGCGCCGATGCGGGTGGTCAGGGTCAGTACCCGCTCCTGCCGGGTAGCGCGCTCGGTATGTTGCGGGTCCCGCGCCGCCGCTGTACGCGCTTCGAGCGCCATCCGTGCAGCCTAATCGGCTACCGCACGACTTCACGATGACCGGCGTCCAGTCGCCGCGTCCACCCGCGGGAGTCGAGGTGCTCGAGCAGCGGAATCGCCACCCGCCGGGTGGTGTCGAGCGCCTGCCGCGCTTGGCTGGTGGTGAACGGCTGCGGCAGCCGGGCCAGTGCGCGCATCGCCAGCGCGGGTGCGTTCGGCAGCAGTACCACGCCGTCGCGCAGCCGCAGCAGCCTGCCGGCGCGTTCGGCGGCGGCCAATTCGCGGTTGCCCAGGCCTAGCGCCTGCAGTTCGTAGGCCTCCGGCGCGCGGAACGGGTTGGCGCGCAACCGAATTTCCAGTTCGCTGACCGGTGCTTCGGCGCGTCCCAGTCCGGTTGCGGCGCCGGCACTCCGGATGTGGCCGCCGCGCTGCTCCAATTCCGTGTCACGGACCACGATGTCGAGCAGCGACTCGTCGACGAGACCCAGCAGGTCGACCGCGGCGCCGCGGGATATCCCTTCGCTCAACGGGTCTCGCGACTGCAGGTCCTCGACTGCGGCACGCAGCCGGTGCTGCCACGCCTCGTGCGCCGGACGGTGCACCCACCAGCCGTCGAACACTTCGATGTCGGCGGGCAGCACGTCGGTCAACAGACCGAGCCGGCGCAGGTGGTCGGCTCGTACCGCACCGCGCCGCGCCACCTCGGCCGCGGCGTCGCCACCGGCGTTCATCGCGGCCAGCACGGCGGCCCGGCGCCCACCGTCGCCGCGTCTGCGTAGCGCGGGCGGTTCGGCGTCCAGCACCTGGGCGCCACCCAGCAGCCGGACGCTGCCCGGGTCGCGCAACACCAACCGGTCGCCGAGCACCAGCGGCAACCTACGGGCCAAGGTGAGCCGGCCGTGGTCGTCGTCGAAGGGCCGCAGGCGCGCGGGCACCGCGGCGGTGCCCACATGCACGACGAGCTGTGCGGGCAGCTGTGGCAGCGGGTCGCCGGTCGCTCGCCGCACGTCCAACAGCCGGGTGCTCGGCCACGCACCGGGGGTGAGCAGCGCGTCACCGCGCCCGACGGCTTCCCGCGGAACGCCGCGCAGGTTGAGCGCCACCCGCGTCACCGGCTCCAGCGCGGTGTGCGGCACACCGCAACTTTGCAGTCCGCGGATTGTCGCCGATCGGGTGCGCGAGGCGCCTGCCAGCTCAAGCTGGTCCCCGATCGCCAGGTTGCCGGCCGCCAGGGTGCCGGTGACGACCGTGCCGGCGCCGGTGATCGTGAAGGAACGGTCGACCCAGAGCCGGACCCGCGCGCTGGTATCGGGCGCGGGCAGTACCGCGAGCACACCGTCGAGGGTTTCGCGCAGCTCGCCCAGCCCGGCGCCGGTGACCGCGGACACAACCACCCCGGGCGCGTCGCGTAAACCCGTGTCGGCGAGTTCCTCCCGGGCTTGCGCGAGCACTTCGAGTCCCCGCTGCGGGGCCCGGTCGGCGCGGGTGACCACGATCAGGCCATGCCGAATGCCGAGCGCCGCAACGGCATCGCGGTGATCGCTGGACTGGGCCCGCCATCCTTCGTCAGCGGCGACGACGAAGCAGACCA
Source organism: Mycobacterium asiaticum (assembly GCF_001668675.1). Lineage (GTDB taxonomy): Bacteria > Actinomycetota > Actinomycetes > Mycobacteriales > Mycobacteriaceae > Mycobacterium > Mycobacterium asiaticum_D. Next base: position 28,225 of record NZ_LZKQ01000279.1, on the reverse strand, counting down.
CGGGCGCCGGACCCAGTCCGGCCAGCGTGTTGGCCAGGAAACGGTGGTGGCCGGGCACATCGACGAAGGCGACCGCGCGGCCCGACTCCAGCGTGGTCCAGGCGAAGCCGAGGTCGATGGTCAGGCCGCGGCGACGCTCTTCCTCCCACCGATCCGGCTCCATCCCGGTCAGCGCGTGGATGAGGGTGCTCTTGCCGTGGTCGACGTGGCCGGCCGTGGCGACGACGTGTCTGGTCAGCTCGCCTCACCCAACGCGGTCCGGACGGCGCTCAGCAGGCGGTCGTCGTCGGCCTCCGGGATGCAGCGCAGGTCCAGCAGGCAGGCGCCGTCGTGCACGCGCGGCAAGACGGGCGGGTTCCCGGTGCGCAACGGTCCGGCCGCCGACTCCGGCAACCGCACGGCCCAGCCGGGCAGGGGCACGCCCGGCGCTCCCCCGCCGCCGACCCGGCCGTCATGAGCGACGACGGTGGCGCCCACCGCGGCGGCCAGCTTGTCGGCACGCGCACGCAACCGCCGGCCGTCGGCGTGCAGCGCCTCAGTGACCAACGAGCCGCCCGCGCTCACCGTGGCCTCCAGTGCGGCCAGCGTGAGCTTGTCGGCGCGCACCGCCCGGGCCAGCGGATGCCGCGCCATCCTGGACACCACCTCCGCGCGACCCAGGACGATCCCGGCCTGCGGGCCGCCGAGGAGTTTGTCACCGCTTGCCGTGACGATGTCGGCGCCCTCGGAGAGCGCGGTGGCGGCGTCCGGCTCGTCGGGCAGCAGCGGGTCGGGGGTCAGCAGGCCGCTGCCCAGGTCGGAGATCAGCGGAATCTGTTTGTCGGCGAGTAGGCCGCGCAACTCGGGGAGCGTTGCCGCCGCGGTGAACCCCTGCATCCGGAAATTGCTTTGGTGCACCTTGAGCACGCAGCCGGTGTTCGGGCCGAGCGCGGCCGTGTAGTCCGCGAGATGTGTGCGATTGGTGGTGCCGACCTCGCGCAACCGGGCGCCGGTCGAGGCGATCAGGTCGGGTAGCCGGAAACCCGCGCCGATCTCGATCAGTTCCCCGCGGCTCACGATGACCTCGGCTCCGGCGGCCAGGGCGGTGGTCGCGAGCACCAGTGCGGCGGCGCCGTTGTTGACGACCAACGCCTCCTCGGCCTGCGGGCAGGCGTCCAGCAGGGCGCGGCGGACGGCGACACCGCGTTTGGAGCGGGTGCCGGTGGACAGGTCGAGCTCGACGTCGACGTAGCCGCTGGCGGCAATCAGCGCCTCGACCGCGCCGGCGGCCAGCGGCGCCCGTCCCAGGTTGGTGTGCACGACGACACCGGTGGCGTTCAGCACCGGCCGCAGCGAGGTGGTGGCCCGGGCCGCCAGGGCGGCTTCCAGCGCGTCGGGCACCTGCTCGGGCGGCACTTCACCCTGTCGGGCCCGATCCTGAACCGTCTTGATCAGCTCTCTGATCACGTTGTCGCCCAGTCGTTTTCGTTCGCGCTGCACCGAGGGCAGGGCCAGCAATTGATCCGTGCGCGGAATCAATCGGCGCGGGTCGACCTGCGTCACTGATCTTCACCGCTTCCTGGTAGGCGACTGGCGGAGGCGGACGGGAATCGAACCCGCCAGACCGAGATGCTCGATCTCACCGGTTTTGAAGACCGGGGGGACCACCAGGAACCCAAACGCCTCCACGGCTAAACCTAACCCGTTGCCCCGCCCGTACGCTCGGGCCATGACCCGGCTCACCGGCTACGCCCACGGCGGCGGCTGCGCATGCAAGATCCCACCCGGTGAACTCGAGGACGCGGTGCGCGGGCTGGTCGGACAGCCCGGCGACGGCGTGCTCGTCGGGCTTGACGACGGCGACGATGCGGCCGCGGTGCTGGTCGGCGAGTTGGCGGTGTTGTCCACCGCGGATTTCTTCACCCCCGTCGTCGACGATGCCTACGACTGGGGCCGGATCGCCGCGGCCAACGCGCTGTCCGACATCTACGCAATGGGCGGGCGGCCGGTGATCGCGATCAACCTGGTCGGCTGGCCGCGCGACGCGCTGCCCCTGGAGCTGATGACCGAGGTCCTGCGCGGCGGGCTGGCGGTGGCCGCGGAGGCGGGCTGCCCGGTGATCGGCGGCCATTCCATCGACGACCCGGAGCCGAAGTACGGCATGGCGGTGACCGGCGTCGCGGACCCGGCGAAGCTGCTGCGCAATGACGCCGCCGAGCCGGGCCTGCCGCTCACGCTGACCAAGCCGCTGGGCACCGGACTGCTGAACAACCGGCACAAGCAGACGGGCGAGATCTTTGACGAGGCGGTCGCGACGATGACCCGCTTGAACCGGGACGCCGCCGCGGCGGCCACCGACGCCGGGCTGCGCGCGGCCACCGACGTGACGGGCTTCGGGCTGCTGGGGCACCTGCACAAGATGTGCCGGGCGTCCGGCGTCGGCGCCGTCATCGACCGATCCGCGGTCCCGGTGCTCGAGGCCGCGCGCCGGGCGTTGAAAGACGGCTTTGTCTCCGGCGGGACCCGCCGCAATCTGGACTGGGTGCGGCCGCATCTCACCCAATCGCCAGACGTCACCGAGGACGACCTGCTCCTACTCGCCGACGCACAGACGTCCGGCGGTCTGCTGGTGGTCGGCGAACTGCCGGGTCATCCGGTGATCGGCCACACCGTCGCCCGCGGCGGCATCCAGATCCGCTGAACGGGCGCGCCGAGCGTGGGGGCTATGGCCCAAAAGTTGCGATTTCAGGTGCGTAAGGAGCACGCTCGACGCGCAGCGTCAACGCCGCGTGGCTGACGCGCAGCGTCAACCCGCGGTGGTGATCGAGTCGTCGGTGACACCGGCCGCGCGGCGGGCCGCCAGCCGGCGCTTCTGTGGCTCGATCGTGTAGCGCGGATCGCGCGCCGAGTCCTTGCCCGCCTCGAAGAAGCCGAACCGCAACAGCGCCGACGCCGTCAGCAGCGTCAGACCGGACAGGGCCGCGGTAACGCGGTGTCCCCCGCCCAGCAGCGCTCCCAATCCGCCCGCGGCGGCCAGGCGTTCGCTCCATTCCAGCATCCGGCCAGGCGTCCCGTGGTGCAGTGGCTCGGCGGTCACCGGGTCCATCCGGTGCTCGGTGACCCGCGCCGACACGAGGTCACACACCGCGCCGATGACCGCGAGCTTGCGGGCCGGACCGGCCTCGGCGACCGGGGTGGTGATCATGGCCAGCCCCGAGGCGGCCAGGCTCGCCGAGCTGACGAAGACGAACGGCAGGTCCCGGTACGCGGCGTTCCAGGTCGGCGTCGCGGTGTCGGAGAGCAGCACGGCGGTGTATACCGCCAGCGGCGCCGCGAACAGCGCGGCTTCCAGGCCGGCGGGACCCTCGACCGCACGCAGCACGGGCCGCAACGGCCCAAGCGGCACCCGTTCCCCGGTGAGCCGGTCCAGCTCGGACACCGCGGCCACTCCGGCGCCCGCGCTGAAGGCGCTGAGAATCCACGAGCCCAGGCTCATCGGCGAGGTCAGCTTGACGGTGCGCAACATATTGACGAACCGCTCCGGCCGACCGAGGTCCTTGACCAGCGCCGCCGCGCCCAGCGCCACCGCGCCCAGCGCGGACAGCCGCGCGTTGCGCCGCAGCGTCGGCCGGCCGGTCAGCTGGGCACCGGCGGCCAGCAGGCCGGACCCGCCGGCCACCCCGCCCAGGAACAGGTACGCGCCCACCTCGTGTCCCCACGGCGCCGGCTTGACCACCGGGCGCCCGTAATACGAGGTGAACTCCGCCTCCGGCACCATCAGCGACTCGTCGCGCCGACGGCGCCCCTTGCCCCGGCGCCGCTTACCGCCGGCGGGTTCGGGTGGTCGCAGGCTGTCGTATTCGGATGTGCTCACCGGCTGCTCCAGAACGCCAGCACGGCGGCGCCCACCATGCCGGCGGCGGCGACACCGGCCCGCTTGAACATGGTCGTCAGGTCGGCCGTGCAAACCCGGGGGTCGGGCGGCAGGCCGTACACCTCGGGCTCGTCGAGCAGCAGGAAGACCGAGCCGATTCCGCCGACACCGTCGTTCTCGTTGGCGCCGTAGAGGCGGGCCTCGGTGAGCCCCTGCGCATGCAACTGGGCGACCCGCTCGCGGGCCTGTGCGACGAGGTCGTCATGGTCGCCGAACTTGATCGACGTGGTCGGGCAGGTCTTGGCGCAGGCCGGTGTCTCGTCTTCGACGAGCCGGTCGTAGCAGAGCGTGCATTTCTGGGCCACTCCGGTGACGAACTCGTGCCCCGGCCGCTCGGAACGTTTCGCGGGTGTCGTATAGGTGCCGTCGCTGCGGCGTTCGACCACCCCGAACGGGCACCCGGCGACGCAGGTGCCGCAACCGTTGCAGACGTCGTCCTGCACGACGACGGTGCCGAACTCGGTGCGGAACAGCGCGCCGGTCGGGCATACGTCGAGGCAGCCCGCGTGCGTGCAGTGCTTGCACACGTCCGAGGCCATCAGCCAGCGGAACTCCGGGGTCTCGGGCGGGTTCGTAGGCGGCTTCGAGGGTGGCGCTGTATCGGCTGCGCTGGGGATCGACGGCATGCCGAGACTGACCAGCGCGCGCCCGGACTCGCGGGCTTGCTCGATTCTGTCCCGCCCCTGCTCGATGAACGCGACGTGCCGCCACGTGCTGGCCCCGAGGTGGCCGGTGTTGTCGTAGGAGGAGCCCAGGATCTCCAGGTCACCGTCCAACGGGTTGCGGTTCCACTCCTTGCACGCCACCTCGCAGGCCTTGCAGCCGATGCAGATCGAGGTGTCGGTGAAGAATCCTTTGCGCGGCTGTGGCTCGGGCCAGTGCGCATCGGAAGTCGGGTCGGTAGGTCCGGCCAGCTGACCCATCAGCCCTCCCGTTCCGGATCGGTGACGCGGACATTGTCCGTCTCGACGGTCACACCCGCCCGCGACTGATACTCGTCGATCAGGCGCAGCAACGCGTCGCCCTGCGGCCGTCGGCCCGGGCGGATGTCACACGATCCGGCCTTGGACTCCTGGATCTGCACGTTGGGATCCAGCACCACGCCCAGCAGGTCATTGGCCGCGTCCCCGCTGACCACCGCGTCGCTGCCCACCCCCCAGTGGTAGGGCAAGCCGATCTGGTGAATGGTGCGCCCGCCCACCGTCAGCGGCGTCATCCGTTCGGTGACAAGCACTTTGGTCTCGATCGCGGCTCGTGGCGAGATGATGGTGGCCCAGCCGTACGGCTCTAGGCCGCGCTCGGCGGCCAGCTCCGGCGACACTTCACAGAACATCTCGGGCTGCAGTTCGGACAGATAGGGCAGCCACCGGCTCATTCCGCCCGCGGTGTGGTGCTCGGTGAGCCGGTAGGTGGTGAAGACGTACGGATACACCTCGACGCCCGGTTCGCCGGCGCTCGGCGCCCACAGATTGTCCTTGCGCGGGAACATGATTCGCGACGGGCTCTGCTGTTGCGGATACAGCGCGTTCGCGACCGGTGACTCCTGCGGCTCGTAGTGCGTCGGCAGCGGACCGTCGACCAGGCCCTTGGGCGCGAACAGCCAGCCCTTGCCGTCGGCCTGCATGATGAACGCGTCGTCGCCGGCCAGGGCCGCGGGCCCGCCGATGTCCGGGTCGGGCCGGTCGCCGGGGGCGCGGTCGGCCGGGAAGTCCGGCACGTCGTGACCGACCCAGCGGCGCTGCTGCTCGTCCCACCAGACGTAGCGCTTGCGCTCGCTCCACGGCTTTCCGTCGGGATCGGCGGAGGCCCGGTTGTACAGGATGCGCCGATCGGCGGGCCACGCCCAGCCCCACTCGGACTGATTCGGCCGCGGACCGCCCTGCGGTGCCCGGCGCGCGGCCTGGTTGACGCCGTCGGCCCGCACTCCGGAATAGATCCAGCAGCCGCAGGACGTCGACCCGTCGGCGCGCAGTTCGTGATAGCCGGACAGCGGACGACCAGGCTCGGGCCCGGTCAGCTGAAAACCGTTGATCTCGGCCAGCACCGCCTCGGAGTCCGGCTCGCCGTGCTCGTTGGTCGGGTAGTTCCAAGTGAGATCCAGCAGCGGGCGGTCCCGCTCGTCCGTCGAGCCGGCCAGGCGCTGCCGGATCCGGTTGCCCAGTTCGACGAAGAACTGCAGTTCGCTCTGGCAGTCGCCCGGCGGGTCGACCGCCTGGTGTCGCCACTGCACCATCCGTTGGGTCTGGGTGAACGAGCCTGCCTTCTCGACATGGGTGGCCGCCGGGAAGAAGAACACCTCGGTGGCGATGTCCTCGGTCTTCAACTCTCCCGACGCGATTTCGGGACCGTCCTTCCAGAACGTGGCCGACTCGATGAGGTTGAGGTCGCGTACGACCAGCCACTTCAGGTGTGACATGCCCAGCCGCTGCATGCGACCGTGCGCCGACCCGACGGCCGGGTTCTGTCCCAGCAGGAAGTACCCGTCGACCTCGTCCTCAAGCATGGCCATCACGGTCTGATAGGTGCCGTGCGGACCCGACAGCCGCGGGAGGTAGTCATACGCCCAGTCGTTGTCCGCGCGGGCCGCATCCCCCCACCACGCCTTGAGCAGGCTGACCAGGTAGGCGTCGGCATCGGCCCAGTAACCCTTCTGGTTCTTCGGGCCGACCGCGTCGATGTAGTCCCGGAAGGTGTCGTGCAACCCGGCTTTGGGCATCGGCAGATAGCCGGGCAACAGGTTGAACAGCGTCGGGATGTCGGTCGAGCCCTGGATGGTGGCGTGCCCGCGCAGCGCCATTATTCCGCCGCCCGGTCGCCCGATGTTGCCGAGCAGCAACTGCAGAATCGTTGAGGTCCGGATGAATTGGGCACCGAGCGTGTGCTGGGTCCAGCCGACGGCGTAGGCGAAGCAGGTAGTGCGCTCGCGGCCGGAGTTTTCGGTCACCGCCCGCGCGAGGTAGTCGAAGTCTTCGAGAGGGATACCGCACACATCGCGCACCATCTCCGGGGTGTAGCGGGAGTAGTGCCGCTTGACGATCTGGAAAACCGTCCGCGGATCCTGCAGCGTCTCGTCCCGCAGCACCCGGGCATGCGGCAACACCGGGCCGCCGCTGCCGTGCGAGTGCCCGGCGGCGCGCGCCGACGCGCTGGCGCCGTGCTCGCCGTTCTCCTGTTCGGCGTAGCTCCAGGTCGACGGGTCGTATTGGCCCGTCTCGGGATCGAACCCCGAGAACAGCCCACCGAGGTCCTCGGTGTCCTGGAAGTCGTCGTTGATCAGGGTCGCCGCGTTGGTGTAGGCGACCACATACTCGGAGAACCACAGCTCGTTGCTGATCACGTAGTTGATCAGCGCACCGAGCAGCACCACGTCGGAACCGGCCCGGATCGCGATGTGCTTATCCGACACCGCCGACGTGCGGGTGAACCGCGGGTCGACGTGAATGACCTTGGCGCCCTTGGCCCGAGCCTCTTCGACCCATTGATAGCCGACGGGGTGGCACTCGGCCATGTTGGAGCCCTGGATGACGACGCAGTCCGCGTTGGCCATGTCCTGCAGTGATTGGGTGGCGCCACCGCGCCCGAAGGAAGTTCCCAGACCGGGAACTGTGGAGGAGTGTCAAATACGAGCTTGGTTCTCGATCTGGATGGCGCCGGCGGCCGTGAAGAGCTTCTTGATGACGTAGTTCTCTTCGTTGTCCAGCGTCGCGCCGCCCAGCGCCGCGATCTTGAGGGTGCGGCGCAGCGGATGGCCCTTCTTGTCGATGTCCTGCCACGCGTGCCGGCGCGCTTCCACGAAGCGGTCAGCCACCATGTCGATGGCGGTGTCCAGGTCCAGCGGCTGCCATTCGGTCGCGTGCGGTGCCCGGTAGAGCATCTTGGTCTGCCGGCCCGGCGAATTCACCAACTGCTCACTGGCCGAACCCTTCGGACACAGCCGCCCGCGCGACACCGGCGAATCGGGGTCACCCTCGATCTGTATGACTCGCTCGTCCTTGACGTACACCCGCTGCCCGCAGCCGACCGCGCAGTACGGGCAGATGCTCTGCACCACCCGGTCGGCCGTTGACGTGCGCGGCGTCAGCGCACGCGTCTGCTTGGACGTGACGGCCGGTCCGCGGCCGAGCACGTCCCCGGACCGGAGCTGCCGGATAACGGGCCATTCCAGAAAGAGCTTGGGCAGCGAGTTCTTGGCCATGACGCGAGCTTAGCGGCGCGACGACGCGGCCGCCCCCGACGATCACGGCGCCGGGCCGGCCCTACTCTGACACGATGACCACGAGCGGTTGGCAAGCTTTGATCGCCGGGCTGTCCAGTGCGGGCGAGGAGATCGTCAAGTCCACCGAATACCTCGACAGCCTCGACCGCGCCGACGCCCAACGGGCGTTGCTGCGAGCGTTGAACAATCTGCTCGGCCGCTTCGAGATCGACAGGGAGCTTCCCGAGCTCGTGCCGTTCAACGGGTGGCGGGAGAAGTTCTTCATGGACAACCCGGACTACCGCTACTGGATCACCGACCTCAGGGACGACGGCGAGTACCGGATCACCGGCAACGTCGGCGACTCGGTGTATCAGTCGATCACCGTCTACGCAGGCACCGACATCGCCAGCACAACAGCGGTCGCCCGCGTCGACAGTGACTCGCTGACGGTGGACTCCGACGGCGATTTCGAGATCGTGTTGTCCACCAACGCTATTGATGACGGCACGCGGTTGCGGTTGCCGACAGGGTCGACGTCGGTGTGGGTACGGTATGTGCACGACCAAGTCCACCCGGCGCGCCCCGGCTCGTGCCGGATCGAGACACTCGGCGGCCCGGCGGATCGCCCGCCGGCCGACAGCGGACGCCTCGACCGTGACCTGTCGCGCCTCGGCGCGTTGCTGACCCAGCTGCCCAAGCTGCTCGAGTTCTCCGTCGCCGCAGACGTCAAGGCACCCAACAGCATCCGGCACTGGACCGCGATGGCCGGCGGGGCGGCGTTCACCGAGCCCGGAATCCACTATCTGCGCGGATCCTGGCGGCTGAACCCCGACGAGGCGCTGTTCATCGAGGGGCCGCTGGTGTCGTGCCGGCATTGGAACATCGTCCTGTACAACCGTTTTCTGAACTCCCTGGATTATCGCCACCACGTCATCTCTCGCACCGCGGCCACCAGCAGGATCCGGGACGGGCGCTTCCGCTTCGTGCTCGCAGTACGAGACCCGCAGCTTGCCAGCCACGACTGGCTCGACACCCAGGGCCGCGGTTTCGGCCTGTTCGTGCTGCGATTCCTGCAACCGGCCGCCGACCCCGAGCTGCCGACCGTTCGGTGCGTGCCGCTCGCCGACCTGATCGGCCCGCAATGACCTGGCGCCCCACACCCCGGACACCCACCGCCGTCGCGATCTATGCGGCTGCCGAGCAGGATCGCGACGAAAGACCCGTGCGATATCGTCTCGATCCGGCGGCCGTGCTGGAGAAGGCCGTAACGCGCTGCGGCGAACCGGTCTTCGCCGACGGGTGGCAGGACGGACTCGACGTGCTGCTGGGCTCGGCCAGGGAGGAAGGGCGGCTGAACGCGGTCGGTACCCGGATGGTGGCACAGATGGCGATCGGCCGGCTGAGCGCGGGAGCCGCGATCGCGAAGTACCGCGCCGAGCATCCCGAAGTGGTTGATGTGCAACTTGATCCGCCGATCGTGATCATCGGCGGCTGGCGAACCGGCACCACATTTCTGTTCCGGTTGCTGGGCAGCGACCCGCGGCTGCGCGCCCCCCTGCCGGCCGAGCTCGTCGCGCCGTGGTCATTCGCCGGCCCGGAACCTACCGGCAATACAGAGGTGTCCGCTGCGGCGACCCAGCTGCTGCACACGCTCAATCCCGACATGGCCTTCGTGCATCCGTCCGGCCCCACCCTGCCCGAGGAATGCGTGCTGGGGATGGGCACCGACCTGCGCAACTGGGGATTCACCTCGATGTTGCGGTTGCCGTCATATGCGGCCTGGCTCGCCGGCCAGAATCTGGCCGCCACCTACGAGCGGTACCGAGAAGTGTTGCAGCTGCTGGCATCCGGTGCCACCCACCGGGGTCGCCGCTTCGTCCTCAAAGCACCCGCGCACACGGCCGAACTGCGCCATCTCGTCGCAACATTTCCCGGTGCCACCGTGGTGCAAATCCATCGCGACATCGTCGAAACGCTGACCTCCGGATCCAGCCTGTTCGCCGTGTACCGGTCGACCTACAGCGACGATGTCGATCCCGTCGAGGTCGGCCGGCAGCAGATCGACCAGAGCGAGTTGTGGTTTCGCCGGGCCGCGGACTTCCGGGCCTCGGCCGACGCCGGCCGTGCGACCTTCGTCGACCTGGACTACCGCGCATTCGTCGAGAATCCCGTTGCGGCGCTGGATGTCATCTATCGCACCGCAGAGATGGACCCGCCGCGGGATCCCAATGCGTTCGTTGCCGCCTACCACGCCGCGCACCCGGCTGACGGAAACCGCCACCGCTACACGCCCGCCGAGTTCGCCATCGACGAGACCGAACTACGGCGGCGGTTCCAGTCGATAGTTAGTCCGTCAGCTCGCGCAACGTCTCGATGAGTTTGACCCGCTCGCCGGGCGTCCCCGCGATGGGCGCCACATTCAGCGTCGTCACGCCCGCCTCACGGAAGGCCGCCACCCGCTCTTTGACGAACTCCCGGCTGCCGATCAGGTTCACGTCGCGCACCAGTTCGTCGGGAACGACTTTGGCGGCGCCTTCCTTGTCGCCGGCCAGGTACAGCTCCTGAATCCGGTCGGCCTGCGGCCCGTACCCGTACTTGGTGGCCAGCGTGTGATAGAAGTTCTTGCCCTTGGCGCCCATGCCGCCGATGTACAGCGCCAGGTGCGGCTTGACGAATTCGCGCAGCGGCTCGACGTTTTCACCAATGGCCAGCGTAGGGCCCGCATAAACCTCGAGCTCCCCTAGCGCCGGGTCGCGTTTTGACCGTCCGGTGGTGAGCGCCTGACCCCACACGTCCTGCGCCTTCTCCGGCAGGAAGAAGATCGGTTGCCACCCTTCGGCCAGCTCCGCAGCCAACTCCACGTTCTTCGGCCCAAGTGCGGCCACCAGGATCGGAATCCGTTCCCGCACCGGATGGTTGATCAGCTTCAGCGGTTTGCCAAGACCGGTGCCCTGCTCTGGCGGCAACGGGATCGTGTAGTGCCGGCCTTGGTAGCGGACGGTCTCGCGGCGCCACACCTGACGGCAGATCTCGATGACCTCCCGCGTCCTTGCGATCGGGGCGTCGTAGGGGACGCCGTGGAAACCCTCGATCACCTGCGGCCCGGAAGCGCCCAGCCCGAGGGTGAATCGGCCGTCGGAGACGTAGTCGAGCCCGGCTGCCGTCATTGCGGTCAGAGTCGGAGTGCGCGTGTAAAGCTGCAGGATCCCCGAGGCCAGCTCGACCCGCTCGGTGCTGGCCGCCAGATAGCCAAGCGCGCTGACCGCGTCGTACGAATACGCCTCTGGGACAAAGACAATGTCCAGCCCGGCGCGTTCGAGGTCCGCCACTTCGGCGGCGACTTCCTTGAAGCCGCCGGCATAGTTGATCGCCAGTCCGATGCGCATGATCAGCCCTGCACCCGGCTCAGCTCGGGAGCCAATTCTGCGGCCTCCCGCTGAATGCGTTCGAACTGGGCGCCCATCGCCTCCGACAGTGCCGTCGCTCCTGAGAGCGGACGCACCATCACCATGAAGTCGTCGATCAGGCCGTCCTCATTGAAGTGCAGGAAGTCGCAACCGGTGATCTTCTTGCCGGCCACCACGGTCTCGAACACGAACGCGTGGTCACGGCCGTTCTCGTCGTGAATCTCGCGGATGTACCGGAAGTCTTCGAACACGCGCAACACACCGCGCAGAATGGCCGCCGTGATCGGCTTGCCGACGTACGGCTTGAACGCAACCGGGCTGGTGAACACGACATCGTCGGCCAGCATCGCCTGGATGGCCGCCTCGTCCTGCTCCTCCACCGCTTTCCGGAAGGGGTGCTGGGAACTCACAAGAAACCTCGCATAGTCAACACGTTGATTAGACGTGACCGACGCTAGAACGTGGCCGCCAATATGTCTATAGGGAAATAATCACTTTGTTGAATAGGTGCGTCATTGTACGATCGGCCGATGTCGCTGCGTGACGCCGTGCTCGCCGCACTCCTCGAGGGTGAATCCTCCGGCTATGACCTGGCCAAAGAGTTTGACGCCTCGGTGGCCAACTTCTGGATGGCCACCCCCCAACAGCTCTATCGCGAGCTGGAACGGCTCGCCGAGCAGGGCCTGATCCAGGCCCGCGTGGTGCACCAGGAACGCAGACCCAACAAGCGGATGTACTCGCTGACCGACGCGGGGCGCGAAGCGATCCACCACTTCACCGCACGGGCGCCCCGACCGTCGGCGATCCGGGACGAATTGATGATCAAGGTCGCGGCCGCCGATGCGGGTGACCTTCGAGCCGTACGCGATTCCGTCGCCGAACGCCTGCAGTGGGCCGTCGCCAAGCTCGAGCGTTATGAGCGGTTGCGGGCCCGGCTCCTGGCCGGACGCACCGAGGACGAGTACGTCGCACAGACCGACCGGATCGGCCCCTACCTGACGTTGTTGCGCGGCATAGCGTTTGAGCAGGAAAACGTCCGCTGGGCCGAGCGGACATTGGCAATCATGGAGCGTCGCGGTTGCCCGGCGCGCCGCGGGGTCGATGCATGAGCCGTGAGCCACGCGTGGTGATCATCGGCGCGGGCATGGCCGGGATCACCGCCCTGCACGTCTTCACCCGACGTGGATTCGCCGCAGTCACCGTGTTGGAGAAGGCCTCCGACGTGGGCGGGGTGTGGCATTGGAATCGCTATCCGGGACTCACCTGCGACGTGCCGTCTCAGCTTTATCAGTTCGGGTTCGCGCCCAAACCTGACTGGTCGCACCTGTTCGCCGACGGTCCTGACATTCAGCGCTACCACCGCGAGGTGGTGGAGTCACTGGGGCTCGCGGAGCACATCCAACTGAACACCGAAGTCGTTGCGGCGCAATGGGACGACGACGCCGCGAACTGGACGCTGACCACCGCGAGCGGGGACCGGATCGGGGCGGACGTCGTCGTCTGCGCGACCGGCGTGTTGCATCATCCTGCGGTACCCGAGCTACCCGGCCTCGACGAGTTCGCCGGCGCCACAGTGCACACCGCACGCTGGGATGACAGCGTCGCCACCGACCACAAGCACATCGCGGTGATCGGCACCGGCTCCACCGGTGTGCAGATCGTCTCCGCCCTGCAGCCGGCGGCCGCGTCCATCACCCACTATGTTCGATCGCCGCAGTGGATCCTCTGGGCACCGATGTCCTTGCGGCAGAGCGAGCTTGTCAGCACAGCGCTGAGACGGTTCCCGGCCGCCCATGACCGGCTGTATCGAACGCTGTTGTGGGCGTCGGGGATTCTGGCCGACGTCACCACCCGCCCCTCCTGGCGACGGCGCGCGGTGCAGGGCTATGCCCGCCTGTGCCTGCGCCTGCAGGTCCGCGACCCGGTTCTGCGAAGCAAGCTGACCCCGGACTACCAGCCACTGTGCAAGCGCCAGGTGGTATCGGAAACGTATTACCGGGCAATACAATCCGCAAATGCCGAGCTGGTGACCGAGCGGATCGACGAGGTGACCCCGCACGGGATCCGAACCGCCGACGGCCGCCACCGGCCCGCCGATGTGATCGTGCTGGCCACCGGTTTTGCGCCGCACAATTACATGCGGCCGATGCAGGTCACCGGTCGCGACGGCCTCACCATCGAAAAGGCGTGGGCGAACGGTCCGCGGGCCTACCGGATGACGGCGATTCCCGGCTTTCCGAACCTGTTCACCATGCTCGGACCGAACTCGCCCACCGGGTCGATCTCGTTGCAGTACTCGGCCGAACGGACCGCCGAGTACATCGCGCGCTTCCTTGCCATGCTGCGGGACGGCATTGCCACGTCGATCGAAGTGACCGAGGAAGCCACCGACGAGTTCAACGACGCGGTGGCCGCGGCGATGCCGCCCACCGTGTGGAACACCGGCTGCAACTCGTGGTACCTCACCGACAACAAGACCATCGACTTGTGGCCGTACAACCGCGCCACGTTGACGTCCATGCTGGCCGTCCCCGAGCCGGCGCATTTCGACATCCGTTGACGCTCAACACCACCGGAAGGGTCGGGGCAGGGTGATCGTACGCTCCGCGGGCTGGTACCAACCCTGCGGGGCGTGCTGATCGGTGTGCAGGTAGCACTGCACGCGAACGTTTGGGCTGCCGGGTGTGAAGGTGAGCAACCTGCTGATCGGCAGGGTGGTGATCGGCATGTGATGGCGACTCAGCGAGGCGACATTGAGAAACCAGGTGCCCCAGCGCTGCTCGATGTGCGTCTTGTTCCCGTGGTTGTCATCGGGGTGGGTGTGCGTATGCCCGGCGAGCCACATCGCCACCCGGCCCGGGTGTTCGGCAAGGAAGGATTCGAATTGACCGGAGTCGGGCTTGCTGTCGACCCAGTAGAGGTACGACGCCCCGTTCGGGGTGCCCTGGGTGAAGGGGCGGTGGTAATGCTCGTGCCACTGCCCGTCGGGTCCCTTGCGCACGCCCTCCCATTCGCCCGAGGCGACGGTGGTGTCCTTCAACACATAGTGATGCCCCGTGATCACGTTGAGGTGGGGGTGGCGTGACACCATGTCCTTCCACCACCGGAACGTCTCGCCGCTGACCACCCCACCCGGATTGCCGCCCAGGGTTCCCCGGCCGACCGCCTGCGTCGGCTCGTTGCGGTCGCTCATCATCAGAAAAAGCAGGTTCCCAACCCGAAATGAGTACCGCTCCCAGGTTCCGGTAACCGGATAGCGGCGAGCCCGCGGGTCCACCCCGGAACTCTCGGTGTGCTCGCCCAACGGATCGATCCACTTCTGCCACCACCACGCGTCCGGCTCGTCGAGGCCGTTGCGGTCGTGATTGCCCGACACGCTGTAGACGTCCTCGCGGCGGTGCCGGCGCAGCGCGCCGAACTGGCGCCGCACCTCGCGTCCCTCGGCGTCGTCGGGCAGGCTGTGATGTGCGCCCGACATATCCCCGACGTCGATTGCCAGATCCCATTCGAATCCGTCGCTCTCGGAGTGAGCGATGGCCTCGGCCAGGCTTTCTCGCCCATGCTTCTTGTCCGTGCCGACATGCGCGTCGCCGAATGCCCACAGCCGGAGCGGACGTGCGGCCCGTCGGTCACGCATCGTGGTCGTCCAACAGGCCCCACCGCCGCCGGATGCGCACATCCAGCCAGCTGAACAACGCGTCGACGAGAATCCCGATCGTCAGAATGACGATCATGATGGCCATCGCCGAGGGCATGTCGGTGAGGTTCTGCGCGTTTTCCAGCAGCACCCCGATCGACGAAGTGTTGGCGACCAGTACCACCAACTCACCGGCCATCAGGCTGCGCCAGGCGAAGGCCCATCCCTGTTTGAGCCCGGCGACGAACATCGGCAGGGCGGCGGGCAGTATCACATGCCGATAGAGGGCGAAGGGCTTGAGCTGCAGTGCCTTTGCCGCGCGGAGCAGTACCGGCGGAATGTGGTCGACCCCGGAGATTACCCCGAGCGCCACCGAAGGCACTGCTCCGATGACGATCACGAACAGGATCGCCGAGGTGTTGAGCCCGAAGAAGATGATGGCGAACGGAAACCACGCGATCGCCGGCATCGTTTGCAGACCGGTGATCAGCGGGCCGAAGGCGGTGCGTAACGGCCTGTTTCGCGCGATGAGCGCGCCGATCACCGAGCCGATCAGCGCGGCCAGCGCAAATCCGGTCACGGCGCGCTCCATCGTGGTCCCGATGGCGTCCCAGAGCAGTGGTCCCTGCAGCTGGCGCCAGAGGTTCTCGGCCACGGTGGCGGGACCTGGCAGCACGAACGACGGTTTCCACCCGCTCAGGACGATCAGTTGCCAGACGGCGATCGCCACCGTGAGCGCAACGAGTTTCGGCCAGACGGCCGACGCGATGCGGGTGATGATGCCGCTGCCGGCGCCGCGTGCGGCCAAGGGGAGCCGGACGGGCTGGTCGAGTTCAGGTGTCACTGGCGTTCCCGCTGCGGTTGAGTTGCTCGGTGATGTGTGCGGCCAACTCCGCGACCTCTGCGGTGTTGATGTCCCGGGGACGTGACAACGGAACCGCGAACTGTTGGACGACGCTTGCGGGCCGTTGACTCAGCAGCACCACGCGGTCGGCAAGGCGCACCGCCTCCCGCACGTTGTGCGTGACGAAGACCACGGTGAGATTGCGGGACAATACAATCCGCTCCAGCTCGGCCTGCAGGCGGTCCCGGGTCAATGCGTCCAGCGCAGCGAACGGCTCGTCCATCAACAGCACATCGGCATCCTGGGCCAGCGCTCGGGCCAGCGCGACCCGCTGCTGCATGCCGCCGGACAATTGATGAGGTCGCCGGTCCGCGGACTCGGACAGTCCGACGGTGTGCAGGAGTTCGCGGGCCGTCGCGCGCCGCTGCCGGCGGGGGATGGCACGCGCCCGCAAGGCCATTTCCACGTTGTCCGCCGCGGTCAGCCAGGGGAACAGGGCCGGCTCCTGGAACATCATCGCGATGCGGCGATCGCCGGTCTCGACCGAGCCGGATGTCGCCTTGTCGAGCTTGGCGATCAGGGACAGCAGCGTGCTCTTCCCGCACCCCGAAACGCCGACCACACAGACGAATTCACCCGCGGTGACCGTCAGTGACAGCGGGCCCAGGGCCGCCACGGACGACGCTCCCTTACCGAAGCGCTTGGTGACCTCGGCCAGCCGCACGGCCGCCGGGGGCGGCGAGGCGTCTGTGACGGCGGGATCCGGCACGGCGGCACCGCGTAGTGCGGCGGTCGTCACGCCGCCACCGGCGGCGCACCCTTCGCCGCGAGCTCGCGATTGAGGGGGCCGAGGTCGAAGATGCCGTCGAGGTTCAACGGCTGCAACAGCCCGACCGAAACCGCCTTACGAACTTGATCATTCAGTGATTGCACGCCGGGATCGTTGGTGAACGTCGTCTCCTGGAACGACGCCGTCAGGACGTCTTGCGGCAGCCCGCTGCCCAGTGCCTTGGTCAACGTGGCGTTGGCGGAGCGGGCCGCGGCGTCGGGATTGTTGTGGATCGTCTCGTTGGCTTCGATCTGCCCGCGGATCAGACCGGCCACGACATCGGGGTGAGCGGACAAGAACTCCTGCCGGACCACCAGAATGGTGATCGTGTTGGGGTCCGACCAAAGTCGCACGCCGCCGGCGTTGACCAGCTGCACATCGTAGGGCGCGGATTCGATGGCGCCGTCGATCTGATTGTTGATGAACTGCTGCACGATCGCCGACTCGGGGTTGGTCGGTTTGATCGAGACATCGCCGCCGCCTTGCGGATTGGTCTTCAATCCGTTCTTGAGCAGCCAGTCCCGCAGGCTGACGTCTTGGGCGCCGCCCAGCGCCGGATCGGCGAACGTCTTCCCGCGGAAATCCTGCGCCGAGTTGATGCCCGGTTTGACGACGAGCGAGGTCCCCCCGGAAGCGGAGCCGGAGATGATCTTGATGGCAGTGCCGTTTGAGCGCTGCCACGCGTTGAACGCCGGGTTGGGGCCGATGAAGGCGGCGTCGAGATTGTTGGACAGCAATGCGGTGGTTTCGGCCGTGCCCTGGCCGAAGGGCTGTGGCTCGAACTTGACTCCCGGCCCCAGGTTCTTCGCGAACGCACCGGTGTCAATGCCGACCAGGGCGGAGGCGTGGGTGATCCGGGTCAGGTAGCCGAGCCGCAGGGTGACACCGGACGAGTTCGACGATGGGGTGTGACCGCCGCAGCCGGCCAGCACCGCCACACCGATGAGGGCGAAGGCGATTGCCGCAGAGAGATATTTACGAGGAAACACGGGTGCTCCGGGGTGGGAAGGGGTGGGAAGGGGCGGGACTTGGCGGAACCGGCGTGCTCAGCCGGCGTGCTGCGAACCCGGACAAGACGCGCAGGTGATGCGGCCGAAGTCCACGTGCCGGCGCCGCGTCAGCGCGCTGTGGCCCGTCATCATGGCTGTGCCTGCGCTCGCGTGACGAACAGCGGGCTGGTCCAGATCTGGTGTCCGTCACTCTGCGCCGCCCGCAGATAGACCGCGCTGCGCTCCCGCGGCAGCGTCAGTGTCAGCGCACCGGTGACGGTGACGGGTAATGCCGACGGGTCGGCGACGCGCTCGACCTGGATGTGCAAATTCAAACCACCTGTGGTCTCGGTGATTTCGGTCTGATCGAGCAACTGCGCACCGGTCACGGTGAGGCTCGCACGATGTTCTTCTTCGAGCACCGTCGTCTCGATGTGCAGCCGCGCCTGGGCAAGGTCACCGAGCCGCACGATCAATCCGATGTCCGCACCATAGGTCGCGGTGTGCCAGTTGACGACTTGGCCGTCGGTGTCGATGCGCTGTTCGGGATGGCTGATGGCCCACGGTGCTACGGAGTCGAGACTGCTGCCGTCGACCTGTAACCGGCCCGTCCACGTCGCCCAACGGTAACGGTCGCGGTGCCGGGCACCACCCCAACGGATCCGGACCAGCGAATCCGACAGCCCGGTTTCGGCGTTGAGGTCGCGCCGCCACAGCGGGCCGTGTGTGTCGTAGATCAGCAGATCTTCGATGCCCGTGCTGCCGTAGACAGCGTAATCCGCGGTGAGTTCCGCGGCGGCCGTGAGGATTTCATCACCCATCCAGTCCTCGCCGCTGCGCAGCAATGCCACCGCCCGTGCGCCCGTGGTCGCCCAGGTGCGGCGTGAGCGCAGCGCGCGTCCGACGTGCTTGGCGGTGAGTTGTTCGGCGAGCACACCGGTCAGGCCACCGTGCCCGCCGAAGATGTTGGCCCCCGGTGCACCACCACCGGGACGGCCGCGGTGTTCGTCGCTGGCGGCGCTGGCACCGACCTTGAGGCCGCGGGCCAGCGCATCCTCGAGGAACCACGGACTGCTGCCCCAGCTGGAGTGCACCTCGATCAGTCGCTCCAGCTCGGGATGGTGCCAATCCAGGACGGCTCGCCGGCCCCCGACGTGCGGAATCAGCAGATAGGCTTCCGGCTCTTTCTCGTAGGCCGCGTACAGCTCGGTGATCGGCCACGTCTGCGGGGTCGGGGCGGCCGCGGCCATGCCCTGGCGCCATTCCAGCGATCGCGCGATGGTGGTGTCCTCATCGAGGAAGACGACGTTGTGATCGCCGCCCACACCGGCGGTCCCGCACCACTCCACGCCGGGGAAACAGACGAAAGTGCCGTCCTCGGCGGCGGTTCGGCACGCCGCGACCACCTCGGACCAGGCGCCGTCGGTGATCTGGAAATCGTTGGCGGTGTAGCCGAGGACGTCCAGGCCGCCGATGTCACGCCCGTAGCGCAGGTTCCAGTCCGTGTCCTGCGTTCCGACGGTGTCGTTGGAATGCACGTGCAGATCGCAGAACAATCCCCGCGGCGCGGGCAGGTCCTCGACGACGTCGATGGCGACGGTGCAAGGGCCGAAGGAGGCGCCGTTGGCCGCGGCGGTCAGCTTGATGGAAGTCTTTTCCGCCGGAACGTCTAAGACGGCATACGCCCAACCCGATGCCGGAGTGGTTGCGGCCGCGATCTTCTCGCCGTCGGCCTCGGCGCGCACCGTCGCCGCGACGTCCTGGCAGGCGTTGCCCCACCGGTCCTGCAGATGGGTGCGCAACCGCGCCATCGTGGTGCCGGCGCCGACCACCCGCGGCCCATGCACCACCAGGCGGTCGGGCGGGCCGGGAGTGACGGCGAGTTTGGCGACCGCGGCATGCGCCATCCGGGAGGTGCCGAGCGGGTCGACGTAGAGGTGCACCTCGAAGTCGTCCTCGACGAAGGTCTGCACCCGGGTTCCCGGTCCGCCGAATCGGCGGTCCCCGAGCCTGATTTCGATCACGTCGCCGGGACGCAGATAGCCGTCCACCACGTGAACCAGCAGCGATTTCTGGAAGGGCCGCTCCCCGCCCTTGACGTCGTAGCGGGTGGCCAGTCGCTGCACGGTGGCCCGGCCGTCGGGCGATGCGCCGCCCAGCACCGAGCGACTGACGAGCGACGCGGTGGCGAAGTCGCGCCCGGCGGGGTCGGTGGTCTGCAGGTCCCAGTCGGAGTAATAGCGGAAGCACAGCTTGAGCCAGCCGCTGTCGGCGATGCCGGATTGTCCGACGGTGTAGGTGAATACGATTTCTTCGATCGCACCTGCGACGACCCGCTCCGTCTGGCAGGTCAAAGTACCCAGAAACGGCAGCGTCGCGAACTCGGCCGTGATCCGGTCCCGCACCTCGACCGACGAGCAGTCGTTGGTCCGGAGACCGCCAACGGGCCGCACGACGACAGACATGCCGCTTATTGTGTGCGTCCGGCACTTAGGCGTCCAGCGCATAGATATGATCCGATCAATCATCGAAAGTGATCGATCGTGAACCTTCAGCAACTTCGCTACGTCCTCGCGGTGGCCGAGACGCGCAGCTTCACCCGCGCCGCGGAGACCCTGTTCGTGGTGCAGTCGGCGCTGAGCCAGCAGGTCCGCAAACTCGAGGATGAGCTGGGCGTTTCCGTTTTCAATCGCACCACCCGCTCAGTCTCGCTGACGCCGGCCGGCGAGGCCCTGCTGCCGCTGGTCCGACAGGTCATCGCCGGGGTGGATCAGATCGCGATCGATGCCCAAGCGCTGCGGGGAATGGTGACCGGCCGACTTAGCGTCGGGATGATGGAAATTCCCTCCGAGAGTCTGGACGTCGCCGCGCTCATGGCGACCTTCCACGCCCGCTACCCCGACGTCACGGTGACGCTGCGCAGCGGCGGCAGCGACCTGCTCGTCCAGGCCACCCGGGACCGAAACCTGGACGCGGCGATCGTCGGCTCCAACGACGCCCGGTCCGGCGACCAGCTCATCTTCGAGCACCTGTTCACCGAGTCGCTGGTGGCCGTGCTGCCGCAGGAACATCGGCTGGCCGCCCGCCCGTCGGTGTCGCTGCGGGAGTTGGCCGAACTCCCGTTCATCGACTTCCCGCCGGGCTACGGCCTGCGTCGCGAGACCGACCGCGGGTTCGCCGACGTCCGGCGCCGGGTCGCCTTCGAGGTGACCCGCGTCGACGAGGTGATCCACTTCGTCTGCCAGCAGCTCGGTGTCGCGTTGCTGCCCGAGTCGGTGGCCCGCAGCCGGGCCGAGGTCAACGCGACGCTGGTGCTGCTGCCCGTGCGAGGCGCGGACCTACGGCGCGAGGTTCACCTGGTGGCGCCGCCGAGCCGCCTGCGGTCCGCGGCCACCCATGCCTTCATCCAGTGCGTGCACGAGCACATAGGCATCACATAGGCGTCACGAATTGACCGGACCGGTCAGGTAGCGCGCGAACACCGGACGCAGCCATTCGGCGAGGGTCGCGTCGTCCATCTCGGTCAGCGCCGGGATCCGCAGGATGTAGCGGGCCGTTGCCAGCCCGAGCACCTGGGATCCCACCAGCGCGGCACGCTCGGCGGGTTGGTCCGGTACCGCGGCAGCCAAAGCCGGCGCCACCCGGTCGACGAACACCTCGAGCATGGCGTCCGCGGCGGCGCGATTGGTCGCGGCCGCGCGCAACAGCGGCAGAAACGGTCCGTCGGATCCCCAGACCGAGACGAACATCGGCAGCAACACCTCGACGAGCCGATCGGGCGGAACCGCACTGAGGTCCGGGAAGGTGATTTCGAATCGTGAAGCGGCCGCGAATAATTCGGCCTTGCTCCCGAAGTAGTGCATGACCAGTGCCGGGTCCACACCGGCCGCGGCCGCGATCGAACGAATGGTGGTGCGTTCGAAGCCATGGTTTGCGAATTGCGAGCGCGCCGTCGCCAGGATGGCCGCTCGCGTTGTTTGTCCATCGCGCTTTTCGCGGGGCTTCAAAGGCATGCCCAGCAGTGTATTCAACAACTGTTGACACGACCAGACCCGAGGTTTACCGTTGACTTCAACAGTTGTTGAATTTGGAGGTTCTCATGGCCGTAACCGCCATTCAGATAGGTCTCGACCCCGACGTGATCGACTGCTCAGCGCCGGAGTTCGCCCAGTTCCCAGCCCTTACCCGGGAGAAGCTGCGCGCCGCCAATGACGACAACGTCGCGGCGTTGCGCGCGGCGGGCTACCAGGTCGACAACTGCCTGATCGACTTCGGTGAGGCGGGCGCCGCCAAGGCCCGCCACTGGCTGCGAGCCAAGTCCTACGACGCGGTGCTGATCGGGGCCGGCGTGCGGCTGGTCGCAAGCAACACCCTGCTCTTCGAGGCGATCGTCAATGCCGCGCACATTGCACAACCCCACTGCCGCTTCGTGTTCAATTACGCCGCCCAGTCCACGCCCGACGACATCCGCCGTTGGTACCCGCACCCCGAGGCGGTGGCGAAATGAGCGGCTATGACGTCGATGTCCTCGTCGTGGGCGCCGGGCCCACCGGCCTCACCGCGGCCGGCGACCTGGCGCGGGCCGGCCGGTCGGTCACCGTGCTGGAGCGCTGGCCCACCGTCAACCCGGCCAGCCGGGCGTTTGCCACCATGGCCCGCACTCTGGAGGTGCTCGACGCCCGCGGGCTGGCCGAGGACGTGCTGACCCGGGCACATCGGGCGCCCGGCGTCACGATCTTCGGCGGCGCCCGCATCGATCTCACCCGACTCGACTCGCCCTACCGGTTCGTGGCGGTCACCCCACAGACCAACGTCGACGCGGCACTGCGCGAGTACGCCGTCGCGCAGGGCGCCAGAATCCGCCGCGGCATCGAGGTCACCGGACTGGAACAGGATTCCACCGGGGTCACTGTCCGCACGGCTGGCGGGAGACGTTGGCGCGCAAAGTATCTGATCGGGGCCGACGGCGCGCACAGCACGGTCCGCTCCTTGCTGGGCGCGGATTTTCCCGGCAAGACGGTGCTGTCCTCGATCGTGCTGGCTGATGTCAAGCTGGCGCACCCGCCCGCCGGCGACGGACTGAAGGTCGGCAGCACCCGAGACTCGTTCGCGTTCCTGGCGCCGTATCAGCGGCGTGACGCGCAGGGCTCGTGGTACCGGGCCATGACCTGGGACCGCGGCTATCAGGTGCCCGATGACCAGCCTGTCTCCGACGAGGAGATCATCACCATCCTCGACCGGGCCATGGGTGCCGAACTGACCGTGCGGGACATCCAGTGGAAATCCCGATTCCATTGTGAGGAAAGGCAAGTCACGCGCTATCGGCACGGTCGTGTTTTCCTGGCCGGTGACGCCGCCCACGTGCACTCGCCGATGGGCGGGCAGGGCATGAACACCGGCATCCAGGATGCGGCGAACCTGGCGTGGAAGATCGACGCCGTACTCGGCGGTGCGGATACCGGAGTGCTCGACACCTATCACGACGAGCGGTACCCGATCGCCAAACGGGTGCTGTTCCAGTCCGGCATGCTGGCCCGCGGCGTGACACTGCATCCCCGCGTGGGGCGAGCGCTGCGAAACCTGCTGGCACCGAGGCTGCTTCGCGTCGCCCGGGTGCGCGACACGGTCGCAGGCAGCTTTGCCGGAACAACATTGCGGTACGGCCGCCGCCGCGACGACCACCCGCTGGTGGGTACCCGCGCCACCCAGATCGCGCTCACCCAGGGACGGCTCACCGAGTTGCAGCGGATCCTGCCCGGTTTCGTGTTGGTCCGCGAACAGGGCGCCGCCGCTGCCGATGCCGTCGACCTGCACCAGGCCGAACGCTGTGATGACGGTCCGGCCGTGCTGGTGCGACCGGACGGCTACATCGCCTGGGCCGGGAAGTCGGCCGATCGGACCGGGTGGTCCGCGGCGCTGACCCGGTGGACGGGAGCCGGGCGCGTTCATGGCGCCGGCCTGCAAGCCGTGCCCTGACCGCTAATCCGCTGGACTGGGCGGGAATTCCGCTTGAGTCCGGACGATATCCCGATAGGCGTCCACGCGCCCCGGTACCGTGCCCAGCACCGCCGTTGTATGACCGTCGCGGCCATAGGCAGCGACGAATTCCCATGTCGCGGGATCCCCCTCGAGGATTTTCGTCGCGTCGTAATCGGTTGGGACGCCCAGCATCTGGACCTTGACGTCATACTGGTCCGACCAGAAATAGGGTACTTCGCGATACTCCGACGCGCGATCGTGACCCGCCAACAGCGTCCGGGCTGCGGCCGCGCCCTGACGGCCGGCATGATCCCAGTGCTCGATACGTAGCTGGCGCCCGTACAGCGGGTGCCACCAGGACGCCACGTCACCGGCGGCCACGACGTCGGTACCTCCTTCGACCGTGCCCGTCGCATCGCAGACCACTCCGTCGTCCACCCGCAGTCCGGAACCCTCGAGCCAGTCCGTCGCCGGCGTGACACCCAAGCCGATGACGACGAGATCGGCAGGCACCTGCGAGCCGTCGGTGAGGCGGACGGCCTCCACATGGCCGTTGCCGACGAACTCGTCGACGCCGACATCGACCCGCAGATCGACGCCATGCTGGCGGTGCAGGTCGGCCCAGTGCGGCGCCAACTCCCCGCCCAGCGCGGCGAGCAACGGATTGGCGGATCGCTCGATCAGCACCACCTCGAGCCCGATCTCCCGGCAGGTTGCGGCGACCTCGGCACCGATGAATCCCCCTCCGACCACGACGACCCGGGGCCGCGAGCTCAGTCGCTCGCGAATTGCCAGGCAGTCGTCGACCGTGCGAAGCAACATCACGCCGTCCGGCACTGGCCCGTTCGGCCACTCACGCGGAACCGCGCCGCTGGCGATCACCAAACCGTCAAATTGCAAAGGGAATTCGTCGTCGCCGTCGCGGACCCGCAGGGTTCGGGCCGACATGTCCAACCCGAGTGCCGACGCGCCGCGTAGGACCCGTGCTTCCATCTCGAACTGCGGCGCCAGGTCGATGCCGGCGCGGTGCACCTTCCCACTGAGCAACTTTTTCGATAGCGGCGGACGATGATAGGGCGCGCAGCGTTCCGCACCCACGATCGTGAGCTCGCCGTCGTAGCCGTCCTGCCGCAGCGTCTCGGCGGCGCGCGTCCCGGCAATCCCCGCACCGACGACAACCACTTGTTTGAGGGACGTCGGCATCGTTCAGTCCCTTACCGTGATCGCCTGGGTCGGGCAGGACACTTCGGCGCCCTTCAACTGCTGACGGAATTCTTCGCCCGGTTCCTCCTGCAGGACATGGAGGCCGTCCTCGGCCACCTCGAACACCTCGTGGCAGATGCTCATGCACACGCCGTTGCCGTCACACGTGTCCAGATCCACTGAAACCTTCATCGCAGCGCCGCCTTTTGTGCGCGCTCGCGAGCGGCCTTGGCCACCGGCGAATAGTTCAGGTAGTCGATCGCCATCTGCGTGTCCGCCTCGCCGCTGGGGTGATGGCTGGGCCGCATGTACCGCACCGGCGATGTCACCAACAGCTTCCACGGGCTCGGAAGCCGGTATTGCCGGGCCGCCCGCATCCAGTCGCGCCATCGCCATTTCTGATCGATGGTCGGGTCGTGGTTCATCAGGTACTTGGCTCCGGCGATCCACCAGCCGATGAACAGCGGTGCGGTCATGAACATGGAGAAAGCGCGGATGACGTAGCTCCCACAGACGTGCTGGTACACGTCGAACACCAGGGAGCGATGCTCGACTTCCTCCGCGCCGTGCCAGCGCAGCAGATCCAGCATCATCGGGTCGGCGCGGGCGTAGTCCAGTCCCCGGTTGGTCAGCACCCACTCGCCCAACATCGCGGTGAAGTGTTCGAGTGCGGCCACATCCGCCAGACGCCGGTACAGCCACCAGCGGCGCAGCGGCGGTGGGAAGTACTTGGGCGGATCACCGAGGCTCAACGACAACGTCTTACCCAGTCGCTCGGTGTACGGCTTGGTGTCAATACCCTGTTCGGCCAGATGGTCAAGCACCACTTGGTGCGCCCACGCATGCCAGGATTCCTGCTGGATGAACGGTTTGATGGCCGCCTCCAACTCCGGATCGTCGACCAGCGACGAGGCCTCGAGTACCGCCTTGATGAAGTGGCGCTCACCCTCGGGCAACAACAGATGCAGGACGTTGATCATGTGTGTGGAAAACGGGTCATCGGGGACCCAATGCAGAGGCGTCCCCGACCAGTCGAAGCGAACCATCCGTCGGAATTTCGGGTGTCCGTCGTGATGAAGTGCCACTTCTGGCATACGTGATTCCTCCCGCCCGCTGAGCACTCTTGGCGCGTTCGTACAGTGACAGAGCGGCTGCCCGCAGGGACTACCGGGCTGCGCGGATGATCTGCGAACAACCGTTCACTCAACGTGTACCCACCGGCTCGGCGGTCTAACGTGCCGGCGGCGACTGATCCGCGCCATGGCGTAAGAAGAGTGGGGTGACCACCGACATCCGCGTGCTCGACGGCGAAGCAGATCTGCTGGCCGCGTCGAACGTGTTCCGCACCGCCATGGTCGGATTCCCGCCGCTGGACCTGGCGCCCGGTCAGATCGCCACCATGCTCGAGCCCGGCCGGACCATCGGCGCGTTCGTCGATGACCGCCTGGTCGGCACCGCCGACGCGGTGACCAGCACACTGACCCTGCCCGGCGGTGAGGTCGTGGGCCATGCCGCCGTGACGCACATCGGGGTCCTGCCGTCCTACACCCGGCGAGGCATTGCCAGCGGTCTGGTCGGACATCAATTGCGCGACTTCGCCGCCCGCGGTGAGGTGGTCGCGACATTGCGGGCCTCGGAGGCGACGATCTACGGGCGTTACGGCTACGGGGTGGCCAGTTCCACGCAGAGCGTGGAGGTGCAGACGGCGCGGGCGGCGTTCCGGCCAGGCGTTGGGCCGGGTGGGCCGGTGCGGTTGCTCGACGTGACGCAGGCATGGGACGTGTTGCCACGCATCTATTCCGCGCACCGCCCGGCCCGGCCGGGCACCATCGACCGCCCCCCGGTGTGGTGGCAAAGCCTCCGATTGCGCAGTGAATCCGGGCCTGGCCCTTTGTATATCGCGGTGCACGGCGAACCCGGATCGGAGTCGGGCTTCGCCCGCTACCGTCCCATCGACACCGAACGGTGGTTCGTCAGCGACCAGCGCACCATCGTGGTGGAGGACTTCTTCGCCCCCACCACCGACGCGTACCTCGGTTTGCTCCGTTTCCTGCTGGGTTTGGATCTGGTCGACCGCGTGGTGTTCTGGATGCTGCCCGTCGACGACCCGCTGCCGTCGCTGCTGGCGGATCGGCGCGCCGCCAAGGTTACCGCGGTCCACGACGAGACGTGGTTGCGCATCATCGATGTACCGAACGCGCTCGCCGCGCGCCGCTACTCCGGTGCCGGTTCATTCACCCTGGCGGTCAATGATGCGCTGTTGCAGGGTAACTCGGGAGTCTTCGCGATCAGCGGCGACGGCGCTTCGCTTACCGATCGCTCGCCGGACGTGCAGGTTGACGTCGACGGTCTGGGCGCGGTCCTGCTCGGCGGTGCGACGTGGCGCGGTCTCGCTCTGGCCGGGCTGGCGCGGGCCGACGATCCCGCAGCGCTGACGATCGCCGACGAGTTGTTCGCGGTGCCCGTCGCTCCCTACGCCGGCTTCTACTTCTGAGTGCTGCTGAGCATGATCGTCATCGTCGGCGCCGGCATCTCGGGGCTGGCGGCCGCCTACGCACTGTCCCGGCGCGGCGAGCGCGCGCTGGTGATCGAGCGTGGCGAGCCGTTCGCCGAACAGTCGGTCGGGCTGGCGCGGATCTTCCGCATTGCACACCAACGCCCGGAGTTGTGTCGGCTTGCGCTGCACGCCCGTATTGGTTGGCAGGGCTGGGAGTCGATTTTCGGCGCCGGACGGCTACTGGGCTCCGAGGGTTTCATTTCCGCTGGTGCTGTCGACGCTGTCGCCGCCGCCATGCGCGACGCCGGCGCCGAGTTCCGGCGGCTCGACCGTGGAGGAATCGCGGCACGCCTACCCTTTGTCGACGTGCCCTGGGAGACCGGCATTTTCGACCCGCTCGGCGGCAGCCTGCGCATCCGTCGCGCGTTGACCGCGCTGGCCCAGCGCGCGGACATCCGGCGCGCCGACGTCCGGTCGGTCGCCGACGACGGCGCGGTCGCACTCGGGGATGGAACGCAGCTGCGGGCCGAGAGGGTGCTGATCTGCGCGGGGGTGCAGACCCCCGCCCTGTTCGGTCCACTCGACATCGAGTTCGGCCCGCACACCCGGTTTACCTACCAGGGCGCCGATGCGACCGGCGCCGCCTGCCTGTCCGCGCCGGAGGGCTACGGCCTGCCGATCGGCAGCACCGGCCGCTGGGCCTTCGGTCAGGACCTCGCGGACCCGGCG
>NZ_LZKQ01000278.1 GCF_001668675.1 Mycobacterium asiaticum | reverse complement strand
GCGGCAACCGGTATCGCCACGGCCTACCTGGATGTCATCGCTGTCGTCACCATCTACCAGTGGGCGCCGGCGCCGGCGCGTACTGGCGTGACGGTCGGGGCGGGCGCGGCGCGGCGGCCGCGGGCGTCCAGTACTGCCAGTAGTTCTGCCAATAGGGTGCGGGCTGCTGTTGCGCGGCCGGAACGTAGGCCGGCGCCGCAGTGGGTGCCGGTGTGGGCTGCGCGGCTGGTGGGGCCGAGCCAGCGATCAACCGGTCCAATTGGCTGAGCTCTCCGGACACCCGGGACATCTGCCGGGCCAGGGCGTCGAATTCCTGCGTGAGCCGGCTGAGCACAGCACGGTCCACCTGATGCGATTCGGTCATGGTCACCCACCCTGCCGCGGAACGCCGCGAATCGGATGAGTAGGACTACCCAACTCCGGCTATTGGTCCAGCCCGTGCTCGATGGCGTATCGGGTCAACTCCACCCGGTTGGCGACCTGTAGCTTGCGGAAGGTCGCCTGCACGTGGTTTTCCACCGTCCGGTGGCTCAGCGACAGTTTTTCGGCAATCTGCTTGGCGGACATGCCTTTTGCGACGAAACGCAAGACCTCGGTCTCGCGCTCGGTGAGGCTGGGGGTGGACTTGTCCGGGCTCGGGTTCTGGGCGATGCGCCGATATTCGCCCAGCACCAACCCCGCCAGGCTGGGGGTGAAGACGGCTCGTCCGGCCGCGGTCGCCCGCACCGCCTCGGCCAGTTCGGCCTTGGATGCGCTCTTGACCAGATATCCGGTCGCACCCGCCTTGACCGCCTCGAGCACGTCATCGCGTTCGTCGGACGCCGAGAGCACCAGCACCCGGGTCGAGGGCGACACCTCGAGCACCTCTCTGGTCGCTTGCACCCCGTCGCCGTCACTCAAACGCATGTCCATCACCACGACATCCGGTTTCACCACACCGGCGCGGCGGCGCGCCAAACCATGACTGAGCAGTCCGGTCCCTCGGTGATGGTGGTCGACGACCATCCCATCTGGCGCGATGCTGTAGCCCGCGACCTTGCCGACGACGGGTTCAACGTGGTGGCCACCGCCGAGGGCGTGGCGGCGGCGGGCCCCCCCCCCGGGGGGGGGGGGCCCGCGGGGGGGGGGGGGGAGCTGGGGGTTGGTGGGGGCGCCCGGGGGGGCCCGGCC
>NZ_LZKQ01000277.1 GCF_001668675.1 Mycobacterium asiaticum | reverse complement strand
CAACGCCGTCACGACCTGCACGAAGTCGGACACGGTGGACAGCGTCAGCGTGCTGATGACCCAGAACCGGGTGCGGCACGTGCCGGTGCTCGACGGCCGCAAGCTGATCGGCATCGTCAGCATCGGTGACGTGGTGAAGACCCGGATGGGCGAACTGGAAGCCGAGCAGCAGCAGCTGCAGTCCTACATCACGCAGGGATAACTCAGCGCCACGCGTACTGCGCGTCCGGGCTTATGCAGCCGCGCGAGCCGAACGTGGCTGCGAAATTCGCAGCGGAAAATGGCAGCCAGGTTCGCCTCGCGCAGAATTCGCCTCGCCGAGAAAGTGCACTAGCGCCAGGAGTATTCAGCCCGCAGCCGGGCGGCCACCACGTCGAAGGTCTCCCGATCCAGGATCGCGCCCTCGCGGCGAATGCCTTCCTCGGGCACGTCGAGCACCCGGTCCAGCCGCACCCGGTTCTGGGTCATCAGCACGCTGACGCTGTCCACCGTGTCCGACTTCGTGCAGGTCGTGACGGCGTTG
>NZ_LZKQ01000276.1 GCF_001668675.1 Mycobacterium asiaticum | reverse complement strand
TCACCGGCAGCCAGCACATCGCGAACGATGGCCTGGTGCTCGGCCTCCAAGTTGGCGGCCTGGGCGCGGATGAGCGCACCGTGCGCGTCAACATCCCCGAACTGGTAATTGATGGTCATTGAAGTTTTCTCCTAACGTGAAAAAGCGTACGCAGCGAGTAGCTGGATGGCTAGCTGGACAGGATTTGCTGGGAGGCCTGCTCTTGCTGCTCGTAGTTGTTCGCGTCGCGGATGAGTCCGTCACGCACGC
The DNA here is from genome assembly GCF_001668675.1 of Mycobacterium asiaticum. Lineage (GTDB taxonomy): Bacteria > Actinomycetota > Actinomycetes > Mycobacteriales > Mycobacteriaceae > Mycobacterium > Mycobacterium asiaticum_D. The sequence continues at coordinate 40,458 of NZ_LZKQ01000276.1, read as the reverse complement.
CGTGCAGCATGTTGACAATGTTGCGGAAGGCCTGGTTCATCTGGCTCATGGTGTCCAGCGAGGTGGCCTGGGCCATACCGCTCCAGCCCGCACCGGCGATGTTCTGCGAGGACGCCCACATGCGACGAGCCTCGTCCTCAACGGTCTGGGCGTGGGTCTCGAAGCGGCCCGCCATGTCCCGCATGGCGTGCGGGTCGGTCATGAAACGCGTAGTCACGTGATAACTCCTTCTTCTGCTACTTGATGCCTTGATGTCTTTGAAAGACGCGATGGCCGATCGGCTGCAAGGTGCAACTACCGACCGGAGAAAATCGGACTGTCCTCCTTTTCCGTCAGCCGGTGGCCACCGGGCTTCGTAGCGGTCGGAAGGTTGTCGATCCCAGACCCCGTTGTCTGGGTGACGGCGAATGCAGGTGATCCGAAGCAACGGGCCCCGACCAAGCCGGAAACCTCGGACTCACCGCCAGGTGGGAAGGCGCCAAGAAATTCACGTCTGTGGCTTTCCGTCCCAAGTCTGTGCGATCTCGAACTGTCAGCGCTCGTCAGCCGGCCGCGGCCGCGTTGGCGGCTTCGGTCGCCGCGTACGAACCCGAACTGGTGGTCAAGGTGTTCACGAACATCTCGTGGATCGCGGCGGCCTGCGCACTGACGGCTTGGTACATCTGCGCGTGCGCGGCGAACTGAGCCGCGGTCAGCGCCGACACCTCGTCGGCCGCGGCCGGGACCACACCGGTGGTCGGCGCCGCAGCGGCTGCGTTCTGTGCACTCATCGTGGTGCCGATGCCTTGCAAGTTGCCGGCCGCAGCGGCCAGCGCCTCCGGTTGTGTGGTGACGAATGACATGCTGTTTCCTCCCTTAATCACCCCAACGTCCAGTCTCTGCCACAGAGAGTAGATGACTGTGTGGTGCACAGTCGCCTTCCATGCCGCCAGTTCGCATTTGTTCACTCGACGGCAATACGAATTCACCTGCTGTTACGACACATTAACAGCGTCAAGGCGGGTTGGGAGGCCACTCGCAGTCAGTTCACAGGAGCGGCCTGCGCCAAAATCGTGCGGGCACTTGCGACAGACCATCCATCGACCGCCGACCTGGGATTATCCGAGCGAAGCCGCGAGCTTGGCGGGTACCTCTATATATGTGTCGTATATAGGTGTCGGTGACACGAGGCGTGTCCGGCGAGATCCTGGGCCGGCGTTGCCTGGGCCCGGACGGGCCGGCCGGTCTGCGCGCGTACCGGCCGCGCGCGATGTGTACATGCCCTGTTCACTGGCCGGTCATTCCCACGCGGTGGCGGCTGATCTATTTTCGTCTCCTAGATGTCGCCGGCGGCCTCGTGTCCGTGCCGGCGCGCCGAAGTCGATCCGGTGCGGCGCCGCCGGCAATAAGCCGCTACGCATCGACTCGCCGCGGTGCTTGGGGGTGGATGCGGTCAGGTAGAGGAGTCTGATGGAGGATCCGTCGACCGGTTCGTTCGACCCGGACGCATTGCGCGATGCGATGGCCCGGCGGTTGTACCGCCGATCAGTCGCCGGGGGCCATGTCACCGTGCCGGCGGTGCCGGCCATGATCGACGAGTACGTCGAGATCTGCAACCACATTTTCGCCAGTGTCGGTGCCAGGCAGACCCCCGCCGAAGCGGCTCAACTCAGGCGGATGCTCGAATCGGAACTGGCGCGGGCCTACGCCGCCTCACAGCGCTCCCAGATCGTCATCTCCTACCATGCTCCCTTCGGCATCGGCATCAACTATCGCGTCAAGGCCGAGTGGCTGGCGGTGGCCGACGATTACGACTCCTGGGTCGGCAACCGGGAAGGGTCACTGTTCGGGACCGAAGCCGATGCGCGGGTGCTGGCCGTCGCCGATGAGGCACACGAGCCGCGCAACTACCGCGTGCTCGACCTCGGTGCGGGAACCGGCCGCAACGCCCTGGCGCTGGCCCGCCGCGGCCATCCGGTGGATGCCGTAGAGATGACTCCGAAGTTCGCTCAAATCATCCGCACGGAAGCTGAGCGGGAATCACTTGACGTCCAGGTGATTGAGAGCGATGCCTTCGACACCATGGATGGCGTTCGATCCGACTACCAATTGATCGTCGCCTCCGAGGTGTTGCCGGAGTTTCGCACCGTCCAAGAACTGCGCGGCGTATTCGAGCTCGCCGCCGACTGTTTGGATCCCGGCGGACATCTGATCATCAATGCATTCTTGCCGCGCCCGGGCTACGTCCCCGACGACGCTGCCCTCGAACTCGGACAGCAGTGCAACTCGATGATCTTCACTGAAGAGCAGATGGCAGGCGCGACCGCGAACCTGCCGCTTGAGCTGGTGGCTGACGACTCGGTCGTCGATTACGAGAAAGCCCATCTGCCGCAGGACACTTGGCCGCCGACGGTGTGGTTCGCCAGTTGGGCAACGGGCCTAGACGTGTTCGACGTCGAACCCGAGGAGTCGCCGATCGAGTTGCGCTGGCTCATCTATCGGAGAGCGGCGACCTCATGAGGTCGCCGCTTCCTCGGGAGCGTACTGCGGGCAGTAGATCTCAATGGCGGCGCCAACGAAATATCCGGAGTGGTAGGCAGGCATAGAACTACTGTTCAGCACGTCGGCCGCTACCTGCGAGGGCGTCATGCCCTGGTCCAGCTTTGTGCACACCATCCGGGCCGCTTCCACGGCGTGGCTGGGCGAGATGTGATCGCTGATGCCCTCGGTCTGCAGCACGGCAATGAACTTGTTGTCTTTTGTGTCGGCGTGGGCGGTGGCCGCTGCACCCAGCGGAGCGAGCAATGCCACTGCAGCGACGAACATCTTGGTGATCATTTCGGTCTCCTTCGGTAGATGGTTGTTGGGGGTTATCCGGCGGGCAGCGGGCGTGGCATGACGGTGGGTTTGAACCCGTAGCGGGGACCGGCGCCGGGCCCGCGACCGTTGCCGGCGCCGACGACGGGCATGCCGTTCAGCACATTCCCGCCGCCACTTGCGTGCTCGCCGGCGACAATGGGCTCGCTGATCATCTGCACCGCGGGACGCACTGACGGCGGCGCCGCACTGGCCCCGGGCCACGATGCTGGGACGGCGAGGTGCCCAATGTGGGCTCCGTTGCCCAACCCCGCGGCCACCTGACCGCCGGCGGCACCGACCGCCCCGCTGATCGGCGGTATCGGGACGGAGGGGGTCGCCGCCGCGGCCGGGGCGGACAACAGACCGGCGGACTTGGCCACCTGCACGAACGAGTTGCCCATTCCGACGCTGAAGTAGGGCAGACCTTCGGTGTTGTAGAAAAAACCGGCGTAGTTGTTGTAGCCGGTCATGAATGTTCCGAGGTTGTTCGGCAGCGTCGTCTGCCCGGACAGCAGGAACCAGATCTCGGTCAGCAGCGGGTTGCCGTTCCCGAACTGCTGCACCAAGTTGGCGGTGCCGGTCGGGGTGGCGAGTTGGCCCAGCGAGTTGGTGATCTGGTTGAGGAAGCCCTGCACGCTGTTCTGGATTGAGGCGGCCGGTGCGGCTTGGGCCGCGGCGACCGCGGCGGCCTGGGTGGTGCTGCCGGCGGGGTTGACGATCGTCGGTGCCTCGGTGAAGGTGGTCAGCCTACTGGCGGCCTGTGAGGCCGCCGCGTAATTCAGCATGGTGGAAGCGTTTTGGGCCCACATCTCGGCATACTGCGCTTCCAGCTGAGCGATCACGCCGTTGTTGAGGCCGAGAATGTTTGTCTGCAACGCTTGCGCCAAACTGGCACGGTTCGCCGCTACGAGCGGCGGCGGCACCACCCCGGCGAAGGCGGCCTCGAACGCGGCCGCCGCCGCTCGCGCCTGGGTGGCGGCATGCTCGGCCAGGCCGGCGGTGCCGGTCAGCCACGCCACGTACGGCTGAGCCGCTTGCGCCATCATCGCCGAGGCGGGGCCTAGCCATTCCTCGCTGGCCAATTGCATCAGCACCGTGTCGTAGCCCTGGGCCGTGGACGTCAGTTCGGCGGCGAGCGCGTTCCACGACGAAGCTGCGGCCATAAAGGATGCGGCGCCCGGACCGGAGTACATCATCGCCGAGGTGACTTCGGGCGGCAGCGCCGCAAGATCGGCTGGCATCTGCTGACTCCTCAGCCGGCCGCGGCGGCGTTGGCCGCCTCGGTCGCCGCATAAGACCCCGAGCTGACACTCAGAGTGTTGACGAACATTTCGTGGATCGATTGCGCCTGGGCGCTGACGGCCTGATACGTCTGGGCGTGCGCGATGAACTGCGCCGCGGTCAGGACCGACACCTCGTCAGCGGCGGCCGGAACAATACCCGTTGTGGGCGCGGCCGCCGCGGCATTCTGCGAACCCATTGCCGAACCTATTCCTTGCAACGTGCCGGCAGCCGTGGCCAGCGCCTCGGGATGTGTGGTGACGTAGGACATCCGCTTTCCTCCCTTATTTGCTCTGCAGCGCAACGGATTCCGGTGCCGTTACGCACATTGTGGTATGTCGACGACGCATCGTTGCGCCTCCTTGGTCTGGATCATGTTGTCGCGCAGCGGTATTGACACGGTGTCATCCCGCTGAAGGTGGTCGGGCCAAAACGCTGTATCGGAAGCCGTAACGGACGCCCATGTTCCAGCCCCGCTGCCTGCTACGCGCACCGGGTGGAACACCGCCGGCGTTGACCATGTTGGCTGGGCCGGCGTCGGCGGTTGCAGCGCCGAAATTGACACTCACCAGCTTCGTGTCGGCTCCCCCGGCCCCTGCCACGGAGCCGGGTGCGTTGCCCCAGGCCGCCGGAACCGACAGCGCGCCAACCTTGCTGCCCGAGCCGACACTTGCCGACAAGCCGAGACCCGAATGGAAATGCCAACCGCTGGCGCCCAATGCGGCGAACTGCGGTGTCGGGTACCAGGCACCGCCGGCACCGGCCGTGGTACCGAGACCGTTGAACAGCTGCTGTCCGATCTGAGTGCCAAAGGAACCCAACCCGACGGCGAAGTAGGCCTGCAGCGTCTGCTTGATCACCGCGGTGTAACTGGCTGGGGTTATCGCCGTGAAGTTGTTGGCGGGAGTGGGCAGCCCGTACATCAGGAAATCCTGGATCGTATTCCAGATGAAATTGGGTTGGCTGGCCGCGACCGGGGCCGTCCCGAGCTGCTGTAGCGCCTGCGGTACTGCTGCGGCAGAGACCAGTTGGTGAGAGATCGTCTGTGCGACGTCGCCACTGTGAGTGCCAGCGGCCTGACTGACCGCGGCGGCCTGTTGGGGCAGCGCATCGGGGGTGGTGCTGTTCGGCGGCGAGAGGAACCGGTTCAACTCCGTGGCGGTCGCCGACGAGGCCGCATACCCGTACATCGCGGCGGCGTCCTGCGCCCACATCTCCAGGTATTCAGCTTCGGTCGCGGCGATCGCCGGGGTGTTTTGCCCGAGAATGTTGGTTGCGATCAGCGTTCCCAACAGCACCCTGTTGGCCGCAATGACCGGCGGAGGCACGGTCATCGCGAACACCGTTTCGTAGGCGGCTGCGGCCGCCCGGGCCTGGACAGCGGTTTCCTCGGCCTGAGTGGCCGCCGCGCTGAGCCAGCTCACGTACGGCAAGACCGCTGACAGCATCGACTGCGATGCCGGACCAACCCACGGTGCGCTCGTCAGCTCGTTGACTACCGCGGTGTAACCCGATGCCGCAGCACCCATCTCACTCGCAACGCCATCCCACGCCGAAGCGGCGGCAAGCATTGGGCTGGGACCGGGGCCGCTGTATATCCGTCCCGAATTGATCTCGGGAGGCAACGCTCCGAAGTCCAACACCACCCCTCCTCAGCCAACCCCGATAGGCAGTCTCGACCGCCGATACCGCGCGAAGCCAGGCACGCTGCTGGTCCGATTCCTTCAGTTCCGTGGCCCGAGCGGATTGCCGGCCCGTCTGACGCGCTCCGGGCGGTTACCGCGGAGCGGAGAGCGGTTCATTACGATCTGCGAGCTACTTTGGACCGCTTTCATATGGAACTCTAAGGGTTGGGTGGGTGGTTGGACGCCGATGAAGCCAACAATTCATTCCTCGAAAACCTTTGTTCAGCCGTCGTTAATTTTGACGTTGCAAAGGCTGCCGAAAGCGCGTGGGAACGACGAAACCCATTCTGCCACACGGTATAACGGCGATGAGCAGGCGAAATATTATTCAGTCTTCCTGCAGAATCAACGCCATTTCGGGGCAGGACGCGACACCGTCTCGGGTCAATTGTTCATCTTCGGGACGCACCTGACGCGCCTCCAGAATCGAGTAGCCCGACTCGTCGATGGGGAAAAGCTGTGGATCGACCGCGTAGCACTGAGCGTGTCCCACGCACTTCGAGCGTTCGAGGCGAACCTTCACTTGCGGTGTCCTCCTTCCGCCGTTCCGGCCGCATCGGGCCGGTGGCGTGGTACGTAGCGTAGCCCGCGGCCGCATGCCATATTGTGCTGGGCCAGTACGGTTGCGCTGCTTTGGTATCCGGCAGTGGCAGTGAAGCAGAGGGAAGAGCTTGAGCACATGAGCACCCCTGACGAGGGCCAGGGCAAATTTCATCTGCCACGGTTGGATTACTCGGCATTGCCGTTTACCCAGGACCGGGGCAAAGGTTGGAAGACGCTGCGCGATGCGGGGCCCGTGGTCTTCATGAACGGCTACTACTACCTGACTCGTCGTGCGGATGTGCTTGCCGCGCTGCGCAATCCGAAGGTGTTCTCCTCGACTGTGCTACAGCCCCCCGGCGATCCGCTGCCGGTGCTGCCGCTTGCGTTCGATCCGCCGCAGCACACCCACTACCGCAAGATCCTGCAGCCCTATTTCAGCCCTTACGCGCTGGCCAAGTCGCAACCGGTGCTGCAGCGCCACGCCACCGAGATGATCGCTGCCCTCGCCGCACGCGGCGAATGCGAGGTGATGGCGGATTTCGCGCGGCTGTACCCCTACCAAGTGTTCCTGGACCTCTACGGACTGCCGATCCAGGATCGGGACCGTCTGATCGACTGGAAGGACGCCATCGTCGGAGACAAACCGTTCCTCACCGTCGCCGAGCTGGGAGCCGGACAGGTCGAGTTGTTCGAATACCTCAAAGACGCTGTGCAGCAACGTCGTCGCAGTCCGGGGTCGGATATGTTGTCGGCGTTGATGACGGGCGAGGGTGACCTCACCGACATCGAATTGCTGGGTATGAGCCACCTGCTGATCCTGGCGGGACTGGACACGGTGACGGCAATTATCGGGTTCTGCCTGTTCGAGCTGGCCCGCAGGCCGCAGTTACGGGCAGAGCTCCGCGAAAACCAAAGACAGATCAGAGTATTCATCGAAGAGGTCATTCGGCTGGAGCCGCCGGCGCCGGTGGCTCCTCGGATTGTCACCGAGTTCGTCGAGGTCGGCGGGATGACCCTTCCGCCGGGTTCGCAAGTGCGGTTGTGTATGGCCGCGGTCAACCGCGACGGCAGCGACGAATGGTCGACCGATGAGTTGGTGATGGACGGCAAGGTGCACCGGCATTGGGGATTCGGCGGCGGGCCGCATCGCTGCCTTGGTTCACACCTGGCGCGCATCGAGCTGACGGTGGTCATCGCCGAATGGCTCCGGCAGATTCCCGATTTCGATTTACCGCCGGACTACGCGCCCGACATCGTGTTTCCGTCTAAATCGTTCGCGCTCAAGTCATTGCCGCTGCGCTGGGGCACTTAAGACAGCCCCAGCGCAGCGGCAATCGGCAATTACTACCGGCGCACCTCGGTGGCGGCGACCTGGACGAATACGCCGGTGTCCTCGGCCATCAGCAGACCACGGCCGCGAGGCAGCGGACCGCCCTTCATCTTGCCGCGGATGAAACCCTCGTCCGCGTCGGCGTCCATCACCAGCAACGGCGCGTTGGCCTGATGCAGGGCCCGCAGCATCGGGTCGCTGCCCGCCGAGGACCAGCCGCCGAAGGTACGGGTCACGATCACGTGCAACCCGACGTCGGCGGCCCGGTTCACGAACGGGACGGCCTTGTGCAGCGGCGAATCGAAGCCCGGTGGCAGCTGCTGGATGTCGTCGACGATCAGGAAGATCTCCGGCCCACTCCACCAGGACCGCGACAGCAGCTCTTCGGCGGACAACCCCGGTGGCGGCTCACGGCCGGCCAACGCCGCCGCCAGCTCACCCATCATCGCCACCACGCCGTCGAGGTTGTAGGCGAACCGCTCGACATAGTCGGATCCGAGCGTGGTCAACAGCTGACGACGCGGGTCGATCAGCCACACCTGGGCGGATTTCTTGCCGGCCGGTGGCGTCGGAGCGCTGGTGGCGCCCGGCGCATACAGCCGGCCGATCTCGGACATGATGGTGGCCAGCGTCGTGGTGCGCCCGCACTCGCGGCGGCCGGTCACCATCAGGTGCGCGTTCTCGGCGAAGTTGAGATACACCGGCTGCAGATCCAATTCGGAAATGGCCCAAGCGATTCCGCCCGCACCAACGTTCTGCCGGGTGTCCCGCGCCGCCAGCTCGCGCACCTGCTCCACGCCGAACTTCGCCGGCAGCCGTCGCACCGGCGGAGCCGCCGCGGTGGTGAGTCGGCTGACCGCCGCAATGACGCTGTCGCTCTCGAACACGTTGTTGGGCGTGCTGCCCAGCGCCGGCCGGGCCACCAAGGTGTGCAGGCCGGCCTGCGGGTCGCTGTCCAACCGGACGTAGTTCACGGCCACCATGCCGCGGCCCGGCTTGACCGGGACGTCCTTGGCGAACCGGGAACGGACCAGCTTGGCGTCCTCCACCGCGGCCAGGCGCAGCTCGACGCGGGAGCCGAAGCCACTGCGCACCGGCGGCCGCAGCTCCGATTCCCGGTCGGCGGTGACGATCACGTGCACGCCGAACGAAGGACCCTGGTTGATGATCAGGTTGACCTGGTCGATCAACACCTCGTTCTCCTCGGCCAGCGCCCGGTAGTTGTCGATGACGAGGTAGACGTCGCCGAATCCGTCGTTGGGCACCGGCCCGGCCTCGTCGCCGAACTTGCGGCGGCGGAACATCTCCATCGATGCGATGCCGTACTCGAGGAAGCTGCGCTTGCGCTCCCGCACCAGCGCCAGTAGTTCGGCGACCGTCCGGCGTACCCCGTACGGATCGGTGGGGCCGGCCACTTCGCCCACGTGCGGCAGGCGCGCGATCGTGGTCAACGCCGTGCTGCTGTACGCCAGGCAGTAGAACTGCACCTGCTCGGGTGTGTGGGTCAATGCGGCCGAGCAGATCAGCGTCTGCAACGCCGTCGTCTTGCCCGAACCACCGGCGCCCAGGATCAGCACGTTGGAGCCGGGCCCCGAGGTGTCGACGGTCCACGGCGGCTGGTCGTGCTTGAACGGCCGGTCGATGATGCCGATCGGGAAAACCAGGTTGCGGGCCGAGCCGTAGTCCTGGTGCCAGGGGTGGCCGAGGAAACGGTTGACCAGCTCGTCGATGGCGATCGGTTCGGTCAGCGGCGGCTGCCACAACCGGTACGGCTCGAAGTTGATCCGGCGCAGCTGGTCGATGATCACGGTTCCGACCTTGGGCGTCCGGATCGCTTCCTCTTCCTCGTCTTCTTCGGCCACCGCGCCGTTGACTTCGCCGTTGGTGTAGCTGGGCACCGTCGGCGGTTCCACGCTGGGCCCACCGACGCTGACTTCGAGCGGGGTGAACGAGTTGGTGAACAACTGGGGGCGCACATAGTCGATGGTGTTCACCAGCACCGGCGCCTCGTCACCGTCGATCGAGGAGATGCGCAGGTAGTCCCGCCACAGGAACTCCGCCTGGAACCGGATGATGTCTTCCAGGCTCTTGCGGAAGTAACCCAGCCCGGCCTGTGCCGGCAGGTTCACCGCGTTGGGCACACCGGCCGCCTGCGCCGCCCCGGCGGTGCGGGCTTTCAGCACCAACCGGTAACCCATGTTCTCCATGAGCTTTTCGGCGCGGCTTTCAATGGTCTGCGAAGCCATCATCAGGTGGATCCAGTACGCGCGTCCCTGACGGCCAATGGAGTCGAGCACATCGACGGCGGTTGGCATGATGCGGAACCACTCGTAGAACTCGTCGATGACCACCACCAGCATCGGCAGCGGTGCCATGTCCTGGCCACGGGCGCGCATCCTTGCCCGGACGGAGTTGTACTCCTTGGCGTCGTCGACGCCGGCACTGTCACAGATGGCCTTGCGTCGGGCGATCTCGCCCCACAGGGCGTCCAGGAACCGTTCCATCAGCGCCTGGTCTTCTTCCAGGTCGGTGATGATCCGAGACACGTGCGGCACCCCGGCGAACGGCTTGACGGCCGAACCACCCTTGAGGTCGGCGAGCACGAACTGCAGCTCCTCCGGCGGGTGGCCCAGCATCAGCGACTCGATCACCGTGCGGACAAGGGTCGACTTACCGGAACCGGTGGTACCCGACATGACGCCGTGCGGGCCGTCGCCGCCTTCGTCCAGGGACTTCATGTCCAGGAACAGCAGTTCGCCATTGTCGGAGCGGTTGCCGAACGGCACGCGCAGCCGGGAGCGGCCCATTGTGTCGGTGCGGCTCCCCCACAGGTCCTCGAAGTCGATCGCGGCCGGATCGTCGATGCCGTAGTAGGACAGGATGTCGCGGGCGCCGATGTGGGCCACCCGCTGACCGATTTCTTCGTAGGCCTCAGCCAGCCGCCATTGCGCCAGCTTCTGGGCGAACTCCTCGGCTTCGGCGGTGCTCATCTGGTCGGTCAGGGCGAAGAACCACGCGTTGTCGTCGATCACCATCCAGGTGTCGCGGTCGCGGGGCAGGGCTTCGATGATCCCGACCTTGTCGAACTCGAGCTTGCGCTCGGGGACCCCGGTCCACATCGGCGAGCCGGTCAGGTCGAAGAAGGTGACACCGTCGACGCCCTCGGCGCTGATCACGTACTCCCACTGCGGGTCGTCGACGTCGGCGATGATCACGTGGTGCGGCGTCGGCGTCTGGGTCGACGAGCTGGCGTGCCGCGGCGTGAACGAGCCGCGGCCGGCGAACAGCTCGGCCTGCTCAGCGGCGAACTCCCGCACCGAGCTGTAGACCATCCGCGCGCTGCCGGCGGCGTCGGTCCGGCGCGAGTCGCCGAAGTGCGGCAGCCATTTCACCCAGTCCCACTCGTCCAGGTCGGAACTGACGACGATCAGCCGGACGTGGTCCGGGCCGTGGGAGAAGGTCAGCTGGCAGATGATGGCGCGCATCAGCCCCAGCACCTGCTCGCGCTCGCCGACCAGGGCGTACCACGGCTCGACCAGCACCGAGATCATCTTCGGCAGGTTGTAGACCACGCTCTGGTAGCGGCCGAACTCCTGCAGCGCCTTGCCCGTCACCGGCTCCAGCTCGATGTCGGTCGGCATGTTCTGCGGTTCACCCCAGGTCACCTCGGGGCGCGTCATTCCGACGCCGACGCGGACGACCCCGAAGTTGAGGTCTTTGCCGTCCGGCTTGCGCTCCCACATCCGCTGCGATCCGACGGCGGCGGCAAGCGTGTTGGGAGCCGGATGGAACCACCGGTAGTTGGCGTCCATGCTGTCCGCCGACTCCTGCGCGGTCTCCCGCAGCATGTCCAGCATCAGCATGAACTGGGCCCGCATGGCGTCCAATTTGGGCCTGCTCATTTGCTGCTGACCGCCGCCGACCCCGCGGAACATCATCAGCATCATGCCGCCGACCATGAAGATCGGGAAGATCGAACCGACGCCACCGAAGACGTGCGAACCGCTGGCGAACGTCATGGCGACCATGCCGCCCAGCAGACCGATGACGACGACACCGACCACGATCAGCCACCAGGGCTTGCCCTCGGGCGGCGGAATGCTCAACGGCGTCGGAAGGACGATGTTTTCTGGCTTGATTACCGGAGGCTTCTCCGGTGTGGGTCGTGCAAAACCACGTTTCACTTCGGTACCACCAACTCTGCAGGGGTCATGTCCATAGGTAGCGTGTCGTGCTCCACCAAGGCGTCCGTTCGGGACAGCGTCGGACCCTGCGGCAGCAGGCGCAGCGCCACCCATGGCGCCAGGCTGGGCTGCAGGGTCAGGCCGAGCGCTTCGCGTGATTCTTTGGTGTCGTCCACGCCGAACCGTGCGCCGGCGTTGGTAAGCCACCACAGCGACTCGGCGGTCTGGGCGCCCGGGTTGTTACCGGTGACGGCGACAAAGTTCGCGTAGTTCGGGCCGAAGTAGACCTGGTCGGCCTCGCGGCCGGTCATGTCCGCCTTGACCAGGCTGACTATCCGCTTCATCTCGCTCGCCTTGATCGGGATGCTGGGCCCGGACACCACCTGCACGCGGGCCCGGTTCTCACCGTGGGTCCGTTCCCACCACCAGCAGGTGGACGGGTTCTCCCGGATGTCCAGCACGTTGAGTGGGTCGTTGGGGTAGGCCGACAGGTCCAGCCGGTTGACCACCGGCATCCTGGCCAGCGCCGACGGCTCGACGGTGACCGGCTTGGTGTTGCCCGGGCGACCGGCGTTCTGCAGGATCTGAGCCACCAGCGGCGGCAACGTCTGCACCCCGTCGGTCAGGACGAGCGAATATTGTTGCGGCCCACTGATCTGCGGTGTGACGAGAATCGTCCCGACGGGACCGGGCGCGCCGGGGAAGGTAGCCGCTGCTCCCGCGTTCGGTACCTCCGGCACCAGCAGCTCGGGTCCGACCGGCAGCGCGTCGTAGAGGGCGTGGCTCATCGGCCGGGCCTGACTGACCTGTTCCGGCGTCAGGCCCAGCGGCAGCAACACCGACCGGTCGGTCGCGTCGATCTTGGATCGGCGGCCCTCCCGGATCACCCAGGTGTTGCCGCCGTAGCTGAGCACCACGGCATCCGACCCGCTGAGCACCCGACGGTGACCGCTCATGTCCGGGGTGCCGTTGATGACAGTGACGGTTACGCCGCTCATCGAAGCGACACCGCCGGACGCGCCTCCCACGGTGTCGCACACCAGCCACGACGACGCGGGAGGGTTCTTGGGCGACAACTCATTCGGCGCACCCGGAATGCCGACCAGCGGCCCGTGCGGCAGGCTGGCGATCTGGCTGCCGCGGACCAGGTGCGGGTTGTCCGCTCGCCCGGTGATCAGCCGCGCCGACGCCAGATTCAGCGCCGGGTAGAGCCGGTCGCCCACCTTTACATAGAGCGCGCCCGAGTCGCGATCGGCAATGATCGGTGCGTCATTGATCTGACCGGCCGGGCTGAGGAATGAGTACAGCAACGCGCCCAGGCAGATCACCAGCGCCGCGGACACCGAGGCGACCACTGCCAGCGTCTGGCGACGACCGGGCTCGATCTCCATGCGGACCCGCCAGCGGGTCAAGGCCATCGCGGTCCGGCGCGCCAGGAACTGATACCCGGTTACCTGGGTCCGCGTCGACAACCCAAGGCCGTACCCCGACCCGCGCTGCCCGCGGCTATGTTCGGCCACGCTTGATCACCTTCCGGTCTGTTCTCTGTCTGTCAATAACGTCTGAATATGTCAAAGCGTCTTGATATATAGCCCTCATGGCTAGTAAGCGCTAAAGCACATCGATACCGTAAGGCACTCGCGCAGACCCCGCCATGCGTCGGCGAAAGCGCTGGATCCCCCACGGATTCGTCGTATCTTCATTGGGCATGTTAGCTGCGAAACGTCGACAAGGCGCGTCAAGTAACAGACTGTTAAATCAACCTCACGCAGACACCCGCTGAGACCCCACTGAGCTGCAGGGCGGCATGGCACGGAAGATGAGCGGCATGACTGAGCTTGCGCCATCGCTTGTCGAGCTCGCCCGGCGGTTCGGCGTTGCCACCAGCTACCAGGACTGGAGCGGCCGGCACGTGGTGGTCGCCGAGTCCACTCTGGTGGCCGTGCTGGGCGCCCTCGGTGTCCGGGCAAGTTCCGAACAGGACCGCAACGCCGCACTGATCGCCGACCTCCGCGCCCATTGGGCACGGTCACTGCCGCCCACCATCGTGGGGCGCGCCGGTGGGCAGACCCGTTTCTGGGTGCACGTCACCCACGGCGACCCGGCCGAGGTGTGGTTGCAGCTCGAGGACGGGACCGAACGCGGCGGTGTGGAGCAGGTGGACAACTTCACCCCGCCATTCGACCTGGACGGACGCTGGGTGGGCGAGGCCAGCTTCGTGCTGCCGGCCGACCTGCCGCTGGGCTATCACCGCGTCCACCTGCGCTCCGGTGACTACCAGAGCAGCACCGCGCTCATCGTGACACCGGACTGGCTGGGCCTGCCCGACAAGCTGGCCACCCGGCGCGCCTGGGGTCTGGCGACCCAGCTGTACAGCGTGCGGTCCCGGCATTCCTGGGGGGTTGGCGACCTGGTCGACCTCGCGGATCTCGCGCTGTGGTCAGCCACCGCGCACGGCGCCGACTACGTATTGGTCAACCCGCTGCACGCGGCCGCGCCCTCGGGCAGCCAAGAGCCGCTGAAGCCGATGGAGCCGTCACCCTATCTACCCACGTCGAGGCGATTCGCCAATCCGATGTACCTGCGCGTGGAAGCCATTCCCGAGTTCGCCGAGCTGCCCAAGCGCGGCCGGGTACGGCAACTGCGCGACGAGGTCCAACACCGTGCCGCCCACCGCGACAGCATCGACCGCGACAGCGCCTGGGCCGCAAAACGCGCGGCGCTCAAGCTGATTCACCGCCAACCGCGCTCGGCGGGCCGCGAGTTGGCCTACGCGGCCTACCGCGCACGGGAGGGTCACGCCCTGGACGACTTCGCGACCTGGTGCGCATTGGCCGAGAAGCACGGCGCCAATTGGCGACGATGGCCGAAATCGTTGCGGCACCCCTACGCCGCTGGGGTCGCGGAGTTCGTCGCCAAGAACGCCAACGCGGTCGACTTCCACCGGTGGATGCAGTGGCAGCTGGACGAGCAGCTCGCCGCCGCACAGTCGCAGGCCACGCGCGCCGGGATGAAGCTGGGCGTCATGCACGACCTGGCCGTCGGTGTGCATCCGAATGGCGCGGACGCGTGGGCGCTGCAGGACGTGCTCGCGCTCGGGGTGACCGCTGGGGCGCCCCCCGACGAGTTCAACCAGCTCGGCCAGGATTGGTCCCAGCCGCCGTGGCGGCCGGACCGGCTGAACGAACTGGAGTACCGGCCGTTCCGGGCGTTGATCCGTGCCGTGCTGCGGCACTCCGGCGGGGTCCGCATCGACCACATCATCGGATTGTTCCGGTTGTGGTGGATTCCCAGTGGCGCCCCGCCGACCGAAGGCACCTACGTCCGCTACGACCACGAGGCGATGATCGGCATCGTTGCGCTGGAAGCGCATCGGGCCGGCGCGGTGGTGGTCGGCGAGGACCTGGGCACCGTCGAACCGTGGGTGCGCGACTACTTACTTCTACGCGGACTGCTGGGCACCTCGATCCTGTGGTTCGAGCAGGACCGCGACTCGGGTTCGGCGGCGCCCCTTCCCGCGGAGCGGTGGCGGGAGTACTGCCTGTCCTCGGTCACCACCCACGACCTACCGCCGACGGCGGGTTACCTCGCGGGCGATCATGTGCGGCTACGGGAATCCCTGGGGTTGCTAGCCCGTCCGGTCGAGGACGAACTGCGCTCAGCGGCGGCCGAACGCGAGGGCTGGCTGGCCGAGTTGCGGCGGGTCGGCCTGCTCGACGAGGGCTCATACGACCCCGATGACGAGCCCGAGCGGCTGATCCTGGCCCTGCACCGCTACCTGGGCCGCACGCCGTCGCGCCTGCTGGGCGTGGCACTGACCGACGCGGTGGGCGACCGGCGCACCCAGAACCAGCCCGGCACCACCGACGAGTACCCGAACTGGCGGGTACCGCTGGCCGGCCCGGACGGAGCGCCGATGTTCCTCGAAGACGTCTTCACCGACCCGCGGGCCGCAACTCTGCTGGATGCGGTGCGCGCCGCGATCACACCCGAGCCGGCGTGAGCCGCACGCACGCTTCGTCCGCGGACCGGGCGGCGCTCAGCGATCTGGTGCACCGGTACGCGGCCGGCGTCGATGACCGCGAATTCGATTCGGTGGCAACGCTTTTCACCGACAAAGCCGAACTCTGCGTACCCGACCCGCCGAACGCGCTGCACCCGGTGCGCACCCACCACGGCCGGGCCGCGATCGCTGCGGCCCTGGCCGCAGTCGGCCAGGTCGCGCGCACCGAGCATGCCGTCGTCGGCGAGGTGTACGACATGGCGGAGCGGCCCGGGTTCGCCCGGGGCCGCATCACTTGCGTTGCGCACCATTGGAGTCAGCGTGCCGACGAGGTGGTCGACGCGGTTTGGCACCTGCGTTACGACGACGAGTACGAACACACCGAGGCGGGTTGGCGCATCGGCCGGCGAACGCTGACGATCAATGCCATCGAGACCCGCCCAATACGCCGGCTGCGACCCCACGAATAGCCGCCCCGCGCGCCGAACTCGTTTCTTCAGAACGTGATTCGGGTAATTGAGAGGAGGGCTCCAAACCGGCCGATCGGGACGGTCGACTGCACGTGAATGCAGCAGAGGAGACGTTCTTGACGAACGATTCGACGCACGATCTCGCAGACTTCGAAACCAGAGCCGAGCGCACCCCCGGCCTGGTCGTCATCGCCGGTGCCGTCCTGGCGTTCGTGGTATCCGCCGTGACCTTCGCGCTGGGACATGTCGGAGCCGGGATAGCCGCGGCGTCAATCGGGATGCTGGTGTTCGGCGGTGGCCTGGCCTGGCTCGCGGAGGAACGCAGGCGCGTGCGCCAGGCCGAGCGGGACCTGCGCTGCAGGGGCCGCTACCAAGACCGGCGGTGACGACGGGGGTCAGCGCAGCTCGGCGAGGTTCTTCACCGACGTCTCGACGTCGGAGCGCAACACCCGGGCCACCAGCCGGCCGACCGGACCGCTCAGCACGCCGCCGGACAGGTCGGCGGTGAGGTGGAAGTCCGAGCCCGGACTCCTGTCCTCGACCGACATGGCCACGGTTAGCCGGATGCCGCCGCGGCCGCGGCCCTTCAACTCGATCGCATGGGGCTCGTCGTACTTCGTCACTTCCCAATGCACGACGTTGCGGAAACCCTTGACCCTGATGCACGACGAGACACAGGTGCCCTTCTCGATGGTCGACGGCACCTCACCCCGCCAGCCGGCGAAGATCGTCATCCACTCGTCGAAACGGCTCAGGTCGGACGCGAGCTTCCAGGCGGCTTCCGGCGAGACTTCCGATGTCGTCGAGACGTCTACCCGTGCCAAGTTCTGCTCCTCCCGCGGGGATCCAAAGTCGATCCAGAGTCGCAGTTACATACCCGGCCGCAGCGGCCCGGTAAACACCTCGGCGCCTGTGATCAGATCTGTCTGTCACAGTTTCTTATTTATACAGTCGCCGTAGTGTAAATTTGCTCAGCGTGAGCAGAACCAGTGACAAAGGCCTGGCAACCGGTGCTGACCAGGTCGATACGCTCGATCGGCAGCTGGGCGTGGACTACGCCAGCGAGGTGCACACCGCCGAAGACGTCGTCGACGTCGAGGCGTATGGCGGTGGATTCGATCTGACCCGGCGAGCCACCGCGCCGCGACTGCGGGTGGGCCGCGACAAGTGGTTCAACCTGCTCTGGCTGATCCCGATCGGCTTCGCGCTGTTGGTCGCCGGCGTGGCGATCGGCAAGGGTCTGCACCACATGCCCGCCGTGCAGTCGTTCATCGAGCGCTATCCCGGCGTCGATCCGCACTCCAGCAGCGCCCCGGGTCGGCCCGCGTGGATCGGCTGGACGCACTTTTTCAACCTGTTCATGATGACGTTCATCATCCGTTCCGGAATTCAGATCCTGTGCGACCATCCGCGCCTGTACTTCAGCCGCAACGCCACTCCCGGCAAGGATGAGTGGCTGCGCGTCGGGCCGCCCGTTCCCGACGATCCGCTGTGGACCGCCAACGCCGACACCGTCGCCTTGCCGCCGCAGTTCGGCCTGCCTGGATTCCGCCACTCGATCGGGCTGGCCCGCTGGTGGCATCTCGGCATCGACGTGCTGTGGATGGTCAACGGCGCGGTGTTCTACGTCTTGCTGTTCGCCACCGGGCAGTGGCGGCACCTGGTCCCGACGAGCTGGGACGTCTTTCCCCATGCCGCGTCGGTGGCGATTCAGTACCTGTCGCTGAACTGGCCCACGGACAACGGCTGGGTCGCGTACAACGCCATGCAGTTGCTGGCGTACTTCACCACGGTGTTCATCGCTGCGCCGGCCGCCATCATCACCGGGCTCGGCATGTCACCGGCGCTGTCGCAGCGGGTGCACTGGCTGAGCAAGCGGTTGAGCATCCAGCACGCGCGATCGCTGCATTTCCTGGTGCTGGTGTATTTCCTGTTCTTCATCCTGACCCACGTCACGATGGTTTTCGCCACCGAGGCGCTGCGCAACCTCAACCACATGTTCGCCGCGCGCGACGACAACAGTTGGGTCGGCTTCGGCGTGTTCTGCGTCGCGATGGTGATCGTGGCCATCGGCTGGGTTGCCGCGACCCCGTTCACGATCAAGCATCCGCGGGTGGTGCAGCGGGTGGGTTACGCGCTGGTCGGTCCGTTCCAGCGGGCGCTGGAACGGCTGAACCCCAAGCCCGGCGCCTTCACCGAGAAGGACATCTCCCCCTATCACTGGCGCAACGGCCGTCTCCCCGAGACCGTCGAATACAAAGAGCTGGAAAAGAACGACTTCGTGGACTGGCGGCTGCGGGTCTATGGGCTGGTGGAGAACCCGACGGCGTTCTCACTGGAAGATCTGCGGGCACTGCCCTATCACGACCAGATCACCCAGCACTTCTGCATTCAGGCCTGGTCGGGCGTGGCCAAATGGGGTGGTGTGTCCATGCAGACGATCATGGACATCGTCAAACCATTACCCGAGGCGAAATGGGTGGTTTTCTATTCGATGGGGCTGGGCGCGACCGGCGGCATCTATTACAACGCGCACCCCATCGAGCAAATGACGCACCACATGAGCATGCTCGCTTACGACATGAACGGTGAGCCACTGCCCTATCTGCACGGCAAACCGCTGCGGCTGCGCAACGAATTACAGCACGGCTTCAAGCAGGTGAAGTGGATCAAGGGCATTGAGTTCGTCGCGCATTACAACGAAATCGGCAGCGGCTACGGCGGGTACAGCGAAGACCACAAGTTCTTCGGACGGCACCAGACGATCTAGGACCGGCTGGTCAGCCCCCGGGCCAGGCGCTGTCGACCTGGGTGGCGATGTCGATGACCTGAGCGGCCTGCGACTGGGGTGAGTCGATCTCTTCCTTGACGTACTGGGCGATGAACCGCCGGATCTCCCCGTCAACGCCGGCCAGAATGCGCAGCACTTCGCCGCGAATCGACTTCGACGACACGTTGACGGTGATATCGGAGGGCCGCGGCTTGGAGACATCGACGATCAGGAGCAGCGGCTCAGCCGCGCGTGCGGTCGCCCGCAGCGCGATGTCGCCCGAGACCAGGAATCTCTGCTTGTCGAGCCGCAGGTCCAACAGCAGGTCGATGGACAGCGGAATATGGATGACGAAAGTGATCAGGTCGCCGAGCTTGCGGGTCACCCGGGGTTCCTGAATCTTGACCTTCGCGCTGACCTTGGCGATCCCGCCTGGCCCCTGGGCGATCGGTTCCATAGCGAATTCGCTGCCGGCGATGTCGGCCAATGCCGCGGCGACCCGGTCCGGTGTGACGGCAACCTCGAAAAATCTGCGGCCGAACTCTTCGTAGCTGAGGAAGTCGTAATTTTCCATAGAGTCATACCGTCTCATGCCGCCCGCGTTAACGGTCGCTGATCCGCTCGCGTCGCTTGAATACTGGGCCGAAATGGTGGCTGGAACAGGGTTCGAACGGGCTTCAACGGCTTTGTGAACAACGCCACAAGCGGCCGCCTGGATTCGGTGTGTCGGGTGGCGGCCTGCCACGCTGGAAGGCAATTGGAGGTGATTGGAGTCTCATGCGCGCGCACGAAACGCTTGAGCGGCGCTCGATGATCTCGCCTGCGGTGGTGGTGCTGGGGGCCGTGCTGGCCTGGCTGGTAGCCGCTCTGGCCGTCCACTCGTCGGTCGGGGACTCGGTGCCGATCTGGGCAGTCATCGGGCTGACACTGGTTTTCGGTCTGCTGGTAGGTGCGGTGACCCGCGGAATCGCGGCCGGTCCGGATTCGGGACCGGCCGGCACCGCGGGGCGTGCTGCCGTCGCCGTTGCCGTCGGTGTCCTGGTCGGCGAGCTCGCCGCCCTGGTCATATTCTCCGGGGCGATCGACCACCGGCTGGGCGAACGCGCTCTGCGTGAACCGGGGCCGGCGGTCGCCCAGGCCGAGGGCACGCTGCGGCAGGCAAAGGCGGCCCGCAGCGCGCTGGACAACTCGGTGGAGCAGGCGCGGGTGCAGTTGGACGCCGCCCTGGTGGTGGCGCGCTGCGAATACAACCCGTCGCCCGCGTGCCCGCAGACCCGCATCACCGGTGTTCCCGGCCGCGGACCCGAGACCCGGACGGCCAACGAGCTGCTCGCCGACGCGCAGCGGGAGCTGGGCAACGCGCTGGTCGCCCGCGACCGGCAGGCGCCCGAGCTGGACGCCGTGGTGTCGCGCGACGAGCAGGCGCTGGCCGCCGCGCAACACACCGCCGTTGCCGATGCCGGACACGGCCTGGGCGCGCGGTGGGTCGCGATGAACGAAATCACGCTCGCCGGCCCGGGTGCGCTGATGTTGCGGGTCATGACAGTAGCTTTCTTCGCGCTGCTGTATCTGCTGCCACTGATCCTGCGCAGATGGCGGGGCGAGACCACGCACGATCGGCATGAGACGGCGCGCGCCGACCGGGAACGTGCCGAACTGGAAGCCGACACCGCAATCGCGATCAAGCGGGCCGAGGTCCGCCGGGCCGCCGAAATCATGTGGGCCGAGCATCAACTCACCCAGACCCGCCTTGCCATCGAAGCCCAGGCCGAGATCGACCGCGAGCAGCAACGCCGTCGAGTGGTCGAGGCGCTCGACGCGCCGGTGCGCGCCACGTCGGAGCGCAGCTTCGAGCCGGCACTGGAGCCGGCAGCCCAGCCCGAGGAGGAAGACATGTACTTGCCGATCGCCGCCGAGGCCGAGGCAGCCAGCCGAGCCGTCGCCGAATTGCCTGCCGCAGAGCGGGATAGGAGTTCCGCCGCCGAGGAGCCCCGGCACCTGCCCGCTCCCGCCGAACCGGCCGCCGCTGCCGTCGAGCACTATGAGGAACCCCAGCAGAGTGAGGAACGCGCCCCGATGATCCCGTCGATTCCGGACGCCACCAAAGCAGCGGCCCGGTGGATCCGGCCGCTGGTCCCGCCCTTCGTCGCGCGCGTGATCGACAACACGACCCAGCCGTTGCGCAGCGCGCGGCAGGTGTTCGAGGAGGTCGAGGAGATCGCGTTCTCGCTCAAGCGCACTCGCAAGGTGACGGTCGATTCGGAAAGCTCGGAGGGCGGCAGCCGGCGACAGGCTGCGCAGCCGGTGCACGAGGAGGCTGCCACGTCTGTCGGCGCCCATCGCATCGACTCGGCGCGGGGGCATGCCGCGCAACCGCATCACCCAGCCGACTACCGGCAAGTCGGCGGCTACCCCGAACAGCAGTCGCTGGGTCACGTGCCGCGGCAGGATCTGGCCGGCCTGTCGGTCGGGTCCCGGCACGACGATCGGCGCGAGCTGTCGGGCCGGGAGGGACCGCGCGAGCTGCGGGCGCCCGACGGGCCGCGTGAGCTGCCTCCTGGTCGCTAGCGCGGCGCAGTATTATCGGGCCGACGGAGTCAGACTCGGTCCAAGAGTCGAGGTCGGCGGCGACTCGCAATTGCATACGGAACAGGACGTGGATCTCGTGACGGCAGCAGTCGTAGGGCACCAACTCGCGGTGGAACCGGCAGTGTCGACCGATACGCTGACCGCCGCATGAAGGTCAGCCTTTTCCTCGCGGACGCCGCCCAGGCCGATGCGCAATCCGGCAAGGTGCACACCCTGGGCCTCGGCTGGCGGCAGTGTCAAACACCCACGCCGCCTTTCGCTTTGGTGATGTTCCTGGACATCGATTGGGACGAGACCAACAAGCAGCACAAGCTCACCTGCCAGTTGCTCGATACCGACGGTCAATCGGTGACGGTGCCGGGGCCGCAGGGTCCGCAGCGCATCCTGTTCGAAGCGGCCGCGGAGGCAGGCCGCCTCCCGGGAGCCATCCACGGCACCGCGGTCCGGATGCCGCTGACCCTCAACATCCCCGGCGGCATTCCGCTGGAACCGGGCATCTATGAATGGCGAGTCGAGGTGGAAGGTTTCGAGCAGGCCACCGCCGTGGAGGCCTTCATCGTGTCGATGGGTGCGTTGCCGCCGACTCCGGTCTGAGGACCGGCGCCGCAACGGCTTTCGGTTCAGGAGACGGTGAGCTCGAGGCATTCCAGGCGTCGCACCAGGATGCTGGGCACCCAGCGCCCCACCTCGGCGGCCCGGATCGACGAACTGCGGTCCAGCAGCAGCCGCAACACGATGCGGGCCTCCAGCCGGGCCAGCGCCGCACCCACGCAAAAGTGCGCTCCCCTACCGAAACTCAGATGATTCCGGCCTTCGGCGCGGTCCAGCCGAAACTCGCCGGGTGCCTCGAAGCGGCCTGGATCCCGATTGGCCGCTCCCCACAGCAGCACCAGTCGCGAGCCGGCAGCGAGGTCCATGCCCGCCAGGGTGGTGTCGCGCAGGACGTGTCGGTAGTGGCCGCGGAACGGTGGTTCGAAGCGCAGCGTCTCCTCGATGAATGTCCCGAGCAACGCCGGTTGCTCGCGCAGCCGGCCGGCGATGTCGTCCCGCTCGGCCAGGATCGAGGCGGCGCTGCCGAGTAGCGACGCGGTCGATTCGCCCCCGGCGGCGAACAACGTGATCATCATGACCTGGGCGGTGACGGTGTCCAGTTCACCGGCGGCGCAAGCGCTCGCCAACTCGCCGAGCAGGTTGTCCTGCGGGTCGTCGGCCGCGCGGACGAACTGGTCGCTGATGTAATTGCTGAGCTCCATCACCGAAACCCCCGCGGCGGCAAGCTGTTCCTGATCCGCGAGGCCCTCGAGCAGTTGGGTCGCCGCGTAGCCCCACCGCACCAACTGCTCCACGTCCGCCTCTGGCAGGCCGATCAGCTCCGCCACCACCATCATCGGCAGCCGGTTGGCGACGGCGCCCATCCACTCGATGCGGCCACCGCGCAGCGCGTCTTGCCACAACCGTTCGGCGGTGTCGGTGACGAAGCGTTCCAAGACCGCGATCCGCTTGGCGGCCAAATAACGCACCAACAGCTTGCGGTGCACGGCGTGGCTGGGATCGTCGGCGGTGGCCAGCACGTGGGTCGGTCCGCCGAGCCCGTCCATCTCGAAGGGCACGACGGTGCCGTGCGGGGTGTAGAGCATCGTCGCCGTCAGATTGGACGAGAAGTCGTCCGTTCGCGAGATCGCCTCGTTGACGGCGTCCCAGCCGCATACGGCGAAGAACCCGGACTCGCCGATCCGGTGCACCGGGCCATTGCTGCGCATGCGCTCGTAGAGCGGATACGGATCCTGGATGGACCCGTCGTCGAACAACTCGACGGGATCGTGGAGGACGGTCATGACTCAAGGTTGAGTGCCGGAAATCCGCAGGTCAACGGGTCAGGGAGAAGTCGATGGAAAGTCGATACGCAGCACCGGGGACGCGAGCCGACGGATTTCTCACCCGAACGGCGGGACGTGCGCTTATGCTGAGATGCTTTTACATTTCGTCTCATTGCTGAGAATTACTGTCACATAGATCTCGAAGGTGCGGATGAGCAAGGGCGACTGGCTGGTCGGCGGTGATCGCCGCACGCGCGCCGCCGAACGCATCTACGACGCCGCCGTCGAGCTGGTGGCACGCGAGGGGCTGGACGCGCTGGACATCGACCGGTTGGCGGCCCAGGTGCACTGTTCGCGGGCCACGATCTACCGGTACGCGGGCGGCAAGGCCGAGATCCGGGACGCAGTTCTGGCCCGGGCGGCGGCCGACATCATCGAGGCGGTTCGCTCGGCGGTCGGCAACCTGACCGGCCCGGACCGGGTTGTCACGGCGATAACACTGGCACTCAAGCGGATTCGTTCCGATCCGGTCAGCCGATTGATGATCGGTTCGGTGCGCGGCGCCGACGCCATGACGGCGCTCACCGCGTCGCCGTTACTGAGCGGCTTCGCCGGCGAGCACGCCGGGCTGGCCGCCGACGACCGGCAGGCCGCCCAGTGGGTGGTGCGGGTCGTGCTCTCGCTGGTCTACTGGCCGGTCGAGAACGAGGCCGTGGAACGTCAGCTGGTGCAACGGTTCGTCGCTCCGGCGTTCGCAGAACGCCGTTGAGCTGACTACTCGTTGCCGAACTTTTCGTACAGCTCCGGCAGGAATCCGGCCAGGTGGTTCATCTCCTGCGCGCAGTGCACCAATAGATTTCGGGCGCTGGACTCCGCGTTGCCGAGCATCCGGGCTGCGATCGGACGCACCGCCTTCGACGCCACGCCCGGAGCCTTTCGTACCGCGATGTGCGATCCGCCCATCCAGAACCGCGACCGCATCTCCGACCCGCTCGGCGTCGAACGGACGTGATGGATGAACCATCCGACGTCCACGGGCGCGTCGCCGGAACCCAGCCGGGCGCAGATGGCGATCGCGTCGTCGGAGTCGGGGGGCAATCCCATGGTGGCCGGTTCGACGAATTGTATTGCGCCACTGAGCATTGCCGAGCCGATGTATTCGTTGATCATCGACCAGCGGCCAATGTAGCGTTGCGCACCGGTCCGGCCGGTGTCATCGCCGTCCTTCCAGGCCGCGGACAGGTGGGCGCGCGGATGCCACAACTTGTAGCGCCGGCTGTCGCTGCCGTGCCAGCCGAACCACCACGACCACATCGCTGGTGTCACGCCGGGCATGTCTGTACGTACCGAAACCTGATAGCCGCCATCGGCAAGAACCCCGAACCCGTTCTCGGTCCACTGATAGCCCTCGTCGGCCACCCGGGCCGCGTCGGCGAAGGCCAGCAACGTCTGCTCGGCCTGGGTGCCGTGTTCCAGTGCCTCCACGACATGTCTTGGCAGCGCGGCCATCTCGGGTTTGAAGTAGTTGCCCCATGGCGTGTCGGCATCGTCGCCGCGGTAACCGAGGTAGAGGTCAGCGGTCATCAGAGTCTTCCCATCCAGCTGTTGAAGAGACCATCGGGGTCGTATTCGGCGCGAACCCGGTCCAGCTTGGCCATGGCCGCATCGCTGGCGAACCGCGCCGGGCGCTGGCCGAGGTTCTCGTCGGCCAGTTGGATACCGGTGGCCAGGTGAGACATGGCGGCCATGTTCGACCGGGCCCAGTCGCCGTACTTGGCATCGTCCGCCGGATCTTTCCACGCCCCGTACAGCGCCAGATAGACCTCGTCTTCGATGCTGTACGCCATGTCGGGGCGCTGCGGTGAGGGCCCCCAGTTCAGCCACAGGAAGTGCGACGGGTGATCCGGGATGGTGTCGATGATGTTGCGGATGCCGGGTAGCAGGTCCTCCGCCGACGCCGAGGTCCACATGTTGTCGGCGGTGTAGCGGTAGTCCTCCAGGTAATTGCTCATCACGGCGGTGTACCAGGTGGGCATGTCGGTCGGCATGTAGGGAACCGCGACCAGTGCCTTGTCCAGCACCGGGACCGTGCCGAAGATCGCCAGGGCCTCCTCGGCCTCCTTCTCGGAGTCAGCGAAAGCCGGTGATGCGAACGTGATCGACGGTGTTTCGATGCCCATGCTGGGCACGCTTCGGCCCGCCACGATCTGCATCTCCACGCGGCGGTCCACCTCTGCGCTGACATTGCGGGCCCAGGTGTAGATCTCGTCGGCATAGTCGATCGGGTAGACGTACACGCTGGTGCCGCAGGCCCCCGGCCGCGGGAACAGCTTGAGATAAAAGGAGGTGACCACCGCGAAGAAGCCCGGGCCGGCACCTCTTGCCGCCCAATACAAGTCGGGGTGATTGTCGGCGTCGCAGTGGATCTGCTCGCCGTCGGCGGTGACCACATCGAGGCCGATGACGTTCTCGCACGCCAGGCCCTGGACACGGCTGTTCCAGCCGTACCCGCCCTGCAGCAGGTAGCCGCCGACGCAGACCCCTTTGCAGTGACCGGCCGGGAAGAACAGATTCTGCGCTTCGAGTTCGCCCATCAGGATGCTGCCGCCCTTCCCGGGGCCGACCACCGCGATGCCTTTCTCGGCGTCGATCCTGGCGTGATCGATGCGGTGCATGTCAAGCAACAGGGCACCGTCGCGCAGATGGTTTGCCGCCCAGCTGTGTCCGCCCGATCGGATGCTCACGTTGAGCTTGTTGGCTTTGGCGTAGCGGAGGGCGGCGACGACGTCATCGGTATCGGCGGCTTGAACGATCACCTCCGGGTAGCGCTCGGGAACACGCTGGTTCCAGACCGTGCCGCGGCGCGCTTCCTCATAGCCGTCGTCGCTGCGAAAGAAATGCCGCCCCGCCGGCAGAGCAGTCATCTGCGCCTCCTATGATTCGTTATCCGGTCCCTTTCGGACCGCGATGCGGAACACTATATTGGAAACGTGGCCCCAACGGAACGGAAAACACCGACGAATCGTGACGAGGGAATTCAGGTGCTGCGTCGCGCCGCGGCCGCGCTGGACGAGATCGCCGCCGAGCCGGGACAGCTGCGTCTGGTCGATCTCGGTGAGCGACTGGGGCTGGCCAAGTCAACCGTGCGGCGACTGCTGGTCAGCCTGGTCGAAGTCGGCCTGGTGAGCGCTGATTCCAACGGCCGGTTCTCCCTCGGCGAGCGGTTGCTGGGCTTCGGCAGCGGCACCGGTGCGCACATCGCCGCGGTGTTCCGGCCGACCATCGAGCGCGTCGCGGCGGAGACCGACGAGACCGTCGACCTGTCGGTGCTACGCGGTCAGCGGATGTGGTTCATCGATCAGATCGAGTCCTCGCACCGGCTGCGCGCGGTTTCTGCCGTCGGGGTGCGCTTCCCCCTCATCGGCACCGCGAACGGCAAGGCGGCGCTCGCCGTGCTCGACGAGGAAGACGTCGGCGCCGCGCTGTCCCGGCTGGGCAGCCGGGAGGCCGCAGCGCTGCACCGGGAGATCGACGAGATCCGTTCCAGCGGCATCGCTTTCGACCGAGACGAGCACACGCCGGGAATCTCCGCGGCCGCGATCGCCCGGCGGTCCATCGCGGACAACGTGATCGCGATCTCGGTGCCCACTCCCACGGACCGCTTTTTAGAGAAAGAGCAGCAGATCGTCGCCGCGCTGCGTGCCGCGGCCCAGTCGCCGGCGTGGACTACGCGCTGAACCGTCGGCCGCGGCACTTCCCTCTGCCGCGGCCGACGATGGTTTCAGCGACTCAAACGGCGGAGTCCGTGAGCAGTTCGCCCCACTCGTGACGCGCCGCGGACTGTGCCTCGATGAAACTGGGGGTCTCCTCCCCCGAACCGGCCAGATGAACCAGCGCCCAGGCCATCGCATACACCGGAACCCGGTGACGTTGTGCAGCGCCGTGCAATTCGTCGAATGCGGTGGCCGAACGGCATCGGCGCAGGCCGATCAGGATGCCCCGGGCAGTGTCGAGAATGCGACCCGAGTTGGGGTCGCCGGATATCTGGGTAGGGACCCAGCTTGCGGTCATGCCTTTCTTACCCCCTACCGATACGCCCGCCAGCGGAACAAACATCTTGCGGGTGAAGACATCTCGCTGGGGGTGCGCCGCATCGTGCGCACCGTGCCATGATTTGTGGCTTCGAGGCTCCGCGCCAGAGAGCGGTCCGTATCGATATGGACCTGTAAGGGTGTTGAGACCGGACGAAACGTGCTGCCGGACTTTGCGGATCAGTCTCCCAGCACGCGCCGGGTGTAGTCGTTGAGGAATACCCGGTTGGGGTCGAGGCGGTCGCGCACCGCGGTGAATCGCCCCCATTCCGGATAACGGTCCTTGAGGGTGGTCGCGGTCAGGTAGTGGCGTTTGCCCCAATGCGGTCGTCCCGCATATTCGTTCATGATCTCTTCCACGGCGCGGAAGTAGTTCTCGTATTCCATACCGATGAACTGGTGCACCGCGATGTAGCAGGTGTCGCGGGCGTGCGCCGTTGACAGGAACGCGTCATCGGGAGCGCTGAAGCGCACCTCGAGCGGGTACATGATCGGCAGCTTGCGGCGCCGCACCAGGTCGATGATCCGTTGTACCGCCTCGCGCGCGTGCTGGCGCGGGATCGCGTACTCCATCTCGGTGAACTTGACGTTGCGGGCGCTGGCATACACCTTCCACCCGTGATCCTGCACGGTTGACGGCGACATCAGGCTGGTCATCAGGCGGTTCAGTTGCGGTGCCGCGCCGGGGAATCGCCGGCCGGTGCGGCAGATGATGTTCAGGCCGGTGTTTTCGACTTCCTCCCCCAGCCGCTTCTTCCACGCCGGCGCGGGGCGGGGCTCCTCGTTGCTGCGACGGGTCGTGCGCGCCAAAGCCGTGTCGCCGTAGGGGAACACGAAGAACTCGAAATGGTCGTTCGCGTCCACGTCGGCGTCAAGACGCTCGAGCGTGGTGATCAACGGACGTCGCTCGTCGGTGCGGTGCAGGGTGAACAGCGGCACCACCTTGAAGGTGACCTGGGAGATCACCCCCAGCGCACCGAGGGAGACCCGGGCGGCCAGGTATTCGTCCTTGTCCGAGTCCTCGGACACGGTCACCACGTCGCCGGCGGCGGTGACCAGTCGCGCCGAAACAATCTGCGCCGAGACGTTTTTGAAGCGCGCGCCGGTGCCGTGCGTGGCGGTCGCGGTGGCCCCGGTGATCGACTGCTTGTCGATATCGCCCTGGTTCTCGATGCCGAAGCCGTGCCGAGCCAGCTCGGCGAACAGCGAGTGCAGCTTGGCCCCACCTTCGACGGTCGCCAGTCCGTTGGCCCGGTCGACGTCGATGACCCGCTGCAAGCCCGTCATATCGATCATCACGCCGTCGGTGCAGGCGCAGTCGGTGAACGAGTGCCCGGTGCCGACCGCGCGCACCCGTTCGCCCCGCTGCGCGGCGCCGGCAACTATCTCGACCAGTTCGGCCTCCGACGTCGGCCGCTTGATCGCCGACGGCGCGCAGATTTGGTCACCGGCCCAGTTGCTCCAGTTATCGCTCATCGCATCAGCTTTCGTTCGTTGCAATCACAGGAAGGTGCGCCCCTCACCCCGATACGTGGGCACGGTGCCGACGATCGCCGAGCCCCGCACCAAATGCAGGCAGTCGAACCGCTCACACAGCTCGCCGGCCTTGGTGTGACGGAAGTAGACCTTGTCGCCGATCTTCAGCCGCGCGGCGGCGGCGCCGGTCAATGGGGTCTGCACCTCGCCGGTGCCCTCCATCGGGTTGAGCTTCAGACCGGTCGGCAGATAGGGCGTCGGCATCCGGTCTTTGGCGCCTACACCGCTGGCCAGATAACCACCACCGAGGGCGGTCACCGTCTGCGCATCGGGCCGACGCGACACCGGCAGCGCGAAAATCGCCGCGGGCTGCAAGGTGAACGATGAGTAGGTGTCGAACAGCGTCGGCGCATAGAACCCCGAACCGGCGGTCGCCTCGGTCATCGCCGGTTCCTGGGCGACCAGCTGCAGATCGCCGGTGCCGCCGGCGTTGACGATCTGCAGGTCGGCCACCTCACGCACCAGTTCGACCGCCCGGGCGCGACGTTCGCGCAACTCGGCGATGGACTGACGCTGCATCCATCCGACGATGAGGTTCTGCGCATGCTTGCCGGCCACCCGGTCACCGAACCCGGCGATATGACCCTCGTAGGACATGAGCGCGACGAGCTTCAAAGCCGGGCGCCGGGCGATCTCGACCGCGAGCGCGCGCGCCTGTTCGGGCGTGTGCAGCGGCGAACGCTTCGGCCCGATCTTCAGCCGGCCACCGGCGGGCCAGTAGCCGGCGTCCAGGTCGAGGCACAGCCGGACCGGCTGGTGGGTGGCGCTCTCGATCAGGTCCAGATGTTCGACGCTGTCCACCATCACGATCGGTGCCCGGTCGGGATTCTCGGCCGTCAGCTCGCCCAGCTCGCGTAGCGCGGCCCGGTCGGTCGGCGGGTAGGCCAGCAGCAGATTGTCGAAGCCGTGTCCGGCCAGCCACAGTGTCTCGGCCAGGGTGAAGGTCATGAGTCCGTCGAAGCGACGGTTCGAATCGAGGATCTCCCGCTGGATCGCTCTGCACCGCAACGATTTCGACGCGACCCGGATCGGCTTGTCACCCGCCCGGTCAAGCAGCTGTGTGGCGTTGCTCCACAGCGCGTCGAGGTCCAAGAACGCGAACGGTGCGTCGAGATCGGCGAAGGCCTGCTCGTAACGCTGCAGCCGGCCGGGCAGATCCAGCCTGACCTGCCCCGACTCGCGACCGGCGTTCACGCCGTCACCTTACTGAACAATTCCGCGATTGCCGCGCATTCGACGCGGATGCATATCAGTCTGTGCAGTTCGCCGTCCGGATCACCGAACACTGTGCAAATCGCCCTGTTCCCTCGCGCTCAGCTGGGCCCGGCGGCCCCGTTCTGGCCCAGTAGCAATCCGCGCGAACCGCCGGCGCCGCCGGGTGCGCCACCGGTGCCGGCACCGCCGTTTCCACCATTGCCGATCAGCTGCGCATTGCCGCCGGCGCCACCGGCTCCCGCGCCGCCGGGGGCGCCGTTGCCGCCGGCCCCGCCGTTGCCCAACAGCAGCCCGCCCGAACCGCCACTACCGCCCGTGCCGATGCCGCCGGCACCCGCGGTGCCTCCCGCACCACCGAACCCGAACAGGACCGCCGAGTTACCGCCCGCACCCCCGTTGGCGACACTGCCTACCCCGGTGCCGCCGTTGCCGCCGTTGCCGCCGAACCCGAATACCCAGCCGCCGCTGCCTCCATTGCCGCCGCCGGCATACAGCACGCCGCCCGCACTGGTCGCCCCGCCGTCGCCGCCGTTGCCGCCCAGCCCGATCAGCACCCCGCCGCGGCCGCCGGTGCCGCCCATGCCGCCGACCGGCTGCAGGCTCGGCAGCCCCGCCACGGTGGTGCCGCCGCCAATGCCGCCGCCGTTGCCGCCCTGACCGCCCACGCCGAACAACGAAGCCTGCCCGCCGGTGCCGCCGAAACCGCCGGATCCCGCGTCGCCGGTGGCCAGGCCGACGCCGCCGTTGCCGCCGAGTGCGCCGTTGCCCGCGGCGCCCCCGTTGCCGAGGAGCAAACCGCCGGGTCCGCCGTCGCCGCCGAGTCCGCCGAGGCCGCCATTGCCGCCGATGGCACCGAACGCGGCACCGTTGCCGCCGATGCCGCCGTCACCGCCGCGGGCACCGTTGCCGAACAGGCCGATCGGGCCGCCGTTGCCACCCGCCCCGCCGTGGCCGCCTGGATTGCCGTCCATGACGCCGCCGACACCCGCCCCGCCGGCACCGCCGGCTCCCCCGACACCCGGGGCGCCGTAAAGCAGGCCGCTCTGCCCGCCGCCTGCGCCCTGGCCACCGTAGCCGCCCACGCTGGGTGTGGCCGCATCGCTGAGTCCGCCGGTCCCGCCGGCGCCCCCGGCGCCGCCGTAGCCGAACAACGCCGCGCTGCCGCCGCCGATACCGCCGGAGCCCCCGACGCCACCGGCCGACGGGATGGTCGGGCCGCCCGCGGGCGCCGCCCCGCCGGTGCCACCCGCGCCACCCGCGCCACCGAAGCCGTACAGCAGTCCGGCCCCGCCGCCGTTTCCGCCGTTGCCGCCGGAGAAACCGACCAGCCCGGCCGCGGGCACGCCGAAGGCGTTTCCACCGCCGCCGCCGGTACCGCCATTGCCCCACAGCAACCCGCCGCTACCCCCGGCACCGCCGTTGGGGCCGGCTCCGGGCACCGTCGCGTTGCCCGCCTGCCCGCCGTTTCCGCCGTTGCCGAACAGCCCGGCATTCCCGCCGTTGCCACCGCCCTGATTCGCACCGCCCGGACCGCCGTTGCCGCCGTTGCCGAACAGGATCCCGCCGTCGCCGCCGCTCTGTCCCACGCCGCCGTTGGCGCCGTCACCGATCAGAGGTCGCCCAAACAGGACTTGAGTGGGCGCGTTGATCAGCGCGAGGAAATCTTCTGCCACCGACTGCGCGGCCAGCGGAGTTGCGTTGGCGGCCTCAGCCAACGCGTAGCTGCCCGCGCCGGAGGTGAGGGCTTGAACGAATCGCCGATGAAACGCCGCCACCTGAACGCTCAGCGACTGGTAGGCCTGCGCGTGCCCACCGAACAGCGCTGCAATGGCAGCGGATACCTCATCAGCGCCGGCCGCGATCAGCGCGGTGGTAGGGGCCGCGGCGGCTGCGTTGGCCGCGCCCAGCGACGAGCCGAGATTGGCCAGATCCGAGGCCGCCGCCGACAGAAACTCGGGCGCCGCGATGAGATACGACACTTTGCCTCCCGCCACCCGCTGGCGCAGTCACCGCCCAGCGGCATCAATTTCGGGCAAAGGGTATCCCGGTCAGGGCGGTGAACCGCGCATTTGCGTCGGCCGGTTCACAGAATCGCGCGCACGTCTTTCGCCTCGGCGATCTCGTCCCAGTCGACACCGAGCTCAAGCAGGATCTCCTCGGTGTGCTGGCCGTGTTCGGGCGCACGCGTTGGGCCGGGCGAGGTTTCGTCGAATTGCACCGGCGCGGCCACGGTTCGGTATTGCTCGCCCTTGTCATCGACATTGGTGATCACGTATCCGTTGGGTTCGACCTGCGGGTCGTTCAGGGTTTCCTTCGGGGTCGCGAGGGCACCCCACACTCCCGGCTCGTCCTTCAGCACCTCCCGCCAATGCGCGAGGTCATGGCGCGCAAAGGCGTTGGTGAAGATGGCCGTTGCTTCGGCGGCGTTGGCGATCAGATTGGCCGACGGCACAAAGCGCTCGTCGTCGGCCAGCTCGCCCAGGCCCATGCGCCGGCAGAAACCGGCCCAGAATTTGTCGGGTTGCAGGAAGACGAGCTGAATCCACCTGTCGTCCTTGGTCTGGTACCTGGCCACCAGAGGATTGATCGTCAATCCAGGTGGGGCGCCGGGGATTCCGTCGATGTCGAACAGGTCGGCAACCGAGATCGACGGCGCGATGGCCCACATCGCCTGAGCCAGCAGGGAGGAGTCGACGACGCTGGGCTTGCCGGTCCGTTCCCGGTGGAACAACGCGGCACATACTCCGCCGGCCAACGTCGCGCCACCCTGCAGGTCACCGAAAGCGGGCCCCTGAACCGCTGGGTGCTCGGTGCCGAACGGCGTCAGCGTGTAGGCGACTCCACCGCGGGCCAGATAGGTGGCGGCGTCGAAGCCGCCGCGGTCGCGGTCGGGCCCGCGCACGCCCAGGCCGGTGCCCCGGGCGATGATGATGTCCGGGTTGAACGACCGCAGATCGTCCACGGTCAGCTGGGCCCGCTGCAAAGCGCCGGGCAGCCAATTGGTCAAAAAGACGTCCGCCGATGCCAGCAGGCGGCCGAACAACTCCCGTCCGGTATCGGTCTTGATGTCGATGGCGATGCTGCGTTTACCCCGGTTACTCAGCTCCAGAATGAAGTCGGCGTCGGCACGCGCCGCGTCACGGGTGAAACCGCCGACCACCAACGCCCGAGCGGGATCTCCGGAGGTGACACCTTCGACCTTGATGACATCGGCGCCCCAATCCGCGAGGGCCACTCCGGCCGACGGAACGTATGTCCAGGACGCCAACTCGACCACTCGAACACCGCTGAGCATCCCCGTCATAGCCCGCCCTTCCGGTCGCCCGCGTCATTTCTTGCTATTTTAGATATTCTAGCTACTGTAGGCCATATTGATGGCGCGACTGCAGCCATGCGCGGGGGCGTCCGGCGCGGCTGCTCGTGAAAGAGATGCTATGGAGCCGACCATTGGTCCGATCGCGAATAGCCTTATGGCACAACGCGGATCGTTGAAGGTGCGGGGCGCAGCGTGACTCGGTCGGGGGGCCGGGTAGCCGGCAAGGTGGCGGTGATCAGCGGGGCGGCGCGGGGGCAGGGTCGATCGCACGCCCGGTTGCTGGCGGCCGAGGGCGCCGACATCATCGCCCTGGACCTGTGTGCGGACATCGAGACCAACGAGTACCCGCTGGCGCGGCCCGAGGATCTGGAAGAGACCGTGCGCCTGGTGGAGAAGGAGGGCCAGCGGGTTTTCTCCGCGATCGTCGACGTCCGTGATCGTGCCGCGTTGTCCGCCGCGCTCGATGACGGCGTCGCCGAGTTCGGCCGCCTGGACGTCGTCGTGGCCAACGCCGGTATTTGCCCGTTGACCGCCGGTCTGCCGCCGCAAGCGTTCGCCGATGCCGTCGACGTGGATCTGGTCGGCGTGCTCAATCTCGTGCACAGCAGTCTCAAGCATCTGCAAGCGGGCGCGTCGGTGATCGTCATCGGATCGAACGCCGCGTTCATGTCCTCGATGAACACCACCGGCATCGACGGCGGGCCCGGGGGCGCCGGGTACGCGTTCGCCAAAATCGCTGCGTCGCACTATGTCAACGACTTCGCCCGCGCGCTGGCACCGTTCTCGATCCGGATGAACGCCGTGCATCCCACGAACGTCAACACCGACATGCTGCACAGCGCGCCGATGTACCGCGCGTTCCGGCCCGACCTGCCGAATCCGACCCGCGAGGACGCCGAACCGATCTTCCCGTTGGTGCAGGCGATGCCGGTCCCCTATGTGGAACCCGAAGACATCAGCCAGGCTGTGTTGTTCCTGGCTTCCGACGCCGCCCGCTACGTCACCGGCCAACAGCTGCGGGTCGACGCCGGTGGCTTCCTCAAGGTCAAGCCTTGGTCGGGAGCATGACGGCGATGGGGCTGTGCCGCAGTCAGATTCATCCCTGCAGCGGCGGATCTACGAATTGATGGTGCTGATCAGGCGTCATCACCTCTCAACGGAAAGGCGGAGCCATGGATCTCAACGAGACCCGCGAAAGAATCATCTACGAAAAGGAAGGTCCCATAGCGCGTGTGACGCTGAACTGGCCGGAGAAGGCCAACGCCCAGGACCAGAAACTGTCCGAAGAGGTCGACGCGGCACTGCTGGACGCGGACCGCGATTACGACATCAAGGTGCTGGTACTCAAGGCCAACGGCAAGGGGTTCTGTTCCGGACACGCTATCGGCAACAACGCGGTCGACTACCCGGCGTTCGTCGAAGGCGCCAAGGTGATGGGTACCCCGTGGAAGCCGCAGACGGATCTGTTCGTCAAGCCGGTGCTGAACCTGTGGGAGTTCTCCAAGCCGACGATCGCGCAGGTGCACGGTTACTGCGTCGGCGGCGGCACGCACTACGGGCTCACCACCGACATCGTGATCGCCTCCGAGGATGCCTACTTCTCCTACCCGCCGCTGCAGGGATTCGGTATGCCGTCGGGCGAATGCTCGATCGAGCCATGGGTTTTCATGAACTGGCGGCGCGCCGCCTACTACCTGTTCCTGGCCGAGGTCATCGACGCCAAGAAGGCTTTGGAAGTCGGGTTGGTCAACGAGGTCGTGCCGCGTGACCAGCTCGACGCCCGCGTCGAGGCGATCGCCCGCCATATCGCCCAGGCGCCCATGACGACCCTGTTGGCCACCAAGGCAAACCTCAAGCGGGCCTGGGAGCTGATGGGCATGCGGGTGCACTGGCAGAGCTCCAACGACCTGGTCGCCCTCGCCTCGATCAGCAAAGACGTCCAGGAGCTGATCCAGACGGTGTTCCGGGACAAGGTATTACCGTCCGAACAGGCCCGGCGCCAGGCGGCTGCGGCGGCCGCATCGACCGACGGTGCCGCCGGCGCCTAGGCCTGCCGGGGTTCGTCCGTGAACATCGCCGACCACGCGAGAACAGCGCCGGAGTCACCGGCCCTGATCGTCGACGGCGACCCGATTTCGTATGCACGGCTCTATGATCGGAGCCGGCAGGTCGCCGCGGCGTTGCACGATGCGGGGCTGCGCCGCGGTGACGGAGTGGCGCTGATCCTGCCGAACCGGCCCGAGTTCTTCGAAATCACCTGGGGCTGTCAGCTTTCCGGTCTGTACTACACCGCCGTCAACACCCACTTCACCGCCGACGAGGTCGCCTACGTCATCGACGATTCGGACGCTCGCGCGGTCGTTGTCGACGGTTCGATGCCGGAGCTGGCCGACCACGTCCGACATGTCAACCAGCGGGTGGACATTCACCTCGTGGTCGGCGGTGACCGGCCGGGCTGGCGGGCGTACGAGGATGCGCTGGCCACCGCGGGCGAGCCGCCGCCGCCCTCGGACGGTTCGGAGATGCTGTACTCCTCGGGCACCACCGGCAGGCCCAAGGCGGTGCGACGGCCCCTGCCCGGCGACGGCAACGGGTCGTGGGCGCAGGCGGTTCTGGAGATGGCCCTGACCCGTAAGTACGGCATGAGCCCGTCCAGCGTGTACCTGTCCCCCGCGCCGATGTATCACGCGGCCGGCGTGAACTACACCATGGCGGTCAATCGGGTTGGGGCCGCGGCGATCCTGATGCCCAGGTTCGACGCCGAGACGGTGCTGCGGCTCATCGAGACGCATCGCGTGACGCACGCCCAGTTCGTGCCGACCATGTTCGTGCGCATGCTCAAGCTGCCCGAGCACGTGCGCGACAGGTACGACGTTTCGAGTCTGCAGTGCGTGATTCACGCGGCCGCCCCCTGCCCCGTCGCCGTCAAGCACAAGATGATGAGCTGGTTCGGCCCGATAATTCACGAATACTACGGCGGCACCGAGGGTTTCGCCGGTACCACGATCGGGCCGCAGGAGTGGTTGGCGCACCCGGGTTCGGTGGGCATCCCGATGACCGCCGTGCACGTGGTCGGCGAGGACGGCAACGAGTTGCCGGTCGGTGAATCCGGCGAGCTCTATTTCGAGGGCGGTCCCGACTTCGAGTACTTCAAGGATCCGGCCAAGACCGCCGCGGTCTACAACGACCGCGGTTGGCGCACACTGGGTGACGTGGGCCGCGTCGACGAAGACGGTTACCTGTATCTGACGGACCGTGCCACGTTCATGATCGTCTCCGGCGGGGTGAACATCTACCCGCAAGAGGTGGAGAACCTCTTGGTCATGCACCCCAAACTGGTTGACGCGGCGGTCTTCGGCGTGCCGAACGACGAGTTCGGTGAAGAGGTGAAGGCCGTCGTGCAACCGGTGGCCGGCGTGGTGGGTGACGGCGACCTGGAAGCCGAGCTCATCGATTACTGCCGGGCACACCTGGCGACCTACAAGTGCCCGCGCACCGTCGACTTCGACCCCGAGCTGCCACGGGACCCGAACGGCAAGCTCTACAAACGGCGAATCCGCGAAAAGTACTGGCAGGGACGCATGTCTCGGATCCTGTGAACAGCCAACGAACGAGGTGAACCCGATGCGTACCGACGTGAACTGGACACCGCTCCCGGTGCCGTGGGCGGTGCAGACCGCTGACCGCATCCCCAAGCAGCGTTACTACGACCCCGAGTTCTACGCGCTGGAGAACGAGAAGTTCTGGCCCCGGGTATGGCAGATGGCGTGCCGTCTCGAGGAGATCCCCAAGCCGGGCGATTTCGTCGAATACGAGATCCTCGACCAGTCGGTCATCGTCGTGCGTCTGGACGCCGAGAACGTGCGCGCCTATCACAACGCCTGCCGGCACCGCGGCGTGAAACTGGTGGAGGGCAACGGGTCTCGCCGCACCTTCGTGTGCCCGTTCCACGGCTGGTGCTGGGGCATCGACGGCCGCAACACGTTCGTGCTGCGTTGCGATGCGTTCGACGAGTCGAACCTGGATCCGCAGGACCTGGCGCTGGTTCCGGTGCGCTGCGAACTCTGGGGCGGCTGCGCGTGGATCAATTTCGACGACAGCGCACCGGGTTTACGGGACTGCTTCGAACCGTTCGCGACGATCTACGACGCCTGGAAGGTCGAGTCGTTGCGGACCGAGTGGTGGCAGTCGTGCCGGCTTCCGGTGAACTGGAAGCTTGCCACGGCAGCGTTCATGGAGGGCTATCACGTTCCCCAGACCCACCCGCAGTTGCTGCCGTCGGCGCAACCGGCCACCGGACAGCCGCCGGGACTGATCCAAACCAGCCTGTATTTCATGCGGACGCTCGGCGAGGGCATGGCCGGGATGACCCACGAGAACGACATCCGCATCGCCGAAGGCCTGCAGAACATGGAGTTGCCCACCGACCCGGCCGAGGCAATGGCACTGTGGAAAGCCACCCTGAATGACGCGGTGGTGCGCTGGCACCGGGCCAGGGGCTGCGACATGCCCGACCTCAACGAACTGCAGCGCCGCGGCATTGTCGACGCGATCGGGTTCTGCTTCCCGCATTATTTCCTGTTGCCGCAGTACAGCAGCGCGTCGTCATACCGGATCCGGCCGCTGGGCCCCGAGGAAACACTGTTCGAGATCTGGTCGCTCACTCGCATCCCGCCGGATCAGGTCACCGGCAAACCCACCCCACCGGAACCCATGGCCCCCGACGACCCGCGCTGGCCGCCGATCCCGGCCCAGGACTTCTCCAATCTGCCCAAGCAGCAGAAGGGCTTGCATTCAAAGGGTTTCGAGTACATGCGCCTGTCCAGCCAGATCGAGGGGCTGATCTCCAACTTCGAACGCGTCATCGACGGGTTCCTCGCCGACCTGCCGTATGACGTTCTGGTGCCGGCGATCCAGAAAACCAACACCACCATCGACGTCCCCATCGCCGACCTCGGCCTCACCGCACCGGGGGTGGCGCGATGAGCACGGACTGGGACCATTCGGTCGATCTGCTGATCGTCGGTAGTGGCGGGGGCGGCATGGTGGCCGGCCTGGCGGCGCTGGACGCCGGGCTGGAACCGCTGATCGTGGAGAAGCAGCCGCTGGTCGGGGGTTCGACCGGGCTTTCCGGCGGGATCGTCTGGCTGCCGAACAATCCGCTGATGCGGGCCGACGGCATCGCCGACTCGCATGAGGACGGTCTTGCCTACCTGGCCGATGTGGTCGGCGACATGGGCGCGCCATCCTCCCCCGCGCGGCGGGAAATGTTTCTCACCGCAGGCTACGAGATGATCAACTTCCTGATGCGCCGTGGGGTTCGGCTGATCCGCTGCGCCGGCTGGAGCGACTACTATCCGAACCACAAGGGCGGCAACGAATCCGGTCGTGCCGTCGAGGGAATCCCGTTCGATGCCGCCGAACTCGGGGCATGGCACGACAAGGTGCAGCCGGCGCTGGCCAAGAACTACGGGTACGTCGTGCTCACCAACGAGCTGCGTTCGGTCCAGTACTACAACCGCTCGCCGCGGGCGTTCGCGGTGGCGGCCAAGGTGTTCGCCCGCACCAGGGCGGCGCGGATCGCCCGCCGGCAACTGCTGACCAATGGCGCCTCGTTGATCGGTCAGATGCTCAAGGTGCTCATCGATCTGAGTGACGGCCGGCCTCCGCTGTGGATCAATGCCGCCATGGCGGACCTGATCGTCGAGGATGGTCGCGTCGTCGGTGCCCGCGTCACCCGGGACGGGGCGACGATGACGGTAGAGGCCCGCAAGGGAGTCCTGTTGGCGGCCGGCGGTTTTGGCCACAACGCCGAGATGCGTCGCCAGTACAGTGGTGACCAGCCCAATGAGGGCCAGTGGTCGATCGCCAACGCCGGGGACACCGGCGAGGTGTTGCAGACCGCGATGCGGCTGGGCGCCAAGACCGATCTGCTTGACGAAGCCTGGTGGTTGCCTTCGGTTTTCATCGCCAACGGGGGCGCGGCCGCCGCGTCGCTGGGTTCGGGGCGGCAGCGGCCCGGCGCCATCTACGTCGACTCGACCGGGCGTCGGTTCTGCAACGAGTCGAACTCCTATGTCGAGGTTGGCAAGGCGATGTACGCCAACAAGGCGGTGCCGTGCTGGATGATCTTCGACGACGGGTACGTGCGCCGCTATGTGGCCGGAACCAACCCGCTCAACCGCCAGCACCTGCCGCCGGCGTTGATCGAAAGTGGCGCCGTCAAGCGCGCTGGGTCCCTCGGCGAACTCGCCGCCCAGATCGACCTGCCCGCAGCCGAATTGACGCGAACCGTGCAGCGGTTCAACAAGTTCGCGGCCAAGGGCCTCGATCCCGACTTCGGGCGCGGGCAGTCGGCCTACAACGACTGCCTGGGCGATCCCGGTTACCGGCCCAACGCCGCGCTCGGCCCCCTGGACCGGGCGCCGTACTACGCGACGCGGGTGCTGCCGGCCGACGTCGGGACGTGCGGTGGGGTGATCACCAACGAGTATGCGCAGGTCCTCGACGAGCAGGATCAGGTGATCGAGGGTCTCTACGCGACCGGCAATACCACCGCCACGGTCATGGGCCGAACCTATCCGGGCGCCGGGGCGAGCATCGCGAGTTCGATGGTGTTCGGTTACGTGGCCGCCCGCCACGCGGCGGGGCGCCGCTTACCTGGCGAAAAGACGTGAAAGTCCCCCCCCCCCCCGGGGGGGGCGGGCGGTGTCCGGGGCGGGCGCCGGGGCGAGCAGCGCGCGGCAACACCGGGGGGGGGGGCCCCCCGGGGGGGGGGGGGGCCGGGGGG
>NZ_LZKQ01000275.1 GCF_001668675.1 Mycobacterium asiaticum | reverse complement strand
GCGGTGTTGTTCGGAAAGTAGTTGTAGAGGCTGGCACTGGTGACATCGGCCGTGCGGGCGATTTCACGAATGGTGGCCCGCGAGTAGCCGGCCTGCGCGACACATCTCATGGTCGCGGCGATGATCCGTTCTCGGGTTTCCCCGCCGACGGCGCCGACGGGACGGCCCAACTGGCTACGCGTCATACGGGTCCTGTCCTGTCCTGCCGGTCGACCATGGTCGAATATATTCGACCGATCAATTAGTTCCGCCGTTCGGAGGTACCCGGTGACCGTCGGCTCCCAGCTCGGCCGGCCGGTCGGCGCCAGCGGTGAGCAGACCCGGCAACGCATCATCGCCGCAGCCATGCGCTGTGTGGCCGAGATGGGATATTCGCAGGCCTCGATCCGCGAGATCGCCAGGACCGCCGGCATGACCAGCGGCAGCCTGTACCACTACTTTCCGAACAAGGCCGAATTGATCAAGGCCACGATCGCGACGCGGGACGAAGCCGCCATGCCGCGGTTGCGCCAGGCCGCCCAGGGCCCGGGTGACATCGTCGACCGGGTCGAA
>NZ_LZKQ01000274.1 GCF_001668675.1 Mycobacterium asiaticum | reverse complement strand
ACTCAGGTGTACTGAACTACGGCACCAGCTTGACGGGCTTGTTCAGCATCGCCCGGCTACTGCAAGAGCTGACCGGATAGTCAGCCCTCGGCTGTTTCCTCGGCTGACCAGTCGCCGAGCGTGAATCCTGCGACGCGACACGCCGATCAACCGTCGCCTAATTCACACTCGGCGACGCCAACCTCAGGGGTGCTGGCTGGAAACCGAGATGACTTCTCCGGTCAGGTAACTCGAGTAGTCGCTGGCCAGGAACGCGATCGTGGCCGCCACCTCCCACGGCTCGGCGGCGCGCCCGAAAGCCTCGCCCGCCGAAAGACGTTCCAGCAGTTCGGGAGAGGACGTCTTGTCCAGGAACTTGTGCCGGGCGATGCTGGGCGAGACGGCGTTGATCCGTACCCCATACTCGGCGGCTTCGATTGCGCTGCAACGGGTTAACGCCATCACCCCGGCCTTCGCCGCGGCGTAGTGTGACTGCGAGTGCTGAGCCCGCCAGCCCAGCACGCTGGCGTTGTTGACGATCACTCCGCCGTGGGAAGCGTCACGGAAGTACCGCAGCGCGGCGCGGGTTGCCCGGAAGACCGACGTCAGCGAGACGTCCAGCACCCGGTCCCACTCCTCGTCGGTCATGTCCGCGACCGGGGTCTGCCCACCCAGTCCGGCATTGTTGACCAGCACATCCAGCCGGCCCAGCCGCGCGGTGGTCGACTGAATTAGGGCATCCACCTGCGCGGTCGACGTCACGTCGCACACCACGCTTTCCACACGGCCCAGCCCCAGCGCGGCAAGCTCCGCGGCCGTTTCTGCCAGCCTCCGTTCGTGGTGATCCGAAACCAGCACATCGGCACCCTCGGCCAGGGCACGGCGGGCGGTTGCCGACCCGATGCCGGTGCCCGCGGCGGCGGTCACCACCACCACCTTGCCTTCCAGAAGACCGTGTCCGGCAATCTCTTTGGGCGCTTCGGACAAGCTCACCCTTTGACCTCCCTCGGCAAACCGAGCACCCGCTCGGCGATGATGTTGCGCTGGATCTCGTTGGATCCGCCGTAAATGGTGTCGGCGCGGGTGAACAGATACAACCGCTGCCATTCGTCGAACTCGCCCTCGTTGAGCAGCAAACCGGGCCGGCCGATCACATCCATGGCCAACTCGCCCAGACTGCGATGCCAGTTCGCCCACAACAGCTTTGAGACGTTGTCCTGGCCGGGCTGTTCGACGTCCATGGTCGCCAAGGCATAGGACCGCATGGCGCGCAGGCCTGTCCAGGCCCGGGTCAGCCGCTCCCGGATGAACGGATCGTCGGCGGCACCGGTGCGCTGCGCGAGCTTGGCCAAGTTGGAAAGCTCACGGGCATAAACGATTTGCTGACCCAGCGTGGACACGCCCCGCTCGAACGTCAACGTCCCCATCGCGACCCGCCAGCCATCACCCGGCTGGCCGACCACCAACGAAGCATCGGTGCGGGCGTCGTCGAAGAACACCTCGTTGAACTCCGCGGTCCCGGTGATCTGCACGATCGGCCGCACCTGAACGCCCGGCTGGTCCAGCGGCACAAGCAGATACGACAGCCCGGCATGGCGCTTGGAACCCTTCTCGGTGCGCGCCACCACGAAACACCACTGCGACAGATGCGCCAATGACGTCCATACCTTCTGACCGTTGATCACCCACTCGTCACCGTCGAGTTCGGCGGTGGTGGCGACGTTGGCCAGGTCGCTGCCGGCGCCGGGCTCCGAATAGCCCTGGCACCACAACTCGGTCACGTCGAGGATGCGCGGCAGGAACCGCTGCTGTTGCTCGGGGGTGCCGAACGCGATCAGGGTCGGTCCGAGCAACTCCTCACCGAAATGATTGACCTTGTCCGGGGCGTCAGCCAGGGCATATTCCTCATAGAACGCCACCCGGTGCGCGACCGAGAGTCCGCGCCCGCCGTGCTCGACCGGCCAACCCAGGCACGTCAACCCCGCAGCCGCCAGATGCTGGTTCCACGCCCGACGTTCTTCGAACGCCTCATGCTCGCGGCCCGGCCCGCCGAGGCCCTTCAACGCTGCGAATTCACCGACCAGATTGTCGGCGAGCCATTCGCGGACCTCGGCCCGGAACTCTTCGACGTCCTGCATAACCTGTAGGCTAACCTACCAAGCACTTGCTTTGTTAGGAGCGTCTGGCCTAGGAGTATCCGTGACTACCGATCCCCGCACCGTGCCTGCGGCGCTGGATCGTCTCGTCGAACACCATCCGGACCATGACGCCCTGATCACCGACGATCGCGCATTCACCACGACCGCCCTGCGCGACGAGGTACACCGCGCCGCCGCCGCACTGGTCGCGCTTGGCGTCGAGCCCAGAGACCGGGTGGCGATCTGGTCACCCAACACCTGGCACTGGGTGGTGGCCTGCCTTGCCATCCATCACGCGGGCGCGGCCATGGTGCCACTGAACACTCGATACACCGCCGCCGAGGCCGGCGACATCGTTGCTCGCACCGAGGCCCCCGTCCTGTTCGCGGCCGGACGCTTCCTGGGGGCCGACCGTACGGCCGACTTGGACCGCTCCGCGCTGCCGGCGCTGCGCCACATCGTGCGGATCCCGATCGAGGAAGATGACGGGACGTGGGATGAGTTCATCGCCCACGGCGACGATCAGGCAGCCCGGCAGACGGCGCAAGAACGCGCCGCCGCGGTTACTCCCGACGACGTCAGCGACATCCTGTTCACGTCGGGCACCACCGGGCGCAGCAAAGGCGTGCTGTGCGCGCACCGGCAGTCGCTGGCAGCCTCGGCGTCATGGGCGGCCAACGGCAAGATCACCAGCGACGACCGCTACCTGTGCATCA
Organism: Mycobacterium asiaticum; assembly: GCF_001668675.1. Taxonomy (GTDB): domain Bacteria; phylum Actinomycetota; class Actinomycetes; order Mycobacteriales; family Mycobacteriaceae; genus Mycobacterium; species Mycobacterium asiaticum_D. The sequence goes on along the minus strand of NZ_LZKQ01000274.1, from coordinate 34,550 downwards.
ACCCGTTCTTCCACAACTTCGGCTACAAGGCGGGCATCCTGGCCTGCCTGCAAACCGGGGCCACCCTGATCCCGCACCTCACGTTCGACCCGCTGCGGGCCCTGCAGGCGATCGAGCAACACCGCATCACCGTCCTGCCCGGTCCGCCCACCATCTATCAAGTGCTGCTGGATCACCCGGCCCGCGGCGACTACGACCTGAGCTCGCTGCGGTTCGCGGTCACCGGCGCGGCCACCGTGCCGGTGGTGCTGGTGGAACGCATGCAGTCCGAACTGGACATCGACATCGTGCTTACCGCCTACGGGTTAACCGAGGCCAACGGGATGGGAACGGCGTGCCGCCCCGAGGACGACGCGGTGACGGTCGCGACCACCTGCGGGCGCCCGTTCGCCGACTTCGAACTGCGCATCGACGACACGGGCGAAGTCCTGCTGCGCGGCCCGAATGTCATGTTGGGCTACCTCGACGACCCCGAAGCAACAGCTGCCGCAATCGATTCGGACGGCTGGCTGCACACCGGTGACATCGGCACGATCGACGCCAACGGGAACCTGCGGATCACCGATCGGCTCAAAGACATGTACATCTGCGGCGGCTTCAACGTCTACCCCGCCGAGATCGAACAGGTATTGACCCGGATGGACGGCATCGCCGACGCCGCAGTGATCGGCGTCCCCGATGAGCGGCTCGGTGAGGTCGGCCGGGCATTCGTGGTCACCCGGCCCGGGGCCGAGATCGACGAGGCATCGGTGATCGCTTACACCCGTGAGCATTTGGCGAACTTCAAGACACCGCGATCGGTGCGATTCGTCGACACGTTGCCGCGCAATGCCGGTGGCAAGGTAGTCAAACCACAACTGCGAGAGTTGGCCTGAGATGGATCTAGCTTTTGACGAGGGGACGCTGGCCTTTCAGGCCGAGGTGCGCGAGTTCCTGGCGGCCAACCGGGACTCTATCCCGACAAAGTCCTACGACAACGCCGAAGGGTTTGCCCAGCACCGTGTTTGGGACAAGGTGCTGTTCGACGCGGGCCTGTCTGTGATCACCTGGCCGCAGAAGTACGGCGGGCGGGACGCACCCCTGCTGCACTGGGTGGTCTACGAGGAGGAGTACTTCCGCGCCGGTGCTCCCGGCCGGGCCAGCGCCAACGGAACATCCATGCTGGCGCCGACCCTCTTCGCACACGGCACCGAGGAACAGCTGGACCGGATCCTGCTGAAAATGGCCAGCGGGGAACAAATCTGGGCCCAGGCCTGGTCGGAGCCGGAATCCGGCAGCGACCTGGCCTCACTGCGCTCCACCGCCACCAAGACCGACGGCGGCTGGCTGCTCAACGGACAGAAGATCTGGAGTTCGCGAGCACCGTTCGCAGACATGGGTTTCGGGCTGTTCCGGTCGGACCCGTCCGCGCAACGCCACAACGGGTTGACGTACTTCATGTTCGACCTCAAAGCCCAGGGCGTCACGGTGCGCCCGATCGTCCAGCTCGGCGGCGACACCGGCTTTGGCGAGATCTTCCTCGACGACGTCTTCGTGGCGGACGAAGACGTGATCGGCACGCCCAACGAGGGCTGGCGCGCGGCGATGAGCACGTCGAGCAACGAGCGGGGCATGTCGCTGCGCAGCCCCGCCCGCTTCCTCGCCGCGGCCGAGCGACTGGTGCAGCTCTGGAAGGACACCGGTTCCCCGCCGGAATTCACCGAGCGGGTCGCCGACGGATGGATCAAGGCGCAGGCGTATCGATTGCAGACGTTCGGTACCGTGACCCGCCTCGCCAACGGCGGCGAGTTGGGCGCGGAATCGTCGGTCACGAAGGTGTTCTGGTCCGACCTGGACGTGCAGTTGCATCAGACGGCGCTGGACCTCCGCGGCGCGGACGGTGAACTGGCCGGGCCGTGGACCGAGGGCCTGCTGTTCGCCCTCGGTGGGCCAATTTACGCCGGCACCAACGAGATCCAGCGCAATATCATTTCCGAACGATTGCTCGGCCTGCCCCGGGAGAAGCGCTGATGGAATTCGCACTCGACGCTCAGCAACGGGACTTCGCCGCCAGCATCGACGCGGCGCTCGGCGCCGCCGACCTGCCCGGCGCCGTGCGGGCCTGGTCCGCTGGAGACGTCGCACCCGGGCTGAAGGTGTGGGAGCAACTGGCCAACCTCGGCGTTACCGCGCTGATCGTGCCGGAAAAGTTCGATGGTCTGGACGCCTCGCCGGTCGACCTGGTGGTTGCCCTCGAGCGTCTCGGTCACTGGTGTCTGCCCGGACCGGTCACCGAATCCATCGCCGTCGCACCACTTCTGCTGGCCGAAGACGACCGCGCGGCCGCGCTGGCGGCCGGTGAACTGATCGTGAGCGTCGCCCTGCCGCCCGAGGTTCCCCGGGCGGTCAATGCGGATACCGCCGGCCTGGTGCTGCTGGCCGGACCGGACGGCGTCAGCGAGGCTCAGGTCGGTGACAATCACGAATCCGTCGACCCCAGCCGCCAGCTCTACGACGTGACGGCGACGGGACAGGCCTGGCAGGCCGACGTGGCGCGGGCCTACGAGTTCGGGGTACTGGCCACGGCGGCGCAATTGGTCGGGGCGGCCGAAGCGCTGCTGGCCGGCAGCGTCGAATACGCCAAACAGCGGTCACAGTTCGGCCGGGTGATCGGGTCGTACCAGGCGATCAAGCACAAGCTCGCCGACGTGCACATCGCGGTCGAGCTGGCCCGCCCGCTGGTCTACGGCGCCGCGGTGACGCTGGAGCCGCGGGACATCAGCGCGGCCAAGGTTGCGGCGGGCGAGGCGAGTCTGTTGGCCGCACGTTCGGCGTTGCAGACACACGGGGCGATCGGTTTCACTCAGGAGCACGACCTGTCGCTGCTGCTGCTGCGGGGACAGGCGCTGCGCACGGCCTGGGGCACCCCCGAGGCACACCGGCGGCGAGTATTGGAGGCGCTATGACGTCCACCGACGAGCGGCAGATGCTGCGGGAGACCGTGGCCGCCCTGGTCGCCAAGCATGCCAATCCGGCGGCGGTGCGGGAAGCGATCGAGTCCGAACGCGGGTACGACGAGGCGCTGTGGCAACTGCTGTGTGAACAGGTCGGTGCAGCCGCACTGGTGGTGCCCGAGGAATTGGGCGGAGCCGGTGGTGAACTCGCCGACGCGGCCGTGGTGCTGCAGGAGTTGGGCCGTGCCCTGGTGCCCTCACCACTACTCGGCACCACACTCACAGAACTCGCCCTGCTGGCCACCGACGAGCCCGACGCCGAGACGCTGGCGGCGCTCGCCGAGGGCGCCTCGATCGGCGCGCTGGTGCTGGATCCCGACTTCGTGGTCAACGGCGCCATCGCCGACGTCGTCGTCGCCACCGCCGAGGGCCAGCTCAGCAGGTGGAACGAGTTCACCGCCGAACCGGTCACCACAATGGACCTGACCCGCCGGCTCGCCCGCTTGCAGCCGCTGCAGACAACCGCCCTCGGCACCGACCCGGGGCTGGCCGACACCGCGGCGATTCTGCTGGCCGCCGAGCAGATCGGCGCCGCGGAACGCTGCCTCGAGCTCACCGTCGACTATGCGAAGAACCGTGTGCAGTTCGGACGCCCGATCGGCAGCTTCCAGGCACTCAAGCACCGGATGGCCGACCTGTACGTCACGGTCGCCGCGGCACGAGCCGTGGTCAACGACGCCTGCGACCAGCCGACGGCCACCAATGCCGCCACCGCACGATTGGCCGCCACCGAGGCTTTGAACGTCGTGACCGCCGAGGGCATTCAGCTGCACGGCGGCATCGCGATCACCTGGGAACACGACATGCATCTGTACTTCAAACGCGCGCACGGCAGTGCGCAGTTGCTCGACCCGCCGCGAGAGGTACTGCGCAGACTGGAATCCGAGGTGCTCGCCACACCGTGACCGACCGTGTCGCCGCCCGGGCCGGCATCCCTCCGTTCTACGTGATGGATGTCTGGCTCGCGGCCGCCGAACGTCAGCGCACGCACGGTGATCTGGTGAACCTGTCCGCTGGGCAGCCGAGCGTGGGTGCGCCGGAGCCCGTCCGCGCGGCCGCGGCGGCCGCACTACATCTCAACCAGTTGGGTTACACCGTAGCCTTGGGCATTCCGGAACTCCGCTCGGCGATCGCCGCGGATTACCAACGCCAGCACGGAATTTCCGTCGAGCCGGACGCCGTGATCATCACCACCGGCTCGTCGGGCGGCTTCCTGCTGGCGTTTCTGGCGTGCTTCGATGTGGGCGACCGGGTGGCAATGGCCAGTCCCGGCTACCCGTGTTATCGAAACATACTGTCCGCGTTGGGATGCGAGGTCGTCGAGATCCCGTGCGGCCCGGAGACCCGGTTTCAGCCCACCGCTGAGATGCTCGTCGAGCTCGACCCGCCCATCCAAGGTGTCGTGGTCGCCAGCCCGGCCAACCCCACCGGAACAGTGATACCGCCCGAGGAGCTGGCGGCGATCGCATCCTGGTGTGACAGCACCGGCGTTCGATTGATCAGCGACGAGGTCTACCACGGCCTGGTTTACGAGGGAGCCCCGCCGACCAGCTGTGCTTGGCAGACGTCGCGAAATGCGGTACTGGTCAACAGCTTTTCGAAATACTTCGCGATGACGGGCTGGCGGCTGGGCTGGCTGGTGGTGCCCACCGAATTGCGGCGCGCGGTCGACTGCCTGACCGGCAACTTCACCATCTGCCCCCCGGTGCTGTCCCAGATCGCCGCGGTCTCGGCGTTCACTCCCGAAGCCATCGCGGAGGCCGAGGCGAACCTGTCGCACTATTCGATCAACCGGCGCAAGCTGCTCGACGGCCTGAGTGGAATGGGCTTGGACCGCCTTGCACCCACCGATGGCGCCTTCTACGTCTACGCCGACGTCTCGGACGTCACCGATGACTCACTGGCATTCTGCTCGAAGCTTTTGGCCGACACGGGGGTTGCCATCGCGCCGGGCATCGATTTCGATCCGGCCCGAGGCGGTTCGTTCGTGCGACTGTCGTTTGCCGGGCCAACGACTGACATCGACGAGGCGTTGCGCCGGATCGGGCCCTGGCTGCCGGGCCGCTAACGAAGTCCACCTGCCGAGGACGGCAACGTCCCAACATCGGCCGCCGTGCGGTGCATCGGCGGCAAACACCGCCACCGCCTACCGTGTTCCTTCCGCCCAGCACAACAACCACTGCTTGGTGTTTGCCGCGACAGGCGTTGCGGCACAACATGAACGAGACCTATTGTTAATGACAATCGTTTTCATTAAGCTTCCGCTCGTCTGCTGACCCGCCACGCCGAGGAGCGTCATGAAGCTGGACGTCAATCCGGAAGCCTCCGCCGAGAGGTGTTGCCGCGCGAAGATCTGGCCGTTCGCAACCGCCGCAGTAATCGGTGCGCCCCGGTGACCGCACCGATATGGATGGCCGCCCCTCCGGAGGTGCATTCAGCACTGCTCAGTGCCGGCCCGGGGCCCGGGCCACTGCTGGAATCCGTTGCGGCCTGGAGTGCGCTCGCTAACGAATATGCCGCGGCCGCAGACGAACTCGTCACCCTGCTGGGTGCCGTCCAAGCTGGTGCCTGGCAAGGACCCAGCGCCGAGGCGTTCGTCGCCGCGCACGGCCCGTATCTGCTGTGGCTGCTGCAGGCCAGCGGTGACTGCGCCGCCACGGCCGCCGAACAGGAGACGGCGGCAGCGGCCTACACCGCCGCCCTGGCGACCATGCCCAGCATGGCCGAACTGGCCGCCAACCACGCCGCCCACGCGGCACTCACGGCCACCAATTTCTTTGGCATCAACACCATTCCGATCGCACTCAACGAAGCCGACTACGTCCGCATGTGGACCCAGGCCGCCACCACAATGGGGGTCTACGAGGCCGTCTCAAGCACGGCCCTCACGGCCTCACCCACGACGGCCCCGCCACCGGCGATAGTCAAGGATGCCGCGCCGGCAGGTCACCCCATGGGGCCGCCGACATTCCCGCCGGCGGACCCCGGCGCCGGACCGTTCTATGCCTTCTTCACCGAACTCGACCAACTGATAGCGACAATCCTGCCGGGAGCCGAAGGCAAGGCATTCGGGAACCTCTTCGCGACATTCACCAGCCCCGCCGGCGTGATGCAGTTCCTCGCCTCGCTGAATGCCGCTCCGGGAACCACTCTGTCGTCTTCATTGGCGAGTCAAATGACGGCCCTGTCTGCGATCGCCGGGATGGAACAGGGACTCGTCGCATCGGCTTCGCCTCAGTCGGTCGCCCTGGTTGCGCTACTCGCGACTTACCTGGTGGGCCTTCACGCGGTAGTCTTCGTCATCCAAGATCTGCACTTCCTGGTCACCCCGTTGACCCAGGCTCTGGTGGGCGCGCTGGTGGTGGTACCCCTGAGTGCGGCCGTCGGTGCGGTGGGCGCCTTGGCGACCGGCGCCACCGGGGGTTTGGCCGGCCTGGCGGGTTTGGCGGGCCTTGCCGCCATCCCGCTGCCCGCACCGGTGCCGATCCCGCCGGCGCTGCCAATTGCGCTCGGTCCCAGCCTCATTCCGGCGCCGGCGCCGGCCGTCGGCGCGGTTTCGGTCATGGCCCCGGCTGCAGTGCCCGGTCCCGTCCCCTCGCCCGTGGTTCCACCGTCACCCGTCCCGCCACCACCGCCGATCGCGGGCTTCGAAGACTTCGGCTACCTCGTCGGCGCACTGAGCGCGGCCTCCAGGCCAGACACCAGCGCCAAAAAGAAGGCACAAGAGAATGCGCCGGTCTTCGACGATGCCACCGCCCCAGGTGCCGTGACCGCGGAGCAGGCCCGGCCGCAGGGGCGCCGGAGCGCGAAGAAGGAGATGCTCGGCAGGGGCTTCGAGTACGTGGACCTGGACGACGACATCGCTGGGGCGCTCGGCGACCGACCGGACGAGCGACTGGTCACCACAGTAAGGTTCGCGGGCGCTGGGACCATGAGCCGTACCAAGGCCACGGGGTTGATCACGTTGCCCAACGGGACATTCGGCGGCAAAGCTGGTGTGCCGGTGATGCCGAGCGATTGGGCCTGCGAGCGGGACGAAGCGACCGATCCCCGGTGAGACGACACGCAGCGCACCCGTACCCAACGTGTTTCGTGTCATGACGCGGGCAACTGTGGCGAACCGGATGCGGTCGCCGGTGCCGCTTGCGGCAGCCGCGGTGTTCGCCGACTACACGAGTTTGATGATGGTGGTGCCGTTGCTGCCGTTGTGGAGTCGGCACCTCGGCGCAACGCCCTTGCTGCTGGGGGCGCTGCTGACCGCGTACGCCGCGGCCCAACTCGCGTCCACGCCGGTGCTGGGAGCGCTCTCGGATCGCCACGGCCGCAAGCCGATCGTGATCGCCTCGTTGGCCCTGTCGGCGTCATCCTTTGCGCTGATCGCCGTAGCCGGCTCGCTGGCCATGCTGTTCGTGGCCCGCATCGTGGGCGGGTTCGGCGCTTCGGTCGTCGGCACCGCCCACGCGATCGTCTGCGACCACGTCCCCGCACCCCGGCAGGCACGGGCGATGGGCTGTTTAGGAGCCGCTATCGGCGCCGCCCACGCGGTGGGCCCGGCACTGGGCGGTGCGTTGACCCAACTCGGACCCAGCGTCCCGATGTGGGTGGCCGCCGTGCTGGGCGTCGTCAACACAGTCATGACTTGGGCGTTGTTACCGGAAACTCGACGCGAAACCACGCCCGATGCAGCTTGTGAGCCAGCGCCGAGGTGGCGCAAACTTCTGCGCGACAACCGGTTACGTCATCTGGCCGCTACTGCGCTGCTCTTCGGCTGCGCGATAGCAACGCTGGAGACGGTGCTGGCGCTGTACATCCACACCGCACTGGGCTGGGGACAATCACCCATCGCATGGCTGAGGGCCTACCAAGGCACGGTCGTCATGGTCATTCAGTTGTGTATCGTCGGGCGCTGCGCTGCCCGCTACGGGGAGCGGCGGGTGGCCCTGGGTGCACTGTCGGTCGTAGGTGCGGGACTGGTGGTGCTAGGCCTCAGCACGACGGCGGTGCCCGTCCTCTTCGCCGTCGGCTTGATCGGAATCGGCACCGGGCTGGTCTCTCCGTTGCTGGCTACGCTGTTCTCCTTCGCAAGTCCCGCGTCGAGTCGCGGTGCGGTGCTGGGGTTCGCGCATGGACTCACCGTCGTAGCGCACTTGATCGTCCCTTTGACGGCCACCGCGGCGTTCACCTGGTCGATCGGAACGCCGTTCCTCCTGGCAGGGCTGTCCTGCGTCCTCGGCACGTGTCTACTGACCCGCACAATCCAGTTTCCCCGAACAGCGCTGAGCGAATGAAGGTGTGATCAAGATGAATTCTGCAGATTCGGCCACGTGTGTGATCGCCGGGGGCGGCCCAGCCGGAATGGTGTTGGGGTTGTTGCTTGCTCGCGCGGGAGTAACGGTGACGGTGATGGAGAAGCACGCCGACTTCATGCGTGATTTCCGCGGCGATACCGTGCATGCCAGTACTCGTAGGCTGTTGGACGACCTCGGACTGGCCGAGCAGTTCGCGCAAATCCCGCAGCAGCACATGGATCGCGTCAGCGGACCGCACCGGGATGGCTCGAATGGTCTGACCTTGCGCGCTTTTCGGGCGCCGGGCAAGGCCGCTGCGATGGTGCCGCAGTGGGACTTTCTGGAATTGCTGGCCACCGCGGGCAAGGCCGAGCCGACATTCCGGTTGTGGCGCAGCACGCAGGTTGTCGGCCCAGTGCGACGGGCGGGGCGGGTGGTCGGCGTGCGCTATCGGGATCCGGACGGAGCAATACGGGAATTACACGCGGATCTGACCGTGGCCTGCGACGGTCGAGGGTCCACGCTGCGTCAAAGCGTGGGCCTGCGCCCGCGCGAATTCCCCGTATCGACCGACGTGTGGTGGTTCCGGTTGCCGCGCTACGCAACCGATGCACCCGAATTGGCGGGCGTCGCACACATCGGCCACCGCTGCACGACCCTCAACAGGGGCGACTATTACCAAATAGGATTCCGGATCCCCACGGGGCAGGACGCGGTCATGCGAGCGCGGGGTATCGAAGCGCTCCGCCGCGACATGGCGGCGCTGGTGCCCAGCCTGGCCGACCGGGTCGACGCTCTCGAATCCCTCGAGGATGTGAAACACCTTGACGTGCGGGTGAATCGGCTCCGCCGCTGGTACGCCGACGGCATCCTGTTCATCGGCGACGCCGCGCACGCCATGTCGCCCGCCGGCGGCATCGGAATCAACCTGGCGATTTGCGACGCGGTGGCCACCGCCCGGATCGTGGCCGGCCCGTTGCGCGCCGGAACCCTGTCCACCCGGCACCTGGCCCGCGTACAGATCCGTCGCTCAATCCCCGCGGTCATGATCCAAGCCGTGCAACGGATGATGCACGCACGCACGGCCGCATTGTTGAGCTCTGAAGAGCACCGGCCACCCTGGCCGGTGCGAGCCTTGGCCCGAACACAACTGCTGCGCTTGGCTTTTCGTTATGCCATCGCCAACGGGGTCTGGCCGGAACGGACACCTGACTTCGCGCGCCGCTGAAACCTGTTCGCAGCTTTCAGTTTTGAGCGATTTGCTGAGCGTCCAGAGCCTGCTCGATTCGTGATTCGAGCACATGCCGGTCACCGACCTCGGCTACGTTGATGCCGAACTTATCGCTCAACGTCTCCAGCACCGCGGCGGCGTCGTCAAGCACGATCTTCTCGCTGCCTCCGGCGCGGTGGATGGCGAGATTGCCGCCGGACAGGTTCAGCCGGGCGTCGTCGGTAACCGCCGCCACCATCAGGCCGGTGACGAAGTGCGAATCGGGATGGGTCGAGACGTACCAGCTCCCGACGGTCAGATCGATCTGTGGCCGGGTCTGGGTACTGAACTCGTACAGCGCCTGCCATTCATCGCGCACCTGGGCTTGCAGCACCAGCCCGTCGCCGCGGTCTTCGAGGCGGTACGGCTCGTGCGTGGTCTGTTGCACGCCGCCGGTCTGCAGGCGCAACGGCGAGGTCGGTGTCTGCCCACCGAAACCCACGTCAACGAGGTACGGCCCCACGCAGCCGGGAAACGTCACCGCCAGCACGGTGTGGGTCTGGGCCGGCAGCGGTGCGTCCGGCGGCCGCATCCACACCACCCGGCCGGCGAGGCGGCGCACCCGATACCCGAGTTGGGCCAGCACGTAGCCCATCAGCCCGTTCTGCTCATAGCAGTAACCACCCCGGCGGCGGCGAACAAGCTTGTCGAACAACGCTTCTGGACCGAGATCAGCGACGGGAACCCCGGTGAACGGGTCGAGGTTCTCGAACGGAATGGCGCGGGTATGCGCGGTCACCAGACCTTGCAGGACATCGAGAGTCGGTTCACTTGCCCCGCCATAGCCGACGCGATCGAAGTATGCGGTCAGATCCAATGCCATGACAGCCATTCTCCGGCCAGGCATCGCCGCCGCGGCGCATACCCCTTCCGGCTTTGCCTGGCTGGCGTTTACCCCAGAAGACTCGCCGAAACGATCGTTGCCAGAACGGTTCCTAGCGGAGGTGAGGTTCGCTACTGTTGAGTCCGCGAACAACCAGATTCCGCGGAGGGAAGCGCCGACGACATGCCTGAAGGACCTTCAGCGGAGGGGGCGGCACCGAGCGCGATCATCACGGAATTGGCCGCCGCCGGCTTCGAGGACGCCCGCCAGGTTGGGCGCGGCGGGGCAGGGGTGATTTACCGCTGCTACGAGACGTCGCTGGGGCGAAGCGTCGCCGTGAAGGTGCTGCCGTCCCACCTCGACGAGGAGGACAGTCGGGAACGCTTCCTGCGCGAGGGCTACGCGATGGGCGGGCTGTCCGGCCATCCCAACATCGTGCACATCCTGCGCGTCGGAATGACGACCAGCAATCGGCCCTACATCGTCATGCCCTACCACGCCGCGGACTCCCTGGCTGTTCGGCTACGGCACGAGGGGCCCATCCCCTGGCCTGAGGCGCTGCGGATCGGCGTGAAGTTGTGCGGAGCGCTCGAGACCGCGCATCGCAACGGCACCCTGCACCGCGACATCAAGCCGGCGAATGTGCTGATCAACGACTACGGGGAGCCGCAGCTCAGCGACTTCGGGATCGCGCACATCGAAGGTGGTTACGAAACGGCGACCGGCTTCTTCTCCGGCACCATCGACTACACAGCGCCCGAAGTGATGACCGGTAACCCCGCGACGGTGGCGGCGGACATCTACTCGCTGGGCGCGACGATTTATGCGCTGATCGCCGGCAACGCCGCCCATGAGCGCCGGAAGGGTGAGGACCTGATCGCGCAGTACCTGCGGATCAGTTCCACCGGGATCCCGGATATGCGGCCGGAGGGCATCCCGGACTCGGTGTGCTCGGCGATCGAGCGGGCCATGTCGATCGACTCAACCCAACGCCCGTCCACGGCGGAGGAGTTCGGGCACGACCTGCAGGCCGCGCAGCGGGCCAACGGCCTCAAGCCCGATGCCATGGCGATCACCCGGGTCGGTGACACCGGGCGCACCGCGATCCTGGCTCCGGGCGCCCCGGGCGGCCCACCCAGTGCGGCCGGCGATAGCCGCCAGCCGCGGCCCCCCGGCCCGCCGACCGACAACCGCACTTCCCCGATCACGCCACCCATCAGTCCGCCGCCAGCTCCCCGCGGCGACTCGACACCAGGCGACTTCGCCGAGGCGACCAACATCCTGCGTAGCATGCAGGCACACACCGAGCCGCAGGTCGCCAAGGCACCGCCGCCGGCTTCCCCAGGCAAACCCACGGGCCCGAAGGCGCTCCTCGGTCGGTCCGCGACCAAGAAGAACCGGCTGATAATCGCCGGGGCGATCGCGGTGGTGCTCTGTTTGGTCATTGGCGGCGTGGTCATCGCGATGTCCCAGGACGACAACAAGCACAACCAAGCGACGAGCCAGCCGCGGACCCAGGCGCCCGTCCAGTGGAAACCGATCACCAATGCGCGCACCGCGCGCGACGCGACGGCGACGACCCAATCCGACGGCACCATCTGGATTTTCGGCGGCATCGGCAGCGACGGATCGGTGACCGCGCGCCATGAGGGTTACGACCCCGCCATCGACGAATGGAAAGGCGGCGACGACCTTCCCGTCCCGGTGCAGCGCGCCGCAGCGGTGACCTGGCAGGGCAACCCGGTCGTCCTGGGCGGCTGGAAGACAACCGGGACGAAACCTGCTGCAACCGACCAGGTTTGGCGAGTGGTCAACAGTCATTGGGTCGAGCTGCCGCGCCTGCTGCAGCCCCGGGCGGCGGCCGCCGCGGCTGTGGTCGGTGACCGCATCATCGTCACCGGTGGTGTGGACGCCGACGGTGCCCTGCTGAACACCACGGAGATCTTCGACGGCAACACCTGGACCCTCGGAGCGCCTATCCCGACGCCACGGCAGTTGCTGGCTGCGGCCACCGACGGCAAATTGGTGTACGCCGTAGGCGGAGCCAGTGGCAGCACGGACTCCGCCGCGGTCGAGGCGTACGACCCCGCCGCCAAGTCCTGGAGCACGTTGCCACCGTTGCAGCGGCCGCGCAGCGATCTCGGTGTGGCGATCGCCGATGGACGTCTGGTCGCGGTCGGTGGTTTGTCCGGTGGTGAAACCCTCAAGAGTGTGTCGGTGTTCGACTTGACGGCCAAAGTGTGGGACGCGCTGCCGGACATGTCCACGGCGCGGCACGGGATGGCGGTCGCCGCGGTGGAGAAGACCGTGTATGCGATCGGTGGGTCGACGGGTCCCGCGGATCAGCGAGTGGTGTCCTCGGCGGAGGCGCTCACCCTGCCCGCGCGCAAGATTCAGCCGGCGTCACAATGGCGCAGCCTGCCTGACGCGAAGACGCCGCGGCTGATGATGGCGTGGACGGTGCTGAACGACAAGATCTGGGTGATCAGCGGTCTGCTGAACGGCACCGTGCTGAACACCGTCGAGAGCTACGACCCGCGGTCCGGGACCTGGGAGACCGGTCCGCCGTTACCTATGGCGCTACACCACGCCGCGGCCGCCACCTATCGCGGCGAAGTGGTGGTGCTCGGCGGCGCGACCGAGAACATCGCCGACGCCTCCAACAAGGTGTTCGCGTTGCGGGGCAACAACTGGGTTGAGCTGCCGCCCCTCACCCACCCCCGCGCCGCACCGGGCGCCGCGGTGGTCGGTGACAAGCTGGTGGTCGTAGGGGGCCAGAACGCCAAGCAAGTGGTGCCGCAGACCGAGGTCTTCGACGGCACCTCCTGGAAAGACTCCGCCGACATGCCGACCCCGCGCGAACACCTGGCCGCCGTATCGGACGGGACCTACGTTTACGTGGTGGGCGGCCGCTTCCTGTCGGCCGACAAGAACTCGGCGGCCTTCGAGCGATATGACCCGGCGTCCGGCACCTGGACCAAGCTGGTCGACATGCCCACCCCTCGCGGCAGCTACGGTGCCACCTACATCGACGGCCGCGTCGTGGCCGTCGGCGGGGAAGAACCGACCCGGGTCCTGGCTGTGGTGGAGTCTTATGACATCGCCGACGGCAAGTGGTCGACCCTCACCCCCATGCCGACCGCGCGGCACGGCGAAGCGGTCGCGACGGTGGGCCGGACGATCTATGTGATCGGCGGCGCCAACCGTCCTTCGCACGAGGGCGGGACGGCGACGGTTGAGGCGCTCGATTTCAGCTAGCGGTCTCAGATCGCTTGTTTTATCTCTGTACAAGATGGGGATTCGGTAGAGACGGCTGCCGCACAACCGCACACCGATCTATCGATGGAGCTCATTATGAGTACCAGCAATATCGTCTGGATTGTGATTGCCGCCCTGGTGGTCATCGCGCTGATTGCCGCACTGGTCGTCGTCTCGAACAGGGCCAAGCGGCGTCGCCAGCTGGAGCAAGCCGAACAGATCCGCGAGCAGGCCCGGGTGGACACCGCCCGAGTGGAACGCCGCGAGGCGCTCGCCCAGGAAACCGCCGCCAAAGCGCGTGCCGCGCAAGCCGAAGCCGAGGCCAAGGCGGCCGAAGCCGCCCGGCTGCAGGAACGCGCCGCCGCCCACCAGAACGAGGTGGCGACATCGCGCGAGCAGCTCGACGAGCAGCTAAAGCGCGCCGACTCCATTGATCCGACGGTTCGCAGGGACAAGGCCGACCGCGCCGACCAGGCCGGCCAGGCCCGCCAGGACGACACGCCGACCGAGGACACGGCGTGGAGCCAGGAGTTCACCAACCCCTCTTACCAGGACGGCTCCCGGCGCGACGCCGAGCACTACCGCGGCGCGAACACGACTCCTTAGTCAAAGTCATAGTCAAATCCATAGTCAAAGCCGGCGCACCGCTTCCCGGCTGCGCGTTGCGATTTGACGTTCCCCCGCATACAGCAGCCCGTAGGTGAACCCGTTCTCGCCGGGAGTGGTACCGGCTGCGATCGCCAAGCGCCGCAGTGTCGCGGTAGCCACCTCGGCATCCTGGTGGTCACCCAATACCCGTTGAATGTGCTTGTACCGCTTGACGACCCGCTTGGCATCCCTGTCGATCGGGCGGCACAGTTCGGCGGCGTACCGCGCACGCTTGGCGGCCTTGCGTGCGCGGTGCAGCATCTCCCCGGACCCGTCGTCGAGGGCTTCGGCCAGGCGCTTGTCGGCTTTGTGCCGCGCGCGATCGGTTCGCCTGCGCAGTTGCCCGCGGGTGAGCCCGGCAGCAATGGGCGGGTCGGCGCGCCAGTCGCGTAGCACAGCGGTCAGAGCGAGGTAGCGTTCGGACTCCATCGCCTCGGCGACACGGGCGCGGGCCGGCAACTCAATTGCCTTCAGCTCGTTGCGAATTCGCGACCGCACCGGGCCCAGGACCAGGGTGTCGGGCAGCTCGTCAAGCGCATCGGAGAAGCGGCGTGATTGGACGTGGCAATCGCGGACCTCGCCGAGCAGGCCGGCGAACCACTTGAGTTCATCGTCCATGTCACCGACCGCCGAACCGTCAAGCACCTTGCGGAACACCCGCAGCGTGCTGCGCAGCCGTCGGATCGCCACCCGAGTGTCGTGGATCGGATCGTCTCCACGGCGCAGCCCGGCATCCCCGTCCGTGATCTCGTCGAGTTGGGTGTTCAGGTAATCGGTGAGTGCCTCGACGGCCCGAGTGTCCGGCATACGGCACCGCATTTCCGCACAATGCGGTCGCCAAACCTCATCGGCCCGGGACGGGACCGGGGTCCGGTGGTGACATCCGGTCTGCGTTGGCGTGGCTGCCCGCCTTGGGTCCGATGTCGGACACCTGCCACTTGTCGCCGGCCTTATTGACGGTGACCTGCAACAAGATCAGCGACACCCGTGACTTCGGGTTTTGCAGATTGCGGGTGGTCTGCGCGGCCGATACCACCACTTGGTAAACCTGCCCCGGCTGCGCTACCGCGTCAGTGGCCAGTACCTCACCGGATGAGGTGACCTGCGCCTGCGTCATGATGCCTTTGAGCAGTTCGGTCGCGTTGACGTACTTGTCCTTGAGCGTCTGCGAGACGCCATCCTCCACCGCACGGAAGAACGCGTCGGGGTCCTCGAAGCTATAGGTGAGCGATTTCAGCGCGTAGTCCCTCGCGAGCTGGGACGCGGCTTGGCGATCTGCTTCGCTCTGCCGCAGCGCCGTCAGCTCCCGGGAGACGTTGCGGTACTTGTCGAATCCGAACCATCCGGCCGCGAGCAGTGCCAGAACCAGCAGGACCCACACCCCACGCCGACGGCGCGGAGCGCGCTGCCGGTCAACAGGGGGAGTCTCGGTGACGCCGTTCTCGGTGACGTCTTCAGTCTCGGTGACGTCTTCGACGGTCTCCTCGATCAGGGTGTCATTGCTCATGGTTGTCCTCTCGGTACGGTGACGTGCACGCGAACGCCGCCTGCGTCGTTGAACGTCGACTCCCACAAGTCGACGAAGTGTCCTGCGTCCACTTTGAATTCGCGCAGTGGTGCGGTGGCCGGTTCCAGCGCCGCGGCGAAGGTACTCAGCGGTCCGGACAGCATGTCGAGGTACCGCTGGAGGTTGGACACCAGGGTGGGGACCGGGGCGCCTGGGGCGAAGACGCCGTCACCAGTGTGCGCATATTCGTCGACCCTGCGGGTCAGGTCTGCCAATGCCGACACCGAACTGGGCAGCGCCGCTCCGGTTTTGGTGAGTACAGCCCCGACGTCCTCGTTGCTGATGTCGGTGGTCAGCACCGCGACGTTGCCGAACAGTGTGGCCAGCAGCAGTTTGTCGTCCCGCTCCATGTTCGCGGCCAGCCGTGCAGTGGTCGCCAGCGAGTCCAGGGCGGCGTCGTTTCCTGCGAAAGCGTGGGAGATGCTGCCGACGATGTTGTTGACGTAGGTCGGGTTGAGTACCGAAAGCAGCGCATTGGCCTTGTTGAGCAGGTCGCTGACGGTGACGGCGGCGGCGACCCGCTCCGCCGGGATAACGGTGTTGTCGGTGAAATACGGCGGTGCGACACGATTCGGCGTGAAGTCGATGTACTGCTCACCGACCAGGGACAGATTCTGGATGCTGATGGCGCTGTCGACCGGGACCGGATGTTGCCGTTCGATATCGAGCGCAACCCGCAAACCGGTAGCGGTGGTTTGGATTCCGGATACCTTGCCGATGCGGATCCCCCGCATCGTCACCTGCGACGTGGGCATCAATCCACCGGAGTTGTCCAGCAGCAGGGTGAGCCGGGTGTTCTGGCCGGTCGGTTCGACGTCGAGCACACCGAACGTCAAGTAGGTAGCACCGAGCAATGTCACCACCGCCAGGATGCCCGAGGTGATCGTCGCGTTGAACCTCATGGCAGCATCCCCATCGTTCGCAGCACCGAGATCGCTTCATCCGCGCGCGTTCCGGGGTCGGTGGTGACGCTCACTTTGGGACTGCCGTTGCTGTAGAACGGGATCAACTTATCCCGCATCAGTGCGACGAACTTCTCGGCGACGGCCGGGAAGGTGGTGTCCGCCGAGGCGATGGTCCGCACCGTCGGGGTGATGTAGGACAGCATCCGCAGCAAATCCGGCGTATTGGGGACCAGCAGTTGGCCACCATACCGGCCGAGATCCTGTGCGCAGACAAGCAACTGAATGATGCCTGGTAGCACGGCGGCCATGCCGTGCAGTCTTGCGGGCCCCTCGTTGACCAGCCGGTCGAACGCCCACGTATCGGCGAGCAGGCCGTCGCTCACAGTTGCGGTGCTGCTGAGGATCTCGTCGATCACATCTTCGTTCGCCGCCAGGTCGTGCAGCATGCCGGCCAGCTTCTGCCGCATCCGGTCCAGCTCGGCCGGGTCCTTGGAGAACGCATGGTTGAAGTTGACGACCGACTCTTGCAGGGTATTCAGCGAGCCACCGGATACCAGGGTCGACACCGAGCGCAGGATGTCCTCGACGTTGTCTGCCGGAACGGTGTTGCGCAGCGGAATGGTGTCGCCGTTACGCAACCATGACGGCGCCGGGCTCTCCGAAGGCAGCAACGCGATGTAGATGTCGCCCAGCACCGTTGCCTGGCGCAACTCGGCGCGGATGTCACGCGGCAGCTTGACGTCGACGTCGACGTCGACGTGGGCGACCGCCGTGTTGCCGACCAATTGGACCCGCTCCAAGACGCCCACCTGCACTCCACCCAGGTCGACCTTGGCCCGGGCCGGCAGATTCAGCACGCTGGAGAACTCGATCTTGATGGAGTACTTGTCGATTGGCGTATACGCGCCGGGTACCGGGAGCCGGGTCGGGTCCAGCGCACAACCGGACAGCAGCCCGATCAGCATCAGGGCAGGCAGAAAGCGCCGGATCATGACACCGCCGCCCCCAGCAGGAGATCGGTCAGGCCGAGCGAGACCGCGTCCGGGGACCTGCCCGGTGCGCACGCCGCCTCGGCACCGGTGATGTTGCGCTGCCGCAACGCATCACAGGCCGCACGGGCCTGAGTCGGTGATATCGACACCTGCGGCGGAAGATAGGTGACGTTGTGGGTGCCCCAGGCCGGTTGGTACTGCGAAGCGATCCAGTTGGTCACGGGCGGTAACGCGTTGATGAATCCGACGATCTGCGGTGTGAAAGCGGTGAGGACGTCCCGCAGCCACGGGATCAGCTTGTCGCCGATGTTGTTGTACGCCCGGGGTCCGAACCTGTTCAACGCATCGACCAGGAGCGGCAGCGAGTGCGCCAGGTGACCCAGTGCTGACCCGAAGCCGGTCGACAGTCCCTCGATCATCCGCAGGCTCTCGGGCAGCGTCTGGATCACGGTGCTGAACGTGTCCCAGTGCTGCAGCAAATCGGACGTGAGCACTTCGCTGTTCGCCAGCAGCCGACGGGATTCGGCGTCGGCATTATTGGGATCGCCGACGAGGGCCACCAGGTTCCGCAGCGTCTCACCGAGTTGTGGGCCGGTGCCCTCCAGCGAGCGGCTCAACGCGGCCAGACTTTCGTTGATCGCCTGAGCCCCGGGCGCCTTCATCGGGTCCTGGCCCTCGCCTGAACCCAGGATGGTGCCGGCGAGTTTGTCGACGGCAGAAAAGGTTTGACTGACGCTGATCGGGGTCCTGGTCGACTCGAGCTTGATACACTGCGCGCCAGTCAGTTTCGGGCCTGCGGCATACGGCTTGGTGAGTTCGACATGCCGGTCGGCGACGACCGACTGAGAATAGCTCAGCGCCCCCACATCGGCCGGCAACTCAAGGTCGTTCGGCACGGTGAAGTCGACCCGCACGTGGTCGGCCTCGTTGGTGATCGCGGTGACGGCACCCACATCGATGCCCAGCAACTGCACCTTGTTGCCCGGGTACAGGCCGACGGCGTCTCGGAACTCCGCGCACAGTGCCCTGTTGGCGCCGAAGTCGGGTGCCATCAGCTTGGCTCCCGTCACCACCGTGGCAACCACGCTCGCCGCGGATACGGCTATCAGTACCGGTCTCTTCATTTCAGCACTGCTTCACCATGTTCGGCAGACAGATCGTCGGCGCATTGCGCCGGTCGACCACGACGCCGTCCCCGCGCAGCATCGGCAGCAACACGTCGATGACCTGATGGAGGCCTTCGCTGGCCTTGCCCACCCGCTCGGGATGGGCTACCAGCGCCGAGACGATGTCGTCGATGCCGTTGATTGACGGTGCGAGCTCGCGGTTGTAGAACACCATGACCCGGTCGATGATGCGTGTCAGTTCGGCCAGCAGGGTGAAGAACTCAATGATGTCAACGGATTTCGAGGTGTAGCGCTGCCCTACCAACGCGAACTGCTCCAGCAACGCCGTGAGTTGGTGGCGTCCCGCGGTGAGAGCGCTGCCGGCGTGGTCGACGAAGTTCACGCCGCGCTGGAAGTCACCACTCATCTTGCTCAGCGATCGGGTCAACTCGCTGGCGGACTGCAGGATCTCGCGCAGCGCATTGGGGTACTTTTTGGTGGCGTCGGCCAGCTCGGTGAAGGTGTCGTGGATCACCTGGCCGTTGACATCCCGCAGGAACGGTGTCACCGCCTGGATGATGTCGTTGCCTTCGAACGGGACCTTCACCCGGTGCGGTGGAATACCGCTGCGGCTCAACGGTGTGCCGCCCTGCGGGTCCAGCGCGAGGTAGTGTCCGCCCAGCGGTGTCAGCAGCCTGATGTCCAAAGTTGACTCGGACCCGATCAGCAGCGACCGTTTGACACTGAACGTCAACTCGACCAGTGTCCGGTCAAGCCGCACACTGGTGACCTTTCCGACCGGAACACCGGCAATGCGGACCTCGTCGCCGGTCCGGGCGCCGCCCGAAGTGGTGGCGTGGGCCGTATAGTCGGCCTGCCCGCTGGGATTGACATAGGCCAGCCCGGCCGTGGCCAGCGCGACCGCGATCGCCAATACACCGACGATCCCAAGCCGCCGACTGCGCACCGCTTCGGCGCGATCGTGCAGCATCCGCCGGCTGCCCAGCCTGAACCTGGTCACCGGCACACCACCAAACCCTGTTGGGCAAATGACACTTCGCCGATTCCGGGTAGGTGCAGTTCACCGTTGGAGCAGCTGAACGCAGGACGTTCCTCGTCGACCAGAGAATCCCGCAAGCCCTGAATCAGCGTCGGGGTCAGTGACAGGCCGGCGATGACGGTCGGCGTCTGCGGGAACAACCGAGTGGTCAGGCCGTACAGCGGCGAGGTCGAAGCATCGAAACCTTGTTCCGCGGTTCGCAGTACCTGAACCAGGCTGCGTAGCATCGGCAGCTCGATGTCGATAGAAGTGCGGAACTGTTCGGCCCGGGATGTGAAGGTGTTGAGGGCATCGGTGAGCGCATCGATGAGGTGGAAGAGCTGTTGAGACTTGCCGCCCAGGTCATGGGAAAGCGCGCTGAGATTACGCAGCAGCACGGTGATGACGGCCTGGCGGTTGACGGCGTATTTGGAGATGGCGTCGAGGTCTCGCAGTACCGGCCCGATCCCGCTGTCGTCACCCTGGATCAGGCGAAGCAGATTCTCGCCGAACCGGTTGAGCTGGGCGGCATCGAGGGTCTGAAACACCGGACGGAAACCGTTGAACAACCGAGTGATGTCGAAGGACGGCACGGTCTGCCCGACCGGGATGGCCGAGCCCGGGGGCAGTCTGTCACCCGCGGCGGGTGGCTGGACCAGCTCGACGTAACGCTGGCCCAATAGGTTCTGATATCGCACTGCCGCAATGGTGCTGCGGTACAACGGGTGTGCGTTCAGGGCGGTGAAATCGACCCGGGCGGTGCGGCCGTCGAGGCGAATGGCCTCGACCTTGCCGACCTGGACGCCAGAGATCCGCACGTCGTTGCCCACGTCGAGACCCGAGACGTCGGTGAATGTCGCGGTGTAGTGCGACACCGGACCGCTGACCGGGCTGCGCAAGGCGGTGAGGAGCAGGATCGCGCACACCGCCGCTACCGCCGTGAATGCGGTCAGCCAAAACACCGGCCGGCCAAGTTGTCTCATCGCGGTGCTCCGGCATCCAGCGTCACCTCGGTGCGCAGCTGCACTTGGCCGTCGACCACCGTGAGCGCGCCGTCGGCGCGGTCGAACAGTCCGGAGAGCCGGTCGTAGGCCGGCGCCAGGCTGCCGGCGGCGAACGACGCCGGGATCCCGACGTTCATGATCGCGTTGACCAACTGGATGATCCAGGGGTTGTTCCGGGCGGAGATCTGGCCGACATCCATCAGCAGCTGACCGGTCTGCTGGAAAACGAGGTTGGTGCGGTCGACAGCACCGGGCGCCACCAACGGGGTCAGCCCGTCGAGCAGTCCGGTGGTCAAGCCGACGACAGGCAGCACGTCACGCAGCCCGCCCACAAACGACGCCAGCACCGAAAGTGATTGCGCCACCGGCATGGTGTCGGTATCCGCCACGATTCTGGCCAGGTCCGCACCGGCCCTGGCGACCGGCTCCACGATGCCGGCGTGCCGGCGCAACACCTCGATCACATGCGCGAACTCCGGTGTATCGAAGCTGCGGCTCAATCGTTGCCCCTGGCGCAGCAGCCCGGTGATGGAGGCCGCCTGCACATCGGCGGCCATCACCAGGGTTTGGTCTGACCGCAACGACGGCCCGCTGCCCGTGCTGACGAGTTCGACTGCGGCCGTGCCGAAGACGTTTGAGGACGTGAACCTGGCCCTCGTGTCGGTGGTCAGCGCGCGGGCCTGATTCGGGTCGAGCACCACGGTCATCTTCTGCTTGTTGTAGCCGATCGACTCCAGCGCCTTCACCGATCCGATGGCCAGACCGTGGAACTTGACCTCCGCCCCGGGTGCCAGGCCCTCGCCGATGGTATTGGCCACCACCGTCAGCTGGAAGGTGTCGTCATAGGTGCCGTGTGCGGTCTCGTAGAGTATGCCGCCGGCCGCGACCAATGCGGCCGCGACGATCAAACCCCGAACACGCAGGGCGCCAGAACTGGTCATCCGCTACCCCGACAACCGCAGACCCGGATTGTTGCCCCAGAACACCAACGTCAGCACCATGTCGGCAACGACCACCGAGATCAGACTCGCGCGGATCGCCCGCCCGGAAGCGTGCCCGACGCCTTCCGGGCCACCGGCGGCGTAATAGCCCTCGTAGCAGTGGATCGCCACGATCAGCAGGACGAAGATGCTCGCCTTGATGATCGAGAGCAGCACGTCGGACGGCTGAATGAAGGCGTCGAAGTAGTGGCCGTAGGTGCCCGACGACTGCCGGTGCACCACATTGACCACCAGCGCGCAACACAGGTAGCTGAGCACCAACGCCAGCAGGTAGAGCGGGACGATGGTGATCACGCTGGCGATCACCCGTGGGGTCACCACGTACGGAATCGACTGAATCCCCTGCACCTCAAGCGCATCGATCTCTTCGGAGATACGCATGGCGCCGAGTTCGGCGGTCATCCGGGTGCCGGCCTGAGCCCCGAAACCGATCGCGGCGATCATCGGCGCCATTTCCCGGGTGTTGGCGTAGGCGGAGATGAATCCGGTGAGCGGTCCCATACCGACCATGTCCAGGGCGGCATACCCTTCGATTCCGACCGACGCCCCGATCGCGGCGCCCATGAAGACCAGCACGCCGACCGTTCCGCCGCCGACGATGAACGACCCGCTCCCCCAGACCATGTCGACCAGGATGGTGCCGGTATGGCGCCGGTATTTGGCGAGCGTTCGCGGTACCGCCCCAAGCATTTGGACGACGAATGTCGCCTGATGGCCGAGTCGCTCGAAGAACGAGAGTCCGCGGTGGCCCAGTGACATCGGCAACCGGACGGTGGTGGCCAGTCCGTGCGGTAGGTAGCGCGACGGTCGTGCGGTGAACCCGGTCATCAGCCGACCCTGGTCGGCATGAACATGGTGACGAACTGGGTGATGACCAGGTTGAGCAGGAATACCGTGACCACTCCCAGCACCACCGAGGCGTTGACGGCGTCGGCTACACCGCGTGGACCGCCTCGGGCCTCCAACCCACGCTGGCAGGCGATCAAGGTCACGATCACACCGAACAACCAGGTCTTGAGCAGAGCCACCACGAGATCTGTTGTTGTGGCGAAAGATCCGAAGGAGGCGATGTAGCTGCCCGGGGTGCCGGACTGATAGCCGACGTTGATCACGTAGCCGGCGGACAGCCCCATGAAGATGATGAATACGCACAGCAGCGGCGCCACCAGGACCATCGCGGCCAGGCGCGGCGTGACGAGGCGCTGCACCGGGTCGATACCCATCACCCGCAGGGCGTCCACCTCGTCGCGGATGTTCCGGGCGCCCAAGTCGGTTGTCACCGCGGCACCCGCGGCCCCGCCCAGCAGCAACGCGGCCACGATCGGCGCGGCCTGACGGATCACCCCGAGGCCGCCGGCTGCGCCGGAGATCGACGTCGCGCCGACTTGCTGGATGAGGCTGCCTACCTGGACGGCGACGATAACGCCGAACGGGATGGAGATCAGCAGGGCCGGTATTGCGGTGACGCTGACGATGAACGACGCCTGGTTGAGGGTGTCCCGCCACGGGTGGCGCAGCCGGACCAGATCGCTGGCCAAGTAGATCGCCGACTGAGC
The DNA here is from genome assembly GCF_001668675.1 of Mycobacterium asiaticum. Lineage (GTDB taxonomy): Bacteria > Actinomycetota > Actinomycetes > Mycobacteriales > Mycobacteriaceae > Mycobacterium > Mycobacterium asiaticum_D. The sequence goes on along the minus strand of NZ_LZKQ01000274.1, from coordinate 11,100 downwards.
GGCCAGTTCGAAGAAACGGCCGAGGGTCTGCAGCGAACGGTCGACCTTGCCCAGCGCGCGGCGTCCCACGTTGCCGGCAGCCCCTCCGGGAGTGCGGCCGGTGGTCACCTGATCCGGCTGCCCGGGCGTCGTCGCGGCGGCCGACAAATACGGCGCGGCAGACACAAACGGCATGGCGGTTCCCGATCAGATGAAGCTGGAAAGTGGTGAGTTCGCACAGTACAACACCGCGCATTATTAAAGCGAGACTTATACGCCATTTTTTCGCGACTGACACCGAGTGCCGAATTCGCGGTGTAAAGCAACTTTACGTCGCCGCCATTACGTGGCATTTAAGGCGGCGCGCGTAAATTGCGGTGCGAATGTCGCGACAACTCTGGTAGCGGCGTGACCAAGGGTTTAAGCTGCGCTACACATTCAGCCGATTCGGAGGTTTGCTGACATGGCGGAAATGGCCGCGGCCCTGGCGACACCGTTGCAAGCATTAGGCGGCGAATACGACGTGGTGATCCTGGGTTCCGGGTACGGCGGGGCTATCACCGCCGCACGGCTCGGGATCGCCAATGCGCGCGCGGGAGGCAAGCTGCGCATCGCGGTGCTCGAGCGCGGGTCGGAGCATCCTACGGGCAGCTTCCCCGAGACCGAGAAGGCGGCAGCGGCGCAGCTGCGTTCGCCGTTCAATCCGCTGGGCCTCATCGAAGTCGAGCGGTTCAAGACCATCGACGTCATCCACGCCAACGGCCTCGGCGGTACCTCGCTGATCAACTTCAACGTGGCGATCGTGCCGGACCGGGAAGTCTTCCTGTCCTCGTGGCCGCGGGAGTTCCAGCGGTTGGTGGACCACGGCCCGTCCGTCGGAGGACTCGAGACGTACTACACGCGAGCCAAGCGGATGCTCGGCGCGGTGCCCTACGCCGAGAACGTGCCGCTGCGGCGGGTGGAGGCGTTCACGCAGATCGCCAAGAACGCCGGGGCCCAGCTGCAGCTGCTCGACATCACGGTCAGCACCGAGGATCGGGTCACCAAGTACGGCGTGCAGCGGCGGCGCTGCCCCAATCACGGCGGCGACGGCACCGGCGACAACACCGGTTCGAAGAACACGTTGATGACCAACTACCTGCCGATGGCCGCCCACTTCGGCGTCGAGTTGTGCGCCGGCATCGAAGCACAGCGCATCGAACCGGCCGCCGACGGACGCTGGCGCGTGGTCACCCGGCGCACAGGTGACAAAGGCGCGGGCAAGGAGACCGCGGTCATCGCCCGGCGGGTGGTGGTGTCGGCGGGGACGCTGGGCAGCAACGGAATCCTGCTGCGCTCGAGCCAGGCGGGATTGCCGCTGTCCACCCGGCTCGGCAAGAACTTCAGCGGCAACGGCGACAACTTCGGCATCGCCTACAACACCGACATGCGCACCGACACCCAGACCTGGGCGACCACCGATGGCCCGCCGCGCTCGCTGCTGGCCTGTGGTCCCAGCATCACCGCGGCCATGCGCTTCGGTGCCGACCAATCTGACCTGCGGAAACGATTCACGGTTCAAGATCTTTCCCTGCCCCGGGCGCTCGTCGACAGCTTCCGGTTCGGGTTGATGGGACTGGCGGCGGCCAGCCACCGCGACTACCGCAAGGCCAAGCTGGAGCGTTGGCGCCGCGACATCACCTTCAACACCGATGGCGCGATGAATCACTCGCTGGGCTTCCTGATCATGGTGCACGACAACTCCGACGGGGAGCTGGTGTTGCGCAAGAACGGCAGCGTGAAGATCGACTGGCCGGGCGCTCCGACCGAGCGGGTGTACAAGGACGTGGACGCCGTCATGCGACCGGCCGTGGAGGCCATCGGCGGCACGTACATCAAGAACCCGCGCTGGGACAAACGCTTCCTGGGCAAGCACCTGATCACCGCTCACCCGATGGGTGGGTGCGTCACCGCCGACAACGTCGACGCCGGAGTGGTCGACCACGCCGGGCGGGTGTTCCGGCCCGACGGCGGCACCTACGACGGCCTGTACGTGTGCGACGCCTCGGTGATCCCGCGCGCCATCGGGGTCAACCCGTTCCTGACGATCTCGATGTTCGCCGAACGTGCCGCCGAGCTGCTGCGCGAAGAGCTGGACCTGCCCGGCTACGACCCGGCCGTCGAGGCCGACGACCGGGTCTGAGCAGGACTTCTAGGTGCGCAGCGCGAAGAAGCCGATCATCTCGTAGCGCCCCTTCGGCAGCCGGAACAGGATCTTGCCGAGATAGGTGCCCGGCACCACCTCGACCAGCTCGTCGCGGATGCTGCGGATGATGACGTACGGATTCTCCTTGACGTCGGCATAGTCAATGACCAGGACCTGCACGTCCGGGTCCAGCTTGCCGGCATCGTGATAGGTCTTGAAGTCGAAGGCAAGCTTGCCGTCGGCGGCGTCTTTCATCCGGTACAGCGGCCACAGCAGCTTCGACGGCAGGCGCGAGCCCGATGTCATCCGGTTGTCGCCGGCGCGGCCTGCGGAGTCGAAGCGTTTTCCTTGCCACGGCATCCACAGGTTGGTGACGAACCGGACGGCCGAGTCGACGACCGGGTTGGTCGTGGTCATGACCAGGATCCCGTTAGTCGGACCGTCGAGGCTGGTTGGTGCGGTGCCTTTGCTGAAGATCGCGTTGAGCTCGGCCTCCGCGGCCGCCCCATCCGACTTCGCCCGTTCTTTCAGGTCAAGAATCCATCGCCAGGCTTCTTCGGATGCCTTGCGCTCGCGCAGTTCGGAAACCCGGGATTCGGCTGCTTCGATTGTCATTGCATTGCCCTATCTGTGGTCGGTACCCCGGCACGGGGCCGTCACAGAGAAATTAAATCTAGTTATTGCAAAAAACAATGGCGATAAAGAAACGGCGAAAGTCTAGTTATTGGACAATTCGCAATACACTAATGCTTTGTCGAATTTGTATACAACGGGCTGGCTAGAGCCAGGTGTCCTGGGTGGTGGTGGTGAGGAAGGCTTCCAGGTCGTCGCGCCATTGGGCGGGGGTGGTCTTGTCCGGCTCGATGCCGGTGTACTCGCCGCGGTAAAACAGCAAGGGGCGCGGCTTGATCTTGGGCACCTCGGACAACGAATTGACCGCACCGAAGACCACGAAGTGGTCCCCGCCGTCATGCACGGAGGCGACGGTGCAGTCGATGTAGGCCAACGATCCCTCGATGATGGGCGAACCGAGTTCCGATGGGTGCCAGTCGATTCCGGCGAACTTGTCGGGCTCCTTGGAGCCGAAGCGCGCGGAGACGTGTTTCTGGCTCTCGGTCAGCACGTTCACGCAGAACCGGCCGCTGGCCTCGATGGCTTGCCACGATCTCGAGACCTTGGTCGGGCAGAACAACACCAGTGGGGGGTCCAGCGACAGCGCGGCGAACGACTGGCAGGCGAAACCGATCGGCACGTCGTCGTGCACGGTGGTGATGATGGTGATGCCCGTGCAGAACTGGCCCAGCACGCTACGGAACGCGCGCGGATCGATCGGCGCAGCATTCATGGCTAGCTCTTGAAGCCGACCGAGAAGTCGTGGCCCCACAGGCTCACCGCGGTGCTCTCCCGGGCGATCCAGTCGTCGTCAGCGACTTTTCTTCCTTCGCAACCGAATTCGATGTCGAAGCCGCTCGGCGTTTTCATGTAGAAGGACAGCATCAGGTCGTTGACGTGCCGGCCCAAGGTGGCCGACATCTTCACCTTTTTGCGCAGCGCCCGGTCCAGGCACAGCCCGACGTCGTCGGCGTTCTCCACCTCGACCATCAGGTGCACGATGCCACTCGGCGTTTGCCCGGGCATGAAGGCGAGGCTGTGGTGACGAGGGTTGCAGCCCAGGAAGCGCAGCCAGACCGGCGGTCCATCGGCAGGCCGTTCAACAAGCTGCGGTGGCAGCCGCATCGAGTCACGCAGCTTGAAGCCCAACACATCCCGGTAGAAATGCAATGTCTCGGCGTCATCGCGGGTGGTCAACACCACGTGGCCCAGGCCCTGCTCACCGGTGACGAACGTGTGCCCATAGGGGCTCACGACCCGCCGGTGTTCCAGCGCGGCGCCGTGGAAGACCTCCAGGCAGTTGCCCGACGGGTCGGAGAACCGGATCATCTCGTCGACCCTGCGGTCGGCGAGCTCGGCGGCGGTGGCCTCCTTGTACGGCGTCCCCTCGACGTCGAGCCGATTCCGAATCTCCTGCAGTCCTTCCGCGTTCGCGCATTCCCAGCCGGCCTCTGCGAGCCGGTCGTGTTCACCGGGCACAATCACCAGACGTGCCGGGAAGTCGTCCATCCGCAGGTACAGCGCACCTTCGGTGGTGCCCTTACCCTCGACCATGCCAAGGACCTTCAGGCCGTACTCGCGCCATGCGGCCATGTCGGTGGCCTCGATGCGTAGATAGCCGAGTGATCGGATGCTCATCTCGCACCTCCTAAGAAATCAATCGTGAGTCTGTTGAACTCGTCGAACTTCTCCACCTGGGCCCAATGTCCACACTGCCCGAAAACGTGCAATTGAGCCCGCGGGATTGTCTTCAGCGCAACCAAGGCGCCATCGAGCGGGTTGACCCGGTCTTCGCGGCCCCAGATCAGCAGCACCGGCTGGCGCAGCTTGTACACCTCGCGCCACATCATGCCGAGCTCGAAGTCGGCGCCGGAGAACGACATTCCCATCGCGCGGGTAGCGGTCAACGATTCCGGCGTGCTGGCCAGCTCGAACCGCTGGTCGATCAATTCCGGGGTGATCAGCTTCTGGTCGTAGACCATCACCCGCAGGAACGCCTCGAGATTTTCTCGGGTGGGCTCCATGGAGAACTTGCCCAGCCGCTTCACGCCCTCGGTCGGGTCGGGCGCGAACAGGTTGACACTCAGACCGCCCGGACCCATCAGCACCAGGCGGCCGGCCAGGTCGGGATAGTCCAGCGCGAAGCGCACCGCGGTGCCCCCGCCTAGCGAATTTCCCACCAGTGGAACGCGTTTCAGCCCGAGCTGGTCGAACAGGCCCTTGAGCGCCCTGGCCGCGTAGCGGTTGAACTGCCCGTGCTCGGCGCGTTTGTCGGAGTGCCCGTAGCCGGGCTGATCGACGGCCAGCACGTGGAAGCGCTCGGCCAGCACCGGGATGTTGCGGGAGAAATTCGTCCAGCTCGACGCGCCGGGCCCGCCGCCGTGCAACAACACCACCGTCGGCGCGTTGCCGATCCCCGCCTCGTGGTAGTGCAGCTTCAGCGGCCCGTCGACGTCTACCTCCGCATAACGCGAGGTGGACTCGAACGTTATCTCGTCAGTCGCGGTCATACCATCGTGTCGCCGGGCGGCAACCCGAACTCGTGGTTCCCGAAGATCTGGTAGGCCCGCTCGGGGTCGTTCGCCGCGTGCACCCGGCCGGCGTGCGCGTCACGCCAGAAGCGTTGCACCGGTTGATCGTTGCCCAAAGCGGTGGCGCCGGACGCTTCGAAGAGCCGGTCGATCGATGCGATCGCCCGCCCGGTGGCACGCACCTGGTCGCGGCGGGCGCGGGCGCGCAGGTCGAACGGGATCTCCTTGCCCGCGGACAGCAGCGCGTACTCGTCGGCAACGTTGCCGCTCAACTGCCGCCACGCCGCGTCGATGTCACTGGCCGCTTCCGCGATGCGGACCTTGGCGAACGGGTCGTCCTTGGCCTTCTCACCGGCGAACGCCGCGCGCACCCGCTTGCCCTGATGCTCGACGTGCGCCTGGTAGGCGCCGTAGGCCATCCCGACGATCGGCGCCGAGATTGTGGTGGGATGCATTGTGCCCCAAGGCATCTTGTACACCGGCGCGGTGTTGGTCTGATATCCGCCGGCGGTGCCGTCGTTCATCGCCTTGTAGGACAAGAACCGGTGCCGGGGTACGAACACGTCCTTGACGACGACCGTGTTGCTGCCGGTGCCACGCAGCCCGACCACGTGCCAGACGTCGTCGATACGGTACTCGCTGCGCGGGATCAGGAAGCTGCCGAAGTCGACCGGCCGGCCGTCCTTGATGACCGGTCCGCCCAGGAATGCCCAGGACGCGTGGTCGCACCCCGATGACCAGTTCCACGAGCCGTTGACCAGGTAACCGCCGTCGACCACGACGCCGGCACCCATCGGGGCGTACGACGACGAAATCCGCGTCCTTGGGTCCTCGCCCCAGACCTCTTCCTGCGCCTGCTGGTCGAACAACGCCAGGTGCCAGTTGTGCACGCCGATGATGGAGCTGACCCACCCGGTGGAGCCGCATGCGCTGGCCAGCCGCCGGGTCGCCTCGTAGAACAGGGCCGGGTCGCACTGCAGCCCGCCCCACTGCTCGGGCTGCAGCAGGGTGAAGAAGCCAACCTCGTCCAGTTCCTGGACCGTCTCGTCGAGCAACCGGCGCCGGTCTTCCGTCGCCTGGGCGCGCTCCCGAATCCGTGGCAGCAGATCGTCGATGGCGGTGAGGACCGACTGCGCGTCACGTTGTTGAATGGACGTCACTTACGTTTGCCTCCTGGGAGAGCGGACATAGAGAAAAGACTAGAACACGTTCCGATTTGTGTCGAGCAGGGTATTCCTGCGGCTGGTAGCGGTACTAAACGGGTTTTCTATAACATGTTCTAGTTCAGACGGAAGGAAGGGCAGGGTCGTGACAGCGGATATTTCCGGGGGCGTCCCCGACGAGCCGCTCGGCGACCACGTCCTGGAGCTGCAGATCGCCGAAGTGATCGCCGAAACCGATGACGCGCGGTCGCTGGTGTTCACCGTCCCGGACGGCGCCGGGGACCCCGAGCTCCCGTCGGGGCGGCTGCGGTATGCGCCCGGCCAGTTCCTGACGCTGCGCATCCCCAGCGACCGCACCGGCTCGGTTGCCCGCTGCTACTCGTTGTGCAGCTCGCCGTACACCGACGAGGCGCTGACCGTCACCGTCAAGCGAACCGCCGACGGGTACGGGTCCAATTGGCTGTGCGACAACGCGCACCAGGGCATGCGGATCCATGTGCTGGCCCCGTCGGGCACCTTCGTGCCCAAGACGCTGGACGACGATTTCCTGTTGCTGGCGGCCGGCAGTGGGATAACCCCGATCATGTCGATCTGCAAGTCGGCGCTGATCGAAGGCAGCGGGCAGGTGACGCTCGTCTACGCCAACCGGGACGACCGCTCGGTGATTTTCCGTGACGCGCTGCAGGAGTTGGCGACCAAGTACCCCGACCGGTTGACCGTGGTGCACTGGCTGGAATCGCTGCAGGGACTGCCCAGCGCGGCCGCGTTGGCCAAGCTGGCCGGGCCGTTCACCGACCGACCCGCCTACATCTGCGGGCCCGGGCCGTTCATGGAGGCGGCGCGCCAAGCCCTGGAAGCCCTCAAGGTGCCGGCCGGCCAGGTACACATCGAGGTGTTCAAGTCGCTGGAGTCGGACCCGTTCGCGGCGGTCAAGGTCGAGCAGACGGGTGACGAGCCGCCGGCCACCGCGGTGGTGGAGCTGGACGGGGAAACCCACACGGTCTCGTGGCCGCGCAGTGCCAAGCTGCTTGATGTGCTGCTGGCCAAGGGCCTCGACGCGCCCTTCTCCTGCCGGGAGGGGCACTGCGGCGCGTGCGCCTGCACACTGCGCAGTGGCAAAGTCTCGATGGAGGTCAACGACGTGCTGGAGCAGGAGGACCTCGACGAGGGGCTAATTCTGGCCTGTCAATCTCACCCGGAATCTGATTCGGTAGAAGTGACCTACGACGAGTAGGCGCAAGAATCACCCGGGAAGGGACAACAGGATGAAACGGCTGGTACCGGGTCTCGCGCTGGTCGGGCTCATGGTCGCGTTATTGCCCAGCCCCACCGCGGCCGCCGGCGACAACATGGCCACCACGCTCTTCCCGGTGGACGAGGCGAACCAGCTCGAGACCCACTCCTACGTCAACTGTCACGGTGGCGGCACCTGTGACTTCATCGCGGGCGCTAACCTGCGCACGCCCGACGGCCCGGCCGGTTTCCCGCCCGGACTGTGGGCCCGGCAAACCACCGAGATCCGGTCCAACAACCGACTGGCCTACCTGGACGCGCACGCCACCAGCCAATTCGAGCGGGTCTTCAAAGAGGGCGGGACCGATACGATCACCACCCAGTACTTCGGCGAAGGCCCGCCGGACAAGTATCAGACCACCGGCGTCATCAACTCGACGAGCTGGTCGACGGGCCAGCCGATGGGCAACGTGATGGTGTTCGTGTGCACCCATATGCAGGTGGTCTATTCGGGCGTGAATCTGACCTCGCCCAGTACCTGCGCGCAGACGCAGATCGTCTAGCGCGGCAGCCCCAGCAGCCGTTCGGCGGCGACCGTCAGCAGGATCTGTTCCGTCCCGCCGGCGATGGTCAGGCATCGGGTGTTGAGGAAGTCGTACACGGCCCGGTTGTGCAGCAGACCGCCGCCTTCGGAGACGTCCATCATGTATTCGGCGAGCGCCTGCCGGTAGCGCACGCCGATCAGCTTGCGGACGCTGGATTGCGCCCCGGGGTCGCGGCCGCCCACGGCCAGTTGCGCGATGCGCTGGTCGAGCAGCGCGCCGGCCTGGGTGAGCAGGATGAGCCCGGCCAGCCGATCCTGCTGCGCGGCGTCGAGGTCGATCTCGGCGAGCACCTTGAGCAGCTCTTCCATCGGGTTGCCCAGCGCGGTGCCGGTGGCCATCGCGATGCGTTCGTTGGCCAGGGTAGTGCGGGCCAGCCGCCACCCGTCGTTGACCGCGCCGACCACCATGTCGTCGGGTACGAACACGTTGTCCAGGAACACCTCGTTGAACAGCGAGTCGCCGGTGATCTCGCGCAGCGGCCGGATCTCGATGCCCGGCGACTTCATGTCGATCAGGAAGTACGTGATGCCCTTGTGTTTGGGCGCGTCCGGGTCGGTTCTGGCCAGGCACACGCCCCAGGCCGCCTTGTGGGCCGCCGACGTCCAGACCTTCTGCCCGGTGAGCAGCCAGCCGCCGTCACCGCGCACGGCTTTGGTGCGCAACGACGCCAGGTCCGAACCAGCGCCGGGTTCGGAAAACAGTTGGCACCAGAGGAAATCGCCGCGCAGGGTGGCCGGCACGAAGCGCTCGATCTGTTCGGGTGTGCCGTGTTCGAGCAGGGTGGGCGCCGCCCACCAACCGATCACCAGATCCGGCCGCACCACCCCGGCGGCCGCCATCTCCTGGTCGATCAGCAGCTGCTCGGCCGGCAGCGCGCCGCGCCCATAGGGGGCCGGCCAGTGCGGCGCCAACAGCCCGGCTTCGGCCAGCGCGACCTGCCGCTTTTCCTGCGGAAGTTCGGCGACCTTCGCGACCGCGGCGGCGATCTCGGGTCGGGATCCCTCGACGTCGGACAGGTCGATGCCCAACTGCCGGCGGACACCCTGCTGGGTCAGCCCCGCGACCCGGCGCAGCCAGCGCTCGGGACCGCCCAGGAAACGACCGATGCTGTGCGCCCGGCGTAGATACAGGTGCGCGTCGTGTTCCCAGGTGCAACCGATCCCGCCGAGTACCTGGATGCAGTCCTTGACGTTGGCTTTCGCGGCGGTGATGCCGATGCTCGCGGCCAGCGCGGCGGCGACGGCGAACTGGCGAGGGTCGGGATCCGACGCGGCGCGCGCTGCATCGGCGGCGGCCACTTCGGCCTGCTCGGCGCGGCACAGCATCTCCGCGCAGAGGTGCTTGATGGCCTGGAAACTGCCGATCGGCTTGCCGAACTGCTCGCGCACCTTGGCGTAGGCCACTGCCGTCTCCAGCGAATACCGGGTGATGCCGCCGGCCTCGGCGGCCAGCAGGGTCGCCGCCAGGTCCCGCACCCGCTGATCCGATACCTCCACAACGGTGACCGGCGCCGACGTCAGCACCACCCGCGCCAGCGGCCGGGAGAAGTCCGTGGCCTGCAGCGGCTCCAGCTCGACGCCCTCGGCGGCGGTGTCGACCAGCAGCCACTTCTCTTCGGCGGGCACCAGCAGGACACCGCCGGCGGCGGCGCCGAGCGCCCACGCCACGGTGCCGGAGGCCGCCTGACCGTCGAATTGCACGTCGCCCTCGAGCGCGAGGCCGGCGAACCGTTCCCCGGAGGCCAGCGCGCCCAGCAACTCGGGGTCGGTGACCACCAGCGTGGCCAGCGCGGTCGTCGCCACGGGTCCCGGCACCAGCGCCTTGGCCGCCTCCTCGACCATCGCGCACAGATCCTCTATGCTGCCGCCGGCGCCGCCCGCGTCCTCGGCGACGGCCACGCCGAACAGGCCCAGGTCGGCCAGCCCGGAAAACACCGGCCGCCAGGCATCGGCGTCGCCCTGCTCGACGGCGCGGACCGCCACCGCCGCGGACGAGCCCGAGGCCGCGCTGCGGGCCCAGTCGCGCACCAGTTCGCGCGCCGCGAACTGTTCATCGGTGACGGTTGCTACCACCAGTAGTCCTTTGCGTCGGGAAATTCACATGGTCAGGAATGTTTCCTCCACACTAGAACGTGTTCTAATAGTGAAAGCGATCAACCGTCAAGTCGGCGGTTATTCGGCCAGTACACGTCGTTGTCCCGGCTGCGGGGAGGTGGGAGATGCACGCTGAGAATGCGTATCGTTTGTGGGCATGTCGTCCGCGGACCAGAGTAGGCCCACTGCTCCCGGCCGCCGGCCCGGCGAGGTTCTGAACATGGCGGTGCTGGCTGAGTCCGAACTCGGCTCCGAGGCGCAACGCGAACGCCGCAAACGAATCCTCGACGCCACCATGGCAATCGCGTCGAAGGGTGGCTACGAGGCCGTGCAGATGCGCGCCGTGGCCGACCGCGCCGACGTAGCCGTCGGCACGCTGTACCGGTACTTCCCGTCGAAGGTGCACCTGCTGGTGTCGGCGCTGGGCCGGGAGTTCAGCCGCATCGACGCCAAGACCGACAGGTCGGCCGTAGCCGGCGGCACTCCGTTCCAGCGGTTGAACTTCATGGTCGGCAAGCTCAACCGGGCGATGCAGCGCAATCCGCTGCTGACCGAGGCCATGACGCGCGCCTACGTGTTCGCCGACGCGTCCGCGGCCGCGGAGGTCGATCAGGTCGAGAAGCTGATCGACAGCATGTTCGCGCGGGCGATGAGCGACGGCGAACCGACCGAGGACCAGTACCACATCGCGAGGGTCAT